>NZ_JAIWOT010000005.1 GCF_021295335.1 Komagataeibacter sp. FNDCF1 | reverse complement strand
TACATTTTCGGGAACAATATGAGCCAAAACCTTGAAAATCCTTCCCGCACCATGAACAGCCCATAGTATATTCCCAATATGCTAAAAAAATCTACCGGATTGATGACATATCATCCCATTTCTGGGCGATAAACATCAATTGTATAATATTTATACAAAAAAATTTATTGTAAAATTATTAAAAACGTGATTCGAATATTATTATATAGGAACTCAGCGCGTATTAACGATGATAAGAAGGGCTGATCATTATGATCAGTCCTTTTCTGTTTTAACGAATTGCTTTTCGCAATGCGTCATTAATACGTGTTTGCCATCCGGCACCTGTTTGTTTGAAAGCAGCCAACACATCGGCATCCAGGCGTATTGTGACTTGCTGTTTTGGATTGTGATTGATGGGGCGGCCACGCCTTATAACCTTGCCATTATCTTCGATGGTAGCTGTCTTGAAAAAAGCTTCTGTCAGTTCTGGCGCGTCATCAGGATCAATCCATTTGTTGCCGCCAAATTCGTTCTTCTGTGTCATGAGCATGCCTCATTGAGATTATGCGCTTGGCTTTTCCGCGTGGCGTCCAGACCATCACCACCAGTCTATCACGTATGAACCCGGCTGTTATGAACCTGTCTTCCCCGTAGTTTTTTCGCGTATCCGGTGATGTGGCTGTGCGTCCGGAAAAGAGAAGACTGGCATCATGGAAATCCAAGCCACGTTCTTGAAGGGTTTTCTCCCTTTTCGCGGGGTCATATTCAATTTCCATATAATTAATGTAGCTACAAAAAATATGGATTTCAAGTTTTTTGTAGCTACACTAAGGACTTTGCCCTCACTCAACTTTCTGTTGCAATAGCAGCTCGGTATGTCTGGCCAGGATAGGCTACTGGTGATGGCAAGATGCGAGAACTTGCCAGAATCCTACGATCCGTTGCATTGTCCTAAAAATGCGAAACCCCCGGAGTTGGAAGCTCCGAGGGTTTCAGAAACTCGCTGTTGCACCGGCGAGACAGATGCAAAGGCGCTAGCAACCGCCAGAGCATCCAATGGGAATATAGCTTTGGGCCAGGATTGGTTCAATGCTTTATGTCCAGGGAAGTGTCTCGCCGTCTGAAAGGACGGATATGACTGCCTCGTTTGCTTCCCAGCTCTGGACCCTTACACAGTCCGGCCAGATTACTGCAAAGACCCATCTGACCTTGCAGGCCCTGGCCTCGTTTGTTGGTCATCGTGGCCTGTTCCCCTCGCATGAAAGCATTGCTGCCCGTGCTGGTGCATCCGTCAGGACCGTTATCCGAGCGCTGGAGCGTGCGTATGAGTTGGGGATAGTAGAACGGACACGGCAGCGTATCAGACGATCAGGGCGGCTTGTGAATGGTCCTAATAGGTATCGCTTGATTTTGATGGACTTTGAACAAGCCAAGGTGGCAGCAGCTCATGCCACCCAGAAGCTACGCGATGCTTTAATCCGCAGGAAACAGCGGTTTCTTTCTAACTGCCAAAATGGCAGCGAAATTGATTTTCAGAGTCAAAATAATAGACTTATGCCACATACGCTGGAGGAATACCGTCTGATCTTTGCTCGAATGGATGCAGGAATGACCGCACAGGAAGCAGGATATAAGGGCGGCACCTAATTCCATTTCCAACACCATATCAAACACCAGCATCGCAATGCTCATGAAGATGAGAAAATGAGAAAACTTGTCTTAATTTCTGAAAATCATCCAATGTGCGATTAAAAGATGCAATTTAAGTAGGTTCTACCTAGCGTTTGTCAGATCAAAAAATAAGCAACACGGAATCTATCCGTCAAATATCAAAAGCCAAAGATCGGGTAGAATAAATGACGGGCACCCCCACCATGCCTTGCCTTATTTTCTTAGCGGCTCAATTGGGATATATCATAAAGAGAACCTGCACAGTTGCCATTATGAACGGTTGCAATTGTGCACAAATGAACATGGGTAGACGTGCAGATGAAAATACTAGCAATAGCAATGCAAAAAGGGGGCGTTGCAAAATCGTGGCTGACGCGATCCCTATCTGTTGTGGCCTCTCATGAAGGGTTAAACGTGCTAGTCATCGATATGGACAGCCAGCAATCCACAGTCGCATGGAGCGAGCGTAGAGAGGCGGAAACTCCACTTGTGCAGTTCTCGACGGAAAGAGAGTTGCCTGCGATCCTAAAAAGGGCATCTGAGGCTGGGTGTGATCTTGTGTTTATTGATACTCCGCCAGCTCGTAGCACAGAGGCTCCCGCTGCTGTGGACGCAGCTGACATGGTGCTTATACCGTGCACCCCCGACATCGAAGCTTATGAACAAGTTGCACGTACTGAACGCCTGGCCCGTTTAGCAGGGAAGCCTGCTCTTGCAATTCTGACTATGACCCAGCCTTCTGGCAAGTCTGAGCAGGAGATTGCTCAAGAAGTTTTTGCCAGCATGAACCTAGAAATGGCCTTACCCACCATTGCACGCCTGAAAGCTCATCGAGACGCCGCCCGTGAAGGTAGGACAGCAACAGAAACCGAGGCAGATAGCCGCGCTGCTCGAGAGATTGCTGCACTTTGGATGTGCATAAAAGAACGATTGAACATTAGAACGAGTGCAATTGTGCACAATTGCACTCGTGAACAGGTGCAGAAATGAGCAAAAAACAAACGGTATCGTCTTTCCTGGCTGCCATGAAACGTGGCGATCCTGCTGCACCAGTAGATGCTCCAGCTCTTACCGCACCAACAAAGGTAGCCAGTAAGACTCGCGTGGGTTTAAAACACATTGGCGGTTATCTGGATGTCGAGACCGTTGAGAAGGTAGCTATCCTTCGCGCACGTCTCCGCCTGGACAATTCTCAGCTCATCAAGAAAGCTATTACTGAGCTATTCGATAGGGAAGATGCTGCCCGTAAGTTTGGGGATCGGTGACGACTTGACCTGTCCTATGCTCCCCTTTTGAAGAGTATACCACCTAGCCAAAACGCATGTCCCTAAGATATTTACAATGCCTTTTTTAAATTTTGCGATGATATATCTATAGGTTCTGGACTAAGGAGAAAACAGATGACCAAAAAGTTTAAGGCTGAAGACGTTCTTTTTGTTGTTCGTAACAACATGATGGAGCTTATGGGCAAAATGGGGGTTTCATTGGAACTGGACCCCTCAGATTCGAATGTGGTCCATTACTGTGATTCCACAACTCGGCTCATAAACGGAAATGCTTTTGAAGGGTCAAAGGACCACGAATATATCAATTACAAGTTCACGGTTGATGAACTGGCGTCCCTTCCTGATGACGTTTTGTGGGACTTTCGGTTCTATCTGAGAGATAAGGAAAAAGGTTTTTATCTGCTTCCTTTGTGGGTCTTTCCTCGTATTAAAGACGGAGAGGTTTTGCAGGTGATTAATGGAGAAACTATGGTGGTTGATCACAGCGACAAACAGATAGATTTGGCCATTAGGTGCGGTTGCGTGGCATATGGTTTTTTTGTAAAAAGAGAAAAGAAAAGTGAGTAATAATGAATATATATAAATTAATTATCCAAGCATATCCTATGAATAGTAGATATTGATATATTAATGTCATTATTTTTTAAGAAACTTTGTATATATCTAAACGTATTTTTTTTACGACGCAATTCCTGAACAAGGTTAATAACCTCCTGTTGTGTAGGAATCGGATTCAAATTTCCATTTGGCCCTAATTCAAATCCAAATGGAATTTTCCCCCCTAAATAGCGTCCACGATGCTTTTGATCGCTTTTTACCTGGGCAATCCGTTCACGAATTCGATCCCGTTCAGCTTCAGCTACGGCGCTCAAAATGGTGAACATCAATTTGGAGATGCCGTCTCCACAGACATTTCCGCCCAGGTCGATCATATGAAGACCGATATCTTGGGATTTGAACTGATCTAATATGCCCAGGGCATCAATGGCGGACCTGAACATCCGATCTAGTTTAGGGGTGATAACGCAATCCCCTGGTTTCAAGGTTTTCAGCAAGAGCTGGCCTTCAGACCGCTCAGAGAGCGATGTAGAGCCTGAAACTCCCCGTTCTATAAACACCTGATCAAGAGTGAAGCCGTGTAGAGCGGCATAATTAATGATCTGGCGATTTTGAACAGCCAGGCTTTCACCTTCATCCGCCTGGCGGAGTGTGCTGACGCGGGCATATCCATAAACGGCCATTTTTCACCATGTTCTCTTGTTCGGTTGCATTTTTACACCCTAAATCTGTTCGATTGTTTTAGCAAGCGAACAATTTCCCAAAAGGGTAAATGCATAAGTAGGTGGTTACATAAAACTATTGTAGAAGTTTTAAGAGATAAACAAATAAATAATAACTACTTATTAATAAACTTATAAAACATATTGTTCTGTTGAAAATAACATATTGGATACGACATACTTCTAGGTATGCACGAATCTAAATGTATACATACACTTCTACACTTCTACACTTCTACACTTCTACACTTCTACAGGTGTAAATGTAACCACCATATAAAAATATATGGTGAAAATAATGACAATAAATAAAAAAGATATAGAGGTTTCCTATAACTGCCATATGGCAGCAATTAGGAAGAATAATCCTTTAAACGTATATCTTGTGATCCTTTGTAAGGATTTACCTGTTTACACTGTTCATCAAAACTCCACTCAGAAGCAAAAAGAAAAAAATAGATTAGAATGTATAAGATACGTTCTTAACTTTTTAAGAAACTTCTCTAGATCAAAACTTCATAAATTTGATTTATACTATTTACTTACTCTAGAAATGACCCCTGCTGGCGGAAGAGGTCTACATTTAAACATTCTTCTTCATATTCCAAATGTTGTAATCGGTAGGTATCTCCAGGAGAAACTTTATAAAATGTTCGACACGAATGAAGAAGAATGGATAAACATGAAAATGAAGCCATTCTTTTTAAAAGGAGCAAAGGATTTT
>NZ_JAIWOT010000004.1 GCF_021295335.1 Komagataeibacter sp. FNDCF1 | reverse complement strand
GGGTCTGCGTTCCGGGGCTGCGTCTCGCGTGCGTTGTGCTTGCCAACGTGCGTGATTGCGTTTGTGGTGGTGTGTTTTGCAACACGTAAAATGCCATATACCATGCAAATAATCCTCAAATAAAAACGGGGTATCCAAAGGGGTGTTAAACCCATTTGGCTTACTGCTTATTTTTAGAAACGCAGTTTCGTAAAAAAATAAGCGAAGTAAGTTCCACTTATTTTGCAATAAGATGGAATAGCATGTATGGACAAGAAATATAAAAAACAATAAAAAACAATAAAAAATGAAAAAAACTATTTGGAAACGAAATAATTTTACCCATATTACCTTATAGACATTTTACATGAAGGATTAAAAAATGCCGATAGCAATTAGTAGAGAAGAATCAGGTCTCCCCATTATTAGTCAAAACCCCTTCACAAAAGGCACAAAGGAAAATCTCCTTTACCGTTTGGAAGTGCAGGTGCCGCAGCAGATCGCAAGAACGAAGTGGCAGATTGACAACGCCAATTCTGGAGAACAGGCGCGGGCATGCAAGGAGTTCGTGGCGATCCTTTGGGAAAGCGTTTCGACCGAAAAATTCGTGGAAATTTGCAAGTTGCTGAAGGGCGACAAGGGCGAACTGTCACGGGTCATGTCTGTGATTAAACAAATGACGACCGGGGCTTTCGACGTGCAGCATTACTTAAACCAGTATAACCTGTCGGACGAATTGAAAGGGTATTTAAGGGAGATTGATCACGTGCAGGTTGGTGGCGAAGCCACGGCGGCACAGCCTCAAGAAGTACAGACAAAGAACTGATTGGGGAGTGTAAGTAATGAAATATATAACATCTGAAGAAATCGAAAAGAAATACGGTCTTTTATTTGTCGTGTCTACCCTGTTAATGGGGATGTACGTTTGCTTGGAATCATTTGAGGAAGGGGAACGTGATGGCGTTATTCCAGAGGGATTTTATGAATCCAAAGCACGTAACGAAGTATCGGCAAGGCGGACGATGAAGAAAATAGACGAAATGATGAAAGAAGTGGCAAAACAATACAAGTAATAATAAAATTGCCGTGAATAAAAAGACCCTGAAGGGTCTTTTTTTTATTTATGCCGTTTTTTTTTCGGCGGCACGTTGTGAAAAGAAAAAATTGTTTCTATATTCAGGAGCAACAAACAAAAAAGGGACGGGAATTAACCCGCCCCTTTAGAAAAAATCGAGGCTCTTTCTCGGGATTGCACTCCCGGTCAGAAGTCGATGACTGGACATCGAAGTGAATAACAACGTACTCAGCCTCTATGGCTCATTATATAGAAATTTTCCCGCTCAAGTTAAAGCCCAAAACGCAAAAGAATTAGATTTTGCCCGCTCTCGCATCGAGAAAGCGCAGTTTTGGAACAAAAAACGCGCTGATCGTGTCGATCACAAAGAGCGGTTCAGGGCGCAATTTCTCCAATCCCATCCCGAGTTTCTCCGATATATCGAACTGGTCGAAGCTGACAGCCGCGTGTCAGGGTTCGCGGAGCCGGTTTTAAGCGGTTTTCAGATCGCACAGGCGATGTCACGTGAGGCTCTGGCGAGAGGTTTGCGCGAATATCGCAGCAATGGCGGGGGTGCCGCCGGTCATGCGTTCGCTATTCGGCGTCAGGTGAAGGCAGCAAAGGAGCGATTGCGCGAAAATCGCTTTTGTGACGCTCTCGAATGGGCGGAAAACGGTCCTCAGTCCGAAAATTGGGATTTGTGGCGTGCGGTTGTGGGGTGTCGGTCGAGAAATCGACGGATCAGCGACCAGTCACGATTTTTCATCGCGGATGCTTACGAAAAACACCTTTTGGACCAAGAAAAATGGGCAAGCCTTGGCGATACCTTCGGTCCCTGCCTGTCTGATGCGGTTTTCATCCATTTTCAGGACCGAAAAGCGGCATCGAATGAAAATGCACGCCGCAACAAAATCAAACGCGATTCACTCATTCGTGCCCATGCCAAGCCATTAAAAGGACCGCGAGCAGCGCGAGCGCTTGATACTAATAGAGGAACACCTACCCCCCCCCAAGAAACGCCGGAAAACAGCCAATTTTCATATGGTGGGTTTGAGGCGGACAAAGCCCGCAAAGAGATGATGAAGGGGGCGAAATCGTCCCCTGTGGTCCACCCTGTGCGACAGGTGACACGGTTCGCGTTGCACAACACGGCTTCCCGTTTGGTCATGAAACACGGGTCAAACGTCTCGATCCCGAAATGCGGTCGGGCGATCCAAGGCAAGGAAGATTCCGACTTCGTTTCGCTGGAACGCAGGGCGTCCAGTGACGAAAAAGCCCCGGATTATGTGGCTCCAACCAATGTTGGGTACTGCAAATCGCGGAATTGCCCCCGTTGTGCGCCCATGATCGCCTTAAATGTGCGGGATAAGATCAATTATCGCATTGATGGGATTGTAAAGCGCGGTGCCCGCTTGGGTTTCCTGACATTGACCGTTTCCCATGACAATTCGATCCCGTTGGCTGCCGAAGTCGCTCTTATGACCGAGGCTTACGCCAGATTAGGGGACGGAAAGATGATGAAATCCGCCAAAAACCGTGGGTTTTTGGGGATGGATCGGATTTTTGAGGTCACGTATGGCGCTGACAGCGGTTGGCACCTGCATATTCACGCCCTCATGTATTTCGACCCGGCGCAGGGCTTCGATTTGAAGGATGACGGTGCGAAAATCATCAATCGTTGGATCTCGCTGATCCAAAAACGCGGATGGAAAGCCGGCATCGCTGGTCAGGACATTCGAGAGGTGGATTTATCAAAAAATGAGCAAAACGGGCAAATTGGCGACGTTTTGTCCAAATATGGCATGAAAAGCCTCACGTCATGGGGAATTGACCTTGAACTTGCCGGGTCGGCGTTCAAGGAAGGGAAACGTCCCAGCCGCTACAGCGTGACCCAATTGCTCGCCTTCGCTCACCATGGGGACGAAGAATGTGGGGCGAGATATGCCGAAGCGTGCAAGGCATTGAAGGGGATTAAGGTCTTTTCGCCGTCTCGATGCGTGACGCAGCTTGTCGGGACGAAAAATGACGAAAAACCGGACGAAACAGCCGAAAATGGGGAAGAAATAGCCGAAGAAATCGAGATCGAGGCGCAGGCAGACCCGGTTATCGGTCAGATTCCGTCTGTGGTCTGGAACGCTGAACATGCCATCGGGAACATTTACCCGATCATGAAATCGATTCAGCATCACGTCATTGACGAAAAAAGAGGGTTTGACGAAGCCCTTCCTCTGATCTGGGCTGATGTCGCCACCGACCAGTTAGAAAGCATGTGCAAGCAGGGTTCGCGCGGGGAATTGTCGAAAAACCGCACCATGCAGACGATCCGGGAGAAGTTTGCGCGTATCGGTGACGGTGAGGTGCAAACCGAACACGTCCCGATTGCCTCCAAGGCGGTCAAAATCGCCTATCGGCATACCGTCATCATGCCACTGACAGGCGAGATATTGGATTTTGCCGAAATTGACCTCCAAAACGGTGCCGGTCGTTTCTTCTTCCCTGTCGATCCGGGATACGACTTCGCCGCCGTCTGGTCCTCTTCTTTTGTGTGAAATAAGAGCCACGAAGTGGCGTCCACTACCTGACTTTACCATTCTAAAATGGCGGTAAACCGCCATTTTTGGGGCTCTGCCCCGTCTCCTGCGGAGACTCCCCGAGGTTTTTCTTCGTCAAAACAGGATATTTTTGTTGGGATGCCGAAAAACGGCTCTATATCTAAAATGAGGGTACGAAGCCATGCTGAGGAGCAACTTCCGTACGAAAAACAAGATACCCCCAAGAGAGACCCGGAATCATAAGGCACTCTCTTGGGGTTTTTGTCATATCTAATAATCCCTTGTTTTGACAAAAGAAAACCTTGGGGGAACCACCTTTAGGTGGTGGGGGCAAAGCCCCCTCTTTCATCCTTGCCCGGCAAAATATGGTTTCAGGGCGTCCACATATCCATGGGGATGCCTGCGAAGCGCCATTTTGCGCGGCGTAGCTGGCTTCCCTGTGGGTATGTGGGCGACGGTCAAGGTTATCGCTCATCGCCGGTCCTGCCGCGCTGGTGGACCTGTCTTGCCTTCGCCTGTTCCAGCCTGAGCGCCTTGCTTTCTGCTACAGGCAGGGCTTTTGCGACTTTCTCGATGCGCTTTTCGGTCTCTGCAAGCTGCTTTTCCTGCTTCTCGTAGGTCTGGGCGTTCTTGTCCATGCGCTGCTGTAGATCGAGCGCGGCAAGTCGCTCATTTTCTCGCAATCTGGCTTGTCGGTCGCGTTCTGAGGCGTCCTCGTTCTCTCCAAGCCTGTCGGACAGGTCTTTTCTGATCGCCAGCATGTGCTGGTAAAGCTGGCGGCACGGCTCCCATGCGACATCTCTGGCTTTCTTCAGGGCGTCGATGATGGTGGGTCTGCGTGCTTCCTTCATTTGGGGTCCGGTTTCCCATCTTCTGCCCCTCTTGGGGTCTCTTACCGGGTGGATTTCGTCATTTTTGGTCGCGTCCAACAGGACATGGGCAGCGTCTGAAACCTCTTTGGCGCTCTCGATCTGCTGCGCCTTCTTGCGCATCTCGATTGCCCATTCTTTGTGGCTGACGTGTCTGGGCTTCTCTGGCGCCTCGTTTGCGCTCTGGCGGTCCTGTACGCCCTTCTCTGGGTAGGTCTGCTGCAAGAAATCCTGATAGTCCTGCTGTAGCTGGCTCAGTTTCTTCGCAGCCTCGTCAGACTTCCCGCCTAGAACGTCACGATATGAAAGTGCGACCTGTCGTTTTGCCTCCCGGTCCTTGGTTTTCCCTTTCTTGGGTCTGCCCTTCGCCTTCACGTCCTTTTCGATGATCGGGACCGCAAAAATATGCATATGCGGGGTTTCCTCGTCCATATGGATGGCGGCGCTGGTGATCTGGTTGGGAAAACGCTTTTGAAGGTGCTCAAGCGTCTTTTCTCCCCAGTCGCGGACAAGTTTGGGATCAGGCTTCCCGGTTGTAGGATCAAGAAAGAAGTCTTTGGACACGCTCGCCACCATCTCGAAGCATTTGACGGCATCCTTCCGGGGTTTGGTGGTGAGCTGCTGTAGCTTGTCGTTCACGTCGCGCGACCAGTCATCGGACCCCATCAATTGGATGTTGTCGGGGGTCCGGGAC
>NZ_JAIWOT010000003.1 GCF_021295335.1 Komagataeibacter sp. FNDCF1 | reverse complement strand
AATTTACGTTCGGGGTTTCAGATACCCGTGTCAAGTGATTCGGGGTTTTAAATACCAAGATTCGGGGTTTTAAATACCAAGATTCGGGGTTTTAAATACCAAAACAGCGGAATTATGATAATTTATCTTTTTAAATCATCTACTTATGGACCCATTGAAATCCCTTAACACAGAATCTAACACATATTTAACACCGTCTTTGGTTTTTCATCCTGTGGATAATTTCTCAAATCCTAAAAATTCCAAATTTAAATTTGATCACCGCCTCTTGGGAGCTCCGTCCCGCCGGCTCGCGGCCTACGGCCCCTCCCGATCGCGCTTCGCGCGATCTCCCACCCGGCATCCCCCTGCTCGCCCTTCCAGGGCTGCGCTAAACGGACACGCCTTTGGCGTGAAAATATCATGTGACAATGCGATAAACGCATCGTCCCTTCACTGGCATCCTCCCGCCTGCGTCGGCACCTTCGGCGCCCTATGGGGCTCCCGCTCTGCGCTCGCCCGACGCCTGTAACGCCAGAAAAACCGGGCAAGACCGCAATCTGCTCAAGACACAATAGAGTTCAGACGGTCATTCAGCGACTCACATGTTGCAGCATGCCAACCAGGCGCTACAGGATGACCGTACAGACGTTACCGAACGTGGTGGCTAGTTGGGGTAGGCCATAGAGGGAATTGCGCTCTGTACGGCCTCCCAAAGTGCTCTACGGGCATTGCAGGGAATTGACGGCCAGGTCACATCCTTTTACCTGCCTTCTTGAACAAGGATCAGGACGTGTGTATGATGTGTAAATGAAAAGTGCCGATCTGATCCGGGAGCTGGAAAAAGCAGGCTGGAAGCTGGATCGCGTGCGCGGTTCACACAACGTCTTCAAACATCCGTCGCGACCAGGGATCGTGGTCGTCCCTCATCCCAAAAAGGATCTGGGCACCGGTCTGGTTGCCGCCATCCGCAAACAGGCGGGTCTCTAGGAGGATCATCATGCGCTATCCGGTTGTTATCGAACGGGGCAGCGAGGCAACGACATTTGGTGTTGTCTTTCCTGACCTTCCCGGCTGCTTTTCGGCAGGCGACACGCTCGATGAAGCCATTTCCAATGCGGAAGAGGCCGCTGCGGCATGGATCGACGCCACGCTGGATGCCGGAGAGGCTGTGCCTTCTCCCAGCACACTCGACGCCATCCAGAACAACCCGGATTATGAGGGCTGGACAGTGGGCTTTGTCACCATTGATCCGGCCGTCCTTGATGACCGGGTGGAACGAGCGAACATCTCCCTTCCCCGTCGCGTTCTGGAGCGGCTGGATGCGCTTGCCAGATCATCCCATGAGAGCCGTTCCGGCATGATCGCGGCCATGACCCTGCAGGCAAGGCTTAAGCCGGTGGTCAGGAGCAAATGAACAACCAGAACAGGGGAGATCGGGTGATGTAGGTACGCTCGGAAATCACTCCGTGCGTCATGGAGGGGAAGCTCCCATGTCTCGCACCTATCATCACAGCCACAGACACGGCCGAGACCATCGCTGGGCCAACCGGCCGGATCGCTGTGGCTATGGAGGCTCACGTGATGCCTCTGAATCTCCAAACTGGTACAGCCATCTGCACGATATCCGCCCTGGCCGTCATCATGACAGGCATATTGCCCACCTGATCATCAAGGGCGATCTCGATCCTCTCGAGGCAGTCTTTCCGTATACCGGAACCCGACGCCCCCACGAATATTACTGGTAATCTTCAGCGCGGGAATGAGAGATCGTTCCCGCGTTCTGTTTCCGTCTGGATTTTCAGGCCAGTTTAGACCTGCGCTTCCGTTTTCAGCTTGGCGCGAGATTTCGTCTCTTCCCTCAAACACCTAACCTGACCTGATGATTGAAAATGCGCAGTCAGTGACTGCAATGCTGTCATTGCCTGCTGGAGGTTCCTATGGCCGTCATGATTATTCGCAATCTCGATGACAGTCTCAAGCAGCGGCTCCGTCTGCGCGCAGCACAGCATGGGCGTTCCATGGAGGAAGAGGTGCGCGATATCCTGCGCTCGGCTCTTTCCGCTGAAGTGTCGCAGGGGGTGGATGCCGGTCAGGCCATCCACCAGCGTTTTGCTAGGCTGGACGGGGTAGACCTGCCTGCCGTGTCCCGTGAGGCTATCAGGGATGTGGATTTCGGAGTGTGATCGTTCTCGACACCAACATCCTCTCCGAACTGATGCGCTCCGGGCCTGACGGGGTGGTGCTGGCCTGGATGTCCCGTCAGTCCATGATGACCATCTTCATCACGACCATGACCCAGGCCGATATCCTGTATGGGTTGGCGCTGCTGCCGGAAGGACGACGGCGGGATCTGCTTGAATTATAGGTTCATTGAGCCTATAATTCAGCATGAGGTCACGGTGGACAGTCGAAGACCTGTCATTCGAAATAGACGATGACCAGAGCAGTGATCCGATCGCAACCCTGGTTATTCAGGCTCTTGGTGTCGTTCTGATGGTCATGGCTGAATTCAGTGTCGATCGATCCCAAGGATTCATGAAGCTGGCCAAGACTCACATCCACGGTGCAACAGCCAATGGGGTCGGGTTCGCCAATCTGAAAACGATCGCACAGGCCGTTCTGGAAGGAATGGATCTCGATGAAATCATCATTGAAGGCGGAATTCGCACGACTGGGGCCTGTCCAGGCCATATCCCGCGTCCGTTCCGGTTCACGCGCCAGATTCGCCCTGACCCTGACGCGTGAGGGGTGGCCTGATCTCAATTCCATTGCCGTCACGATAGCGCTGTCCAGGCGTGGCCTGACGATGCTGGCCGCCAAGAAGACGGTGGAAGACCTCATCAGGCAATCCTCGGAACAGGCGGAAGGACATGCAATCGTTCTGCTGCCCATGACTGACACGATCGAGGCGGTTATCTCCGACCTTGCAAAGGCCGGGATCAGGGCGATCCATGTCGATCACAAGGCCGATGTGGATGTGGCCCTGATTCGTCGGCGTCTGAAGCTCAGTCGCCGACAGTTCGCGCTCTGGTATGGTCTGGAAGAGGAAACCATCAAAGGATGGGAAAGCGGGGAACGTACGCCGGATACCGCTGCAAAAAGTTATCTGCGCGCTATTTCCAATCGGCCGGAAGCCGTGCGTGAAGCCTACGCCCAGACGGAGTAAATTTCGACAGGTCCGGCTTGTTCTGGATCCTCAGGTCCTATTTCTCCCGATACCGCCGGGGCGTCGGTCATAGGAAGCGGCGGGGAAGAGACATGATGAATGAAGTGGACTATCAGGCTGCTCGTGAAGCAGGTGCGCTCCATAGAGCGACTGTTCCCCATGTGGTGTCTGCAAGGTTTATCCGTGCACGCCGCGCCATTCACGTCACGCTCTCGAATGGCGTTGAGATGAGTGTGCCAGTGGACTTGTTGCAGGGTTTGCAGGGCGCTTCCCTGAATGATCTGGCCAAGATCGAGATGACCCCGCTTGGTAACGGCCTTCACTGGCCCTGCCTTGATGCCGATGTTCTGGTCGAAGGCCTGATCCACGATATCTACGGTTCCCGAAGCTGGATGGCAGCACAAATGGGATGTGCAGGGGGATCGTCCGCCAGTAATGCCAAGGCGGCGGCCGGAATGGTGCCAAGGGCGGTCGGCCGAAAAAGGTAGCGATAAGACACGGTAACGACCCATGAGCGCGAAGCATATGAAAACGGGCTCTGCTCAAGGCATTATGGGGTGTGGACACCAGCATGCTCTCCCGGTTGAGTATGACTGAGCGGGACGTGCCATTGGCGGCTTGGCGTGCAGATCGTGCGGTGCCCTCAAACAATGAGTTCCTGCTCAACCAGAAACATTAAACCTGAGCGCTCATTGTGCGTTACATGTAACGGGGAGGATGCACCATGACCCCTGTTGCCATTCGCGTAAAGAAGCGTCGAGACACGATCCGCAAGGCTGGACTGCGCCCTGTCCAAATCTGGGTTCCCGATACACGGGCAAAGGGGTTTGACGAGGAATGCCGCCGGCAGGCCATGCTGGTAGCCCTGGCTGACGCGCATGAGCCAGATATTGCCTCTTTCCTCGATGCGGCTGCCGCCGATCTGGATGGCTGGGAGGCATGAAGCGAGGCGACTTTGTAACCGTTGCCCTGCAAGGCGATCTCGGCAAACCCCAGCCTGCATTGGTGGTGCAGGCTGATCGGTTCGACATGACAGCTGCCGTGACCCTTCTGCCCCTCTCCAGCGCCCTTGTAGACGCTGCCCTGTTTCGCCTGACAATCCGACCCGATGAGCACAATGGGCTACGTAAGCCATCACAGGTCATGATCGACAAGCCAACCACTATCAACCGCGAAAAGGTTGGCCCGGCTTTCGGGATCGCCAGCGATACCCTCATGCTGTCTGTCAGTCGGGTGCTCGCCTTTTTCCTCGGACTGGCGTAGGCCCATCCTTCCCCAGGGGCATTTGCAGGTTATGTTGTGGCGTCAATTGCTGCCTGAACCTTTGCCAGATCGGCTTTCAGGATCACAAGCACCTGATCGGCCGGGACAGCGGGTTTCGTGCTGGCCCGGGCCTGGCGAATTGCAACCCTTTTGGCAGCCAGTTCATTGGAAAGATCAGTCATGATCATGTCTCCATTGCCAGATATTGCTTCGACAGCAACCGCTGTCGCAGCAATAGACCTTCAGCGAGAGCTATGTCCCACATCATATGGTTTCTGCTGAACAGGGATGAGGTCGTGTGCTGGAAGCTGGATTGCGTGCACGGTTCATATAGCGTCTTCAAACATCCGTCGCGACCAGGAATCGTGGTTGTTCCTCTTCCCAGAAGGGATCTGGGCACTGGGTTGGTCGCCGCCATCCGCAAGCAGGCGGGCATGATGATACGACCATCGTTGATGAGATCGACAAAAGCTGTTTTCTTGCTCATTCAGCTTAACCTAACTAAGTTGATTTGGCTAAGCTAAAGGGGTGCCCCATGCGAACCGTTAATATCCATGAAGCCAAGACGCACCTGTCCCGGCTGATCGACGCTGCAATGAAAGGCGAGAGCTTTATCATCGCCAAGGCCGGTAAACCGGTTGTACGGGTGAGCCCTATCTCCGCTCCGGAACAACAGCACAAGCAACGCCTGGGCTTCCTTGCAGGCAAGATGCAGGTGCCGGACGATTTCGATCACATGGGACAGGACGAGATCGGTTCGTTGTTCGATGGGCAGGCATGAGGCTTCTGCTCGATACCCATCTGCTCCTCTGGGCGGCTGGAGAACCTGAGAAACTCTCCACTGACGCCAGGGCTCTCATGGAAAATCCGGAGAACATGCTGGTGTTCAGTGCCGCCAGTCTGTGGGAAGTCACCATCAAGGCCGGGCTCGGCCGGGCAGACTTCCAGGTGGATCCGCACCTGTTGCGGCGCGGCCTCATCGAGAACGATTACGAGGAACTGCCTGTTACCAGCCAGCATGCCGTGGCGGTCGGACAACTTCCCGATGTCCATCGCGATCCCTTCGACCGTATCCTGATCGCCCAGGCCACGGTGGAGGGCCTGCTCCTCCTGACCCATGATCCATTCGTGCAGGCTTATTCAGGTCCCATCAGGACCGTCTGAGCGTTGAAACCGGATGATCGCGGGTGGCACGCATCGTTGTTGGCTTATCCGGGTTTCTTCCAGGCTTTTACGACACGCCCCAGCAGGGAGGTATTGCGGACTGGTGAGAAGCCCAGTTCTTCTTCCATGGCCAGCAGGTCCAGCTTGACCGTATCCGCGATACGGCCCTTGAAGACGAATTCCGGCACGGATTTTTCGAATGCCACAGCCTGGCGAATGTCACCGCCAAAACGCACCCGCATGAAACGTTTGTCCCGTGACAGGATGATGTTTTCAGGGTGGCTTCCGATCATCTCGACAAGGATGCGCTGGAACTGGATGGCCCGCATTGCCTGATAGGTCCGGTACGAGAGCGGACAGGCCCAGTCGGGGCGGGGAGAGACGTGCTGCTTCAGCAGGGAAAGCAGGATGCGTGAGGAGATGGCGAAGGCATCCGGAATGGTCTTGCCCGCACCCTGATCCATCTCGATCCGCATGGCGCGGATCTGGGGGAGCATGAGGGTCAGATACTGGCGATAAAGGGCGGTGCCGATCTCCTTTTGCAGGCGGCGGGGGCTTTCTGTCTGGAGCGCACGACTGTCGGGCAGGGAGGCATCGATATGGCAGGTCACCATCCGCTTGGTAAGATGGGGTCGTTTGCGGGAGGGGGCGAAATCCTACGCTAAGGCTTTGGCCAGCGATATTCTCCGGTGAGATTGATGTGCTCCCATCCGAGCGGAGAGACGTGGGCCAAGAGATCGGGCGATAGCAGTTTTCCCTCGCGTTTGTGACTGGCAACGACTTCGCTCAGCTTCATGGTGTTCCAGAAGATGATGATGGCGGCTAGCAGGTTCATGCCGGCGATCCTGTAATGCTGGCCTTCGGCGGAACGGTCGCGGATTTCGCCGCGCCGGTGGAAGCTGATGGCTCGTTTCAGCGCGTGATGGGCCTCGCCCTTGTTGAGCCCGATCTGGGCACGGCGTTGCAGCTCGGCATCCAGAATCCAGTCGATCATGAACAGGGTCCGCTCGACGCGGCCGACCTCCCGCAAAGCCGTGGCCAGTTCGTTCTGCCTCGGATAGGAGGCAAGTTTGCGCAGGATCTGGCTTGGCGCGATGCTTCCGGCCGCGATGGTGGCAGCGATGGTGGCAGCGATGCGCAGGATATCGGGCCAGTTGCGCTCGATCATGACCTGATTGATTTTTCCGCCGATCATGGCCCGCAGGTGGGCCGGGGCGGCCATGGGATTGAATGCATAGAGCCGTTTGGACGGCAGATCGCGAATGCGCGGAGCGAACCGATAGCCGAGAATGGCGCATGCGGCAAAGACGTGATCGGTGAAGCCGCCCGTATCAGCGAACTGCTCGCGGATATGGCGGCCGGCATCGTTCATAAGCAGGCCGTCGAGGATGTAAGGAGCTTCGCTCGCCGTCGCAGGGATCACCTGGGTCGCGAACGGCGCATATTGGTCGGAGACGTGGGTATAAGCCTTCAGGCCCGGGGTATTGCCGTATTTCGCGTTGACCAGGTTCATGGCCTCGCCTTGTTCCGTGGCGGAGAAGAACTGGCCGTCGCTCGAGGCCGAGCTGCCCATGCCCCAGAACTGGGCCATTGGTAGCACTGCTTGCGCCTCGACCACCATGGCCAGCGCCCGGTCGTAGGCTTCGCCCTCGACATGCCACCGTCCAATGCGGATCAGTTCCCAGAAGGTGTGTGTGTTCGTCGCGTCGGCCATCTTGCGTAGGCCGAGGTTGATCCCTTCCGCAAGGATGACGTTCATCAGCCCGATCCGGTCGGCGCAGGGCGCTCCAGTGCGCAGATGCGTGAACGCTTCGGTGAAGCCGGTCACTGCATCCACCTCCAGCAAGAGATCGGTGATGCGCGTGGGCGGGATCTGCTTGTAGAGATCGAGTACCAGATCTTCGGCGCCGGTCGGCACGGCGGCTTCGAGCTTCTCGATATGCAGAACGCCGTTTTCGATCGAACCGCCGGGAATCGTGCCCGTGCGTGCCGCACGGCCAAGCTCGCGCAACCGGATATCGAGACGAGCTTGGCGGTCCGCCAGCCATTCTTCCGGCCGCAATGGCACGGCGAGTCGACCGCTTTCCGCAACGGCTTGTGCCGGGACGAGTGCATGTTTCAGATCGCCATAGCGCCGGGATCTGGCCAGCCAGACATCCCCGGAGCGGAACGTATCGCGCAGATGGAACAGCACCGCGATCTCCCAGAGGCGGGTGTCGCCAATCGCCTGGGCACGAAGATGACGATGCCATTTCGAGCTAGGCCGAAGGAAGCCGATACGCGCGGCATCATTCACACCGGCGCGCAGGGCCGTCACCGCTTCCAGAAGCGGCAGCGCGACTGGCGCAGCCCGCAGATCGAGCAGGCGCAACATGCGAGGAGCGTACCGGCGGAAACGGTGATAGCCATCGAGCACATGATTGAGCGGATCGTCCGCCATGGTGGCGGTCAGTCGTGTTGCCATTGCAACAAGAGTTTTGAAACCGTCCCAACCCGATCCACGCGCAATGACGTCGTCCAGCGGCTGGCCGTCGTCCTGTGCATCGACCAGGGCTCCGCCAATTTCGGCGAAGGATTTCAAGGTGTCGCGCACCACGTTCGCCTCGTCGGCGACCTTCGCCTGGCAAATGCGCTCTGATGCACGGTAGAGCCTGCCGACGATCCGGTCGTGGGTTTCGACCACGGCGTCGGCGAGCATCGCCTGCCATTCCGACGCGCAAACGGCCAGAATAGCAAGCCGTCTGTCTTGCGGAAGATCGCGCATGCCATCTGCATAGTACCGTTCGCCCTGCCTACGCAGACGTGTCACGCGATGAGCAGGAACACCGGCCAGCAGATCCTCGGAGAAATCGATACGTTGCAGGTATTCGAGCCGGTCGAGCAGCCGGTTAGCCGACAAAGAGTTCGACCCAGGCTCGAATTGGCGCAACCACACGAAGCGAGTCACCCGGTCGTCAGCCGTCTCCTCGAGCAATGACAGCAACTGCTCCCGGATGGCCACGGACAGCCGGCTGGCGATCCTCGTCTCGATCCGCCGCTCAGCATCGACCAGGGCCTTGGCGCAAAGCCGCTCGATCGTCGATATTGCAGGAAGAACCATGCGGGTGCGTCGGCACTCAGCCACGAAGCGGCGGGCGATATCCTCGTTCGACACCGCCATCTCGGCTTCCCGAAACAGCCAGTCCTTTAGTTCGCGTGAGCCACGTCCGGAGAAGGTACGGAATCCGTAGAGCGCCCGCAACTCGGCAAGATGTTCGTGCCGCGTCTCTTCGCGGGCGGCATACTCAACCAGATCGTCAGCACGCAGGCCAATTTGCGCCCCGATAAATTCAACGACTTCCGCCGGGATCAGTTCGCCCGGAGCCAACACCCGGCCGGGATAGCGAAGGACGCACAATTGCAGAGCGAAGCCGAACCTGTTGTGAGCGCGCCGACGCTGCTTGATATGGCCGAGGTCTTCATCGCTCAGCGTGTAGTGCCTCAACAAATCCGTCTGGGAGGTTGGCAGGCGCAGCAGCGCGTCCTTCTGTCTATCGGTGAGCGTGACGCGGCGCGGCATTCATGTTCCTTTTTCAAAAACTGATAATGTTCAAGACGCTTTGTTTATGAAGCTGGTTAAGATACATTTCTAGCGAACAAATCTTTCGTGGTCAGCGCGCCGCCTCAAACCAACGTTTAAGAAACATGATGATCGGATACGCACGCGTCTCAAAAGCCGATGGCTCGCAGTCCCTCGACCTACAGCACGACGACCTGCGCGCCGCCGGCGTCGAACAAGACAACATCTATGAGGATCGCGCCCCCGGCGGCCGCGATGATCGGCCCGGACTGGCCGCCTGCCTGAAATCCCTGCGCGACGGCGACGTGCTGGTGGTCTGGAAGCTAGACCGCCTCGGGCGGTCGCTTGCCCACCTGGTCAATACTATGAAGGATCTGTCGGATCGCAATATCGGCCTACGGGTGCTGACCGGAAAGGGCGCTCAGATCGACACCACGACCGCATCCGGGCGCATGGTGTTCGGTATCTTCGCCACCCTGGCCGAGTTCGAGCGTGACCTGATCCGCGAACGGACTATGGCCGGCCTCGCCGCCGCAAGAGCGCGCGGTCGCAAAGGCGGCCGAAAATTCGCCCTGACCAAAGCACAGGTGCGTCTTGCTCAGGCCGCCATGGCGCAGCGCGACACTTCCGTTTCCGATCTGTGCAAGGAGCTCGGGATCCAGCGTGTCACTCTCTATCGATATGTCGGCCCAAAGGGCGAACTTAGGGACTACGGAAAGCGCGTCCTCGGCTTAGCGTAGGATTTCGCCCCCTCCCGCAAACGACCCCAAATTGCCTCCAAGCACCGCCTCTTGGGGGCTCCGCCCCCGCCGGCTCGCGGCCTACGGCCGCCCCGATCGCGCTTTGCGCGATCTCCCACCCGGCATCCCCCTGCTCGCCCTTTCAGGGCTGCGCTAAACGGACACGCCTACGCCGCGAAATCATAATCTGACGATGCGTTCCCGCATCGTCTCTCCACCAAGACCTTCCTCCCCCGCGTCGGCGCCTTTGGCGCCCTACGGGGCTCCCGCTCCGCGCTCGCCCGACGCCTGCAACACCAGAAGAACCGGGCAAGACCGTAATCTGCTCAAGACGCACCAGTATTCAGACGATCATTCAGCAGCTCACGTGTCGCAGCATGCCCACCAGACGCCACAGGATGGCCGTACAGGCGTTATTGTGTGGGGTGGGGTGGCGATAAGAAAATTGCGCGCTGTGCGGCCTCCCAGGGCGCTCTGCGGGCCTTGTCAAGGATTGATGGGCTGGCCATTCCCTGTTCGTCCGTTCAGGCCTCCTTTTCCCGACTTTCTGGCAAGAAATACGGGTTTCCTGTATATCCCAGATAATCCGTCATATCTGGATCATGCTCCATGAAAGCGTTTCCAGCGAGCGCCGTGCCCCGCAATGCCAGCGATCTTTTCGAAGCGGCCGCCGTTGCACCTGTAGTCATCACCAGGCACCACAAGCCGCGTTTCGTCATCATGTCCGTGGAGCATTATGAGGCCCTGCTCAGAAAGCAGCAGGGCATAGAAGACGTTCCGGAGAAAGGGTCATCGTCATGAAGGACAGTCCCGACAGCAGCACCAATCCCGGAACACTGCCACAGAAGCGGCCCTGGCAGCTGCTCGTGGTCGGGGACGGGGGAACCCTGCTGACACAGCAGGATATCGAAGCCCTGACGCGCATCCTCGATCTCCTGCCGCATGTCGCCGGCCTCGACATCACCACCTCGGCCGGCTCCGCGCGCGTATCCCGGGATGTCCCAGGCAATTACATCCAGCAGGTAGACCAGATCCTGGCCGGGATGTTTACGCGCAATCCTGATGTGACGGGCATAACCTTTCCGGCCCCGCATGGCAGGGCCGCTCATACGGCGACACCTGATGATCCGCATGCGCTCCCTCATGACAGGGCGTTCACCGCAATCATGGATGCACGCCAGCGCGGAGAGATCACAGCCGATGAAATGATCGCCCAGATCCGGCAGGCAGGTGCCTGAGCATCCGCACCAGTGGTGCAATGGTGTATGAAGAACAACTACTTATGGGTAGGCGCGATGTCGGCCTCGGGTATGTCGATGGGTCGTCACAAGGGTAGCCGTAGGGTCGTGAAACGGTCGTTCCATCAATGCATCAGGGATAGTCGTAACCATTGCACTCTGCGTCACCTTCCTGCGGTGTGCGAGAGCGTCCCCCTTATTGCCCGGGTTGTGGCAGAGAAAGGGGATGATCGATCCCGAGGCTGGCCGCCCATGCCTTTACCGCTTCACCACTGATGAACAATCCGGCATCAGCCTCGGCCAGTGCCCGGCGTGTGGCTTCGTCCTTCCAGGCTTCCCAGTCGTCGCGATCGGTATGATCCGTCTTCATGTCCCATTTCTCCCGGTCTGGACCTTCAGGCCAGTTTTGGCCTGCGTCCGCGTTTCTTCTCTGGCAGGCGCGTGACCGGAACTTCAGCGTCCGGTACGTGCGAAGGTTCCGGTGTCGCCTTGATGGTCCGCCCCAGTCCGATTTCCTGTGCCAGGGTAGCCCGTTGTGCCGAATAGGATGGGGCGGTCATCGGATAGCTTTCCGGCAGGCCCCATTTTGCCCGGTATTGCTGGGGCGTCAGGCCATAGACGGTGTGAAGGTGACGCTTGAGCATCTTCATTTTTTTTCCGTCCTCCAGGCAGACGATGTAATCCGGGAACACGGATTTTTTCACGGGCACGGCCGGCACCAGATCCGGTGTTTCGGTCGTCGCCTGTCCCAGACTTCCGAGCGCCTGAAACACCGTGGCGATAAGGCCTGGCAGGGTATCCGCTGGAACCGTGTGACTGCTGACATAGGCTGTGACAATCCGGGTCGTAAGCTCGCGCACTGTGTCAGCTCCGGATGATCGTGTCTCGTGGTCGGTCATGGTCACGTCTGCCTGTTGTCCTGTCCTGTTTCCGGTGCCTGTCGAAGGCATGAAGCCCCGCACGTCTCCAGCGTGCTGTCAGGTCAACCGAAGCGGTATCATCGCCGCCCTGAAGCTGCCCTGCAATATCCAGGAAGGCTCCGAACAGGGTTGCGCGGTCCTCATCGGTCAGCCAGGGGATGTCGCGTAAGACACGGTTTCCAATCTGTCCGGCCTGCAAAACTCAGTTCAGGGCCCAGCAGCGCGATGTCGGGACGTTCTGATCCGTGCCTGGCACAGGCGCTGTCAGAACACAGATTACGGTCTGCCTTTGCCAGACCAGCGTGAAGAGGGCTCCTGAGCCGCCATAATCCGCTGTGGTCGTGATCCGATAGCCTTTGGTCAACAGGCTCGCCAGAGAATCCGGCACCGGCTTCAGTGCTGTCGGAACAGACAAGGCCGCATAGGGAGATTTAACGTCCGACTGAGGCAGCCAGTCTCCTCTGCCCTGGGCAAAGCCTGAAGCAGGCCGGAAGAGGATCGGCAGGACAACAAGGAGCAAAAACAGTTTTTGCATCATGATTTTTCCTGTGCGGGTCCTTTTTCAAAAGCGCGCAGGAAAGCGTCGATATCGTCGCTCATCAGGAGAGGCATCCGTTCTCGTATCAATGCTTCAGGCCAGTCCCACCAGGCGACTGCAAGCAGACGCCCGATGGTCTTTTCGGGGAAGCGGTATTTGATGACCCGGGCCGGGTTGCCGCCCACGATGGCATATGGCGGCACGTCCCTGGTCACCACGGCCGCCGTGGCGATGATCGCGCCTGATCCTATGGTGACACCCGACATGATATTGGCCCGTGCGCCGATCCAGACGTCGTTGCCAATGACGATATCCCCCTTGGTGGAATGGTCATCGGTTGCATCCGCCGCTTCGGGCCAGAAATTGCACTGGTTCTTGAACGGGTAGGTGGTGATCGTATCCGGTCGGTGATTGCCCAGGATCATCAGCACCTCGCGGGCAATCGAGCAGTATTTCCCGATCTTCAGGCCGGCATATTCGGCTTCTATGATGATGGGAGAACCCTTGGCGCCATATGTATGGGCGCCGATGTCCCAGCCCCACTCTTCGATTTCATGGGCAAGGGTGTAACGTAGGAGCAGAGAAAAGGCGTTCTTGCCGTAATACATGGGCCTCGGTTCTCCCGTTCTGGTTCAGGGTTTCGTTTGCATTCGATAGCGGACAGATCAGATGATCGTGTTTCGTCGTCAGTCCTGTTCCGGGTCCCTGTCGAAGGCATGAAGCCCCGCACGCCTCCAGCGTGTTTTCAGGTCGCCTGACGCGGTAGTCCTGCCCTCCCGAAGCTGCCCTGCAATGTCCAGGAAGGCCCCGAGCAGGGTAGCGCGGTCATCATCGGTCAGATCGACCAGTCCTGCCTTCTGGACCAGGCCGCCCAGTTCGATCAGATGATGGGTACGTTCCCGTCGCGCCTTCGCCCAGTCGCGCATGTCGGTGCGTGCCTTTCGTGCCTGATGGCGATGGATCAGGGCCGCCTGCTTCCTGATCCGTCTTTCAAGCGCCAGAAGCTCCGTTCTGATCGTGTCCGGTTCCTTTCCGGCCGCCCTTTTTTGCGCCGGCCTGAAAGAACGCGGTCCCCCGTTCGGTCCACCTCGCGATGGCTTCAGGTTTGCCGTCCGCCTGTTCGACAGCCGCAAGCAGCACACCGGCCAGCGCCTCGATTGACAGGGTATCGGCTCCCGTCGCCTCGACCAGTTCGCCGAGCTGGATGGTCCGTTGCACCTTGAGCTGCTTCGCCTTTTCCTGAAGCGCCTTCAGTTCCGCATCAATGTCCCGTGGCCTGCGCATTTCCGGTCCCCTGTCCTGCTGGTCTGTGCCATACTCTACCACACAGGCGAGAACCGCGTCACTCATCCAGAGCAATCAATCTTTATGGTGCAGTAAAATGTGAGTGCGCGCTTATACGTCACTTCGTGACGTGCGCTGAAGGGGTGTGATAGGATCGTGCTCATGGCGATCTATCACCTGCATGCAAAGGTCATCAGCCGCGCCACCGGCCGGAGCGCCGTGGCGGCGGCGGCTTATCGCGCCGCGTCCCGCCTGCATGATTTGAGGCTGGATCGCGACCATGACTTTTCCAACAAGAGCGGCGTGGTGCATTCCGAGATCCTGCTACCCGACGGCGCGCCGGAACGGTTTCTCGACCGTGCGACCCTATGGAACGAGGTCGAGGCGATCGAGAAGCGCAAGGATGCTCAGCTTGCCCGCGAGGTGGAGTTTTCAATCCCGCGCGAAATGACCCAGGCGCAGGGGATCGCGCTGGCACGGGATTTCGTGCGGGAGCAGTTCGTGGAACGCGGCATGGTGGCTGATCTCAATGTGCATTGGGATATTGGCGAAGACGGACAGGCGAAGCCCCATGCCCATGTGATGCTGTCCACGCGGCGGATCGAAGTCAAAACCGGAGAGGCTGTGCATGGAAGACGAGACAGAATCCCGCATCCTGAACGAGGCGGCAGGGGCGCATACGACATCACGCCGGATCCTGGACCTGATGGAGCAGAAAGGGGAGGACGATCCGCTCAAGCTCATGATCCGTCTGCTGACAGAGATCCGGGAGACGCAGCGCGGCATCCTGCTGAAGCTCTCGACGCTGGAGAAGCGCTTGCAGCGGCTGGAAGAACGGCGCGACTGATCGCGGCAGCACGGTTGCGGCATGAAGGCCTGGGGCTGGCGCAGGATCAGCCTTCCATCGGGTTCGGTGCGAAAGAGCGTTCATGGAATGACAAGGACCTGCTGCTGACGTGGCGGGAGCGGTGGGCGTCGCTCGCCAATGAACGGCTGGCCGAACTGGACCTGGATGTGCGGATCGACCATCGGTCGTTTGCCGCACAGGGGATCGACCTTGAGCCGCAGAACAAGATCGGTCCGGCCGGGATGCGCCGGGAAGAGCGGGGCGAGGACGCGGAACGGGTTGCCGACCATCTGGAGATCGCGCGGCGCAATGGCGAAAGGTTGCTGGCCGAGCCGCATGTGGCGCTGGAGGCGCTGACCCGACAGCAGAGTACATTCACCCGCCAGGACCTGGCGCGGTTCGTGGACCGGCATACGGCAGACGCGGAACAGTTCAGTGCTGTCATGGTTCAGGTGGAAGCGTGTCCGGATCTGGTTGCCATTGGGAAAGACGGGCATGGGCGGGAGCGGTTTTCCACACGGGAGATGATCGGGGTCGAGCAGCGTCTGGAAGAGGCATCGCTTGCGATGGGGCGGTCCCAGGGTCATGCGGTGCCGCTGGCGGTGCGTCGGGTGGCGATGGCGCGGGACGGGCTTGGGGACGAGCAGGCGCTGGCGGTAGGCGAGGTCACGAAGTCCCGCGACCTGTCCGTGGTGGTCGGGTATGCCGGGACGGGGAAGAGCACCATGCTGGGTGTCGCCTGCGCGGCATGGGAAGAGGCTGGGTATCGGGTGCGCGGGGCGGCGCTGTCGGGGATCGCGGCGGAAGGGCTGGAAGCGGGGTCCGGGATCGAGAGCCGGACGCTGGTCTCCCTGGAGCGGGCGTGGGAGCGTGGGTTCGACCTGCTGGAGCGCGGGGACGTGCTGGTGGTGGATGAGGCCGGCATGGTGGGGTCACGGCAGATGGAGCGGGTGCTGTCGGCCGCGCGCGGTGCCGGGGCCAAGGTCGTGCTGGTGGGTGATCCCGAGCAGTTGCAGGCGATCGAGGCCGGTGGTGCGTTCCGGGCGGTGGCCGAGCGGGTCGGGTCGGTGGAGATCACGACGGTGCGCCGGCAGCGTGAAGGCTGGCAGCAGGCGGCCACGAAGGCGCTTGCGACCGGGCGGACAGAGCAAGCGCTGGGACGCTATGAGGCGGCTGGCCTGGTGCGCGGGCATGATACGCTGGAAGAGGCGCGGGCCGGGGTAGTGGCCGGGTGGGATGAAGCGCGGCAGGCCGCGCCAGAGGACAGCCAGATCATGCTGGCGCACCGGCGTGTCGATGTGCGGGCGCTGAACGAGGCGGCGCGGGAGATCCGCAGGGAGGCGGGTGAGCTGGGTGACGACGTGCTGGTGCCGACCGTCCAGGGCGAGCGGGTATTCGCGGACGGGGAGCGGGTCTACTTCCTGCGCAATGACCGGGAGCTGGGGGTGAAGAACGGCACGCTGGGCACGGTGCGGGGCATCGTGGGGTCGGTCGAGGCCGGGGATTTGGTGCTGTCGGTGCAGCTCGACGGGAAGGAGGGTGTCGGGCGTGGCCGGGTCGTGTCCGTGTCGGTGGCGGAGTATGACGCGCTGGATCATGGCTATGCGGCCACCATCCACAAATCGCAGGGTGTGACGGTGGACCGGGCGCATGTGCTGGCGACGGGGAGCATGGACCGGCACGGGGCCTATGTGGCGCTGTCACGGCACCGGGAGAGCGTGTCCGTTCATTGGGGCCGGGATGATGTGGGCGACCGGGACGGGCTGGTGCGGCGGCTGTCGCGCGAGCGGCTGAAGGATACCACGCTGGATTACCCGCATGTCCGGGATCGGGATGCCGGGTTTGCGCGGCGGCGCGGGGTGCATGTCCCCGAGAGCGAGATCGTGGTGGAGCGCGACAAGGCCGCCTCTGGTCCCCAGAAGGACAGGCAGGCCGAAGCTGTCCGTACGCCGGATCCGGCACCGGCACAGCGGAAGCGCGGGATGTTCGACGGGCTGGAGCTGTCCGTGCGGGGGCGTGGCCGGACGGCGGAAAAAGACGTGTCGGCCGGGATGGATGCCGGGGCCGGGAAGGGGGAAAGTGGGGTTGGGCGTGAGGCTCCCGCCTCTCCCTTTGCCGGGTTGCGGCTGCCGCGTGTGCAGCGCGCGCAGGTGCCGGCCGGGCTGGGTGGGTTTGTACCGGGTGGTGACCCGCTCCACCAGGCGGTGGAGCAGTATGCGCGGGCGGTGCGGGACATCGGGCGCATGGTGGAGCAGGACCTGCCGGTGCTGGAGCACCAGAAGAAGGCATGGCTTGACGCCAGCACGGCTCTGGAACGGCTAAGGCCCGGGGCGGTGATCGCTCTGGAAACCGCCGTGAAGCATGAGCCGGAGATCCGGCAGGCCCTGTACGGGCTGGAAGGGCCGGCGCGGGCGCGCAGGCTGGTCGAGGGGCTGGAGCACGAGGACAGGGTGCGGACAAGTCCGGAATTGCGGGCCGCGCGGTTCGTGAAGGCGTGGGATGGGCTGAGCCGCGAGCAGCAGGGTGTGGCGCTCAGGGAGCTGAAGCGGGACGCGCAGCTTGAGTCCCTCCTGCGGCAGAAGGGGCATGAACTGGGCGCCCGGAAGGGATCGACGCTCGATCATGGATTACAGCCGCAGCGCACGCGCTCGCTGTCACGCTCCAGGGGGCGGGATATGGATATGGGGATGTAGGAGATTTTGATTTACGTTAACCAGTGACGTCATATATGATGTCACTATGCGCGTTGTTCTTGATACGGATGTTGTTCTTTCGGGATTTATGTCACCGGATGGAGCGTCCCGGCAGCTTTTGCTGGGGGCCTTGGATGGGAATTTCAGTCTGCTGCTCTCCACGACCCTCCTGGTCGAATACGAGGCGGTGTTGCGTCGCTCTGAAAATCTTTTTCGAATGGACGTTCAGGGAGATGAAGTTCTGGAGGTTCTTGATGGACTTGCAGGGTGTTGCGTGCCGGTTTCTTTTGATTACAGGTGGCGACCGACAGGTGCGCATGGTGATGATGAACTTGTGGTTGAGACAGCGATCAACGGGAATGCGGATGCGATCGCCACGTTCAATCTGAAAGACATGCAGCGGGCCGTATCACGGTTCGGTATTCCAGCAGTGCGGCCAGGTGTTCTTTTGCGAAGGATGAGAGGATGAGTAGCAGTAAAATCCAGCTTCGGCTTCCGGAAGATATGCGGGAAGCCGCAACGCGTCAGGCGGCGCTTTCAGGTGTCAGCATGAACCTTTTTGTTGCGACGGCTGTCGCGGCCCGGCTGGGTGGGCAGGCAGAAGCGGAACGGTATTTTTCCGCACGGGCGACACGGACCACGCCTGCCCGTGCGAAAGCTCTTCTGGAGCGGATCGGAACAAGGGGGCAGATCAGGGACGATGATCGTCTGGACGTGCCGGAAAACTGAATCTGGATGAGGGGATGTCGGGTTTTTCTGGAATGATATCGGAATTATATTTATGATATCACTCTTGGAAATTAGGAGTTCTGCCATGTCCTCTGTGGTTATTCGCAATCTTCCGGAAGAGACGCATCGGGCGCTGAAGGCGCAGGCCATGCTGCATGGGCGCAGTACGGAAGCAGAGATCCGGACCATTCTGGAAGCGGCCGTCCGGCCGCCGCAGCGGGTCCGGCTGGGATCGCTTCTGGCGTCCATCGGTCGGGAGGCCGGTGTGTGTGATCAGGATATTGCGGCCTTGCAGACCCGCGATCAGACCCCGGCCGAGCCGATGTCCTTCGAATGATCCTGCTCGATACCAATGTGATCTCGGAGCCGTGGAAGTCCGTCCCGGAGCCGCGTGTTCTGGCCTGGATCGATGGACAGGCGATCGAGACGCTTTTTCTGTCTGCCGTCACGGTGGCGGAACTGCGTTTCGGGATCGGGGCGATGCCGTCTGGTCGGCGGCGTTCTGTACTGCATGAGCGGCTGGAACAGGAGGTATTGCCCCTGTTCGCGGGGCGTGTCCTGTCGTTCGATCTGGCGGCGTCTCAGGCCTATGCCGAACTGATGGTGCGGGCCAGATCAGAGGGCCGCGCAATTGGCAAGGCAGATGGCTATATTGCTGCCACCGCTGCATCCCGAGGTTATGTCGTGGCCAGCCGCGACGTGTCTCCTTTCGAGGCGGCCGGTGTGCGGGTTCTCAATCCGTGGGAGGAGACCTGATGTCCTGCGGCATGCTTGAGAGCGGATGATTTAATGTGTATTATTTCTATTGGAGATACACATCATGCGAACAAACATCATCATTGACGATGCCCTCATGGCTGATGCGCTGAAGGCGTCTGGCGTCAAAACCAAGAAGGAAGCGGTCGAACTCGGGTTGCGGACGCTGATCAGGCTGAAGCAGCAGCGGGAACTCCGTACCTTGCGGGGAAAGCTCGACTGGCAGGGTGATCTTGATGCCATGCGTTCTGACGCATGATTCTGGTGGATTCCTCGGTCTGGATCGATTTCTTCCGGGGTACGGTGACGCCCCAGGTTGATGTTCTGGACCGGCTTCTGGGAGAAGAACCTGTCGCCATTGGGGATCTGATGATGACGGAAGTTCTCCAGGGATTTGCGAGTGAGCGGGATTTCAACAAGGCACGGCGGATGCTTGGTGCCCTGGACCTAGTCGAGATCGGGGGACGTGATGTCATGATCGAGGCGGCACGATATTTTCGTGACCTGCGCGCCAGAGGCATCACCATCCGGAAGACCATTGATACCCTGATTGCCACACGATGCATCGTAAGCGGGTATCGGCTCCTTTACAGTGACCGGGACTTTGATCCGTTTGTGACACATCTGGGGCTGGAACGGGCTGCCTGATCGGGGGGGCAGGCTACCGGGGGAGGTATGTTGTGCAGGAAAAAGAACAAGCCATTTGTCAGGAGACAGCACATCTTCTGAGTAGTCCGCGTAATGCGGAAAGATTGCGACGGACTATTCAGAACGCGGCTTCAGACAGTCGGCCCAACAGGCTTACGCTCCTGGCAATGGAAGAAGGGCGAAGGCGGCTGCTTTTCGGGAAGCAGGAAAGGGCCGGAACGCAAGAGGCTGGCCAGGATGATGATCGTCTGGACGTGCCGGAAAACTGAATCTGGATGAGGGGGGCTTTCCATCATGAGCGAGACGGATCCGGCAGCCCGTGCCTTTGAGGATCTGTGCGCCGAAATGACGGTGCTCCGGCGCAGCGTGGAAGCGTTGCCCCAGGCATGGCGGGACAACCGGCCGCCAGATTACACGGAGGATCTGGCCCGTGTCGTGAAGGCCATGAATGCAGTTGGTGCGCGAATGGAGGCGATCGAGGCCAATCCGACGCTGAAGATGACGCCCCAGGCGTATGGGCAGGGGATACGTCAGGCGGGGCTTTCTGCCAGTCAGGAGATGCAGGCAGCGTTTCAGAAAGCGATAGGTGAGGTTCAGGGGGAACGTCGGGTTCTTGCCAATATCATTGGTCAGTCCCGTCAGCAGGATCGCCAGAACTGGTGGCTGTTAGGGGTGGGTCTTGCCTGTCTTGTTGTAGGGATCGGGTTATCGCCTGTGCTGGCGTATCTCCTGCCTTCTTCTATCGGGACGCGGGTGGCATCCTTTATTGTCGGGGAGAAAGATCGCTGGAACTCTGGGGCCATGATGATGGCGGTCAGCAATCCTGAAGGCTGGCAACGTGTACGTGAGGACAGCCAGTTGGTTGAGGCCAACAGAGACAGGATTGCAGCTTGCCAGAAAGTGGCCTCGGGTCAGGAAAAAACTCAGAAATCCTGTGTCATCACCATTCCGGCACAACAGGAATAGTTTTGGGGGATAAAAGCCGACAGCAGAATATGACATGTCAAAGAAACTGGATTTCTTTGACGGATCATCCTGACGTGTTAGAAAAAACGCACATTGCTACCACGTCAGGATGTCATGTTAACGCCAACCTACCTTATTCGGCCTTTGCCGCCTCAGGCGGAGATAGAAACGGTTCCGGTTCTCAGGGCGTTGGTCGAGGCCAATAAGGCTCTGGCGGAACTGAAGGGTCGGGCGGCAACCATTCCCAATCAGGGGATCCTGATTGATACGCTGGCTTTGCAGGAAGCCAAGGCGTCCTCGGAAATCGAGAATATCGTCACCACCCAGGATGAACTTTTCCAGGCGGATCTGTTTCCTGAGGGGCCGGACTCAGTGGCGGCCAAGGAAGTCGCCCTGTACCGCGATGCCCTTCATCTTGGGTTTCAGCAGCTGAAGGAAACCGATGGGTTGATCCTGAACAAGGGGCTGATCGCGATTTTCCAGAGGCTCAAGAAGCGGGGAGATGGGTTTCGAAACACCCCGGGAACGGCCCTGAAGAACGAGCGCACTGGGGAAGTAGTCTTTGTGCCGCCGCAGGATGGGCGGGAGATTATCCGGCATATGTCGGATCTGGAGCGGTTCGTGAATGATGACGGGCGCTGTGATCTGGATCCGCTTATCAAGATGGCCCTGATCCACCATCAGTTTGAGAGCATCCACCCGTTCCCGGATGGGAATGGCCGTGTCGGGCGGATCCTGAACGTGTTGTATCTGACCCGGACTGGCCTTCTGGATATCCCGATCCTCTATTTGTCGCGCTACATCACCCGCCACAAGGATGAGTATTATCATCTGTTGCAGAAGGTGCGGGATGAAGGCGCATGGGAGGCGTGGATCCTCTACATGCTGCGTGCCGTGGCTGAGACATCCAGGATCACCCTGGAGCTGATTGAAGGCATGCGGGCGCAGATGGCCACCATGAAGCAGCGGATGCGCACGGAACTGCCCAAAATTTACAGCCAAGAGTTGCTAAATAACCTGTTCCGACACCCTTACACGAAAATCGAGTATGTCCAGTCGGACCTGAGTATCGCGCGTCAGACGGCTGGGAAATACCTCGACCAGCTCTCAGAGAAAGGCTTGCTGTCCAAGCACCGCTCAGGGCGGAGCAATTATTATATCAACGCACCTCTGGTCCGCCTCTTCCTGGAGGTGTCCGGTGGCGCATGAAGTGTATGATCTGTTTTTCGAAAATATGGAATTTTACGCATGAATCCCGTTGAGATTGAAGAAGCTGTCTCCCGGATTGCCGAGGCACCTTTTAATCCCGGGGAATTTCCTTTCGAGTTCCTGCAAGCATTCGGAAACCGCGATGTTACGATCAAGCGGCTTCGCAAGGATAACCGCTCGGACGTTTCTGGGGCGGTGCTTCAGCGCAACAACATCCATCTGGCCGTTTGTCCTGAGGGGCATGTTGCCCAGACCCTGAACCTGCTCAGGGAAAGCCCCAAGACCCAGTCAGCCAAGGCGCGGTTTCTGCTGGCCACGGATGGGGTGACGTTTGAGGCGGAAGACCGCACGGAAGATGAGCATATTACAGATGTGTTCACGCATCTGGCTGATCGGTTCGGGTTTTTCCTGCCCCTGGCGGGCATTACGACCGTCCAGAAGATCAAGAACAATCCGATCGACGTTAAGGCCACGTCTCGCCTAAACCGTCTTTATGTCGAACTTCTGAAGGAAAACCCCGACTGGGCAACGGAAGAACGCCGCCACGACATGAACCATTTCATGGCGCGCCTTATCTTCTGCTTTTTTGCCGAGGATACTGGGATCTTCCTGAACAATCTGTTCACCAGAACCATCCAGACCATGACGGAAGGGGCCACGGATCAAACGCATGAGGTCATGGCCGAGCTGTTCCGGACGATGGATCTGGATACGCGCAATGACGATCGCGAAAAGGGCGGGGTCAAATCCTGGGCCAGGGATTTCCCGTATGTAAACGGAAACCTGTTTTCCGGGACAACGGACTGCCCGAAATTCAATAAACTGGCCCGCACCTATCTTCTACGTGCCGGGGAGCTGAACTGGGCGCAGATTAACCCTGATATCTTTGGATCCATGATTCAGGCCGTGGCCGATGAAGGAGAGCGCGGTGCTCTGGGGATGCACTACACCAGCGTGCCTAACATCCGCAAAGTGCTGAATCCTCTGTTTCTGGATGGTCTGCGAGAGGAACTGGAAAAGGCAGGTCACAACACCCAGAAGCTGTATGCCCTGAAGGAGCGTCTGTCCGGCATTCGGGTGTTTGATCCGGCCTGTGGATCGGGCAATTTTCTCGTGATTGCCTATAAGGACTTGCGGGACATTCAGAGCGAGATTGATGACCGGCTGAAGATAGAGCGGGCGGAACGGAAATCAGTCATCCCTCTGGCCAATTTCTATGGGATTGAGATCCGTGATTTTGCGGTGGAAATTGCGCGTTTGTCTCTTCTGATCGCTGAGTTCCAGAGTGACGAAATCCATATCGACCAGAAACAGGCCCGCCTGAATGTGCTGCCCCTGAAGGATACAGGGCATATCATCTGCGGGAATGCCTTGGAGAAGGACTGGTTTGACGTTTGCCCGCCTCAGAAAGGGTCGGAAACCTATATCTGCGGCAATCCCCCGTATAAGGGCAGCACCTGGCAGTCAGCTGAGCAGAAGGCGGATCTGGAGCAGATTTTCGGGCAGCGTGCGAAATCCTGGAAGTCTCTGGATTACGTGGCAGGCTGGTTCATGAAGGCTGCGGATTATGGCCAGAAAACAGGCTCTTCCAGCGCATTTGTGAGCACGAATTCCATCTGTCAGGGGCAGCAGGTTCCCATTCTCTGGCCTCTGATTTTTGGACTGAACTATGAGATCAGTTTTGCTCATACGTCGTTCAAGTGGGCCAATCTGGCAGCGCATAATGCGGGTGTGACGGTCGCTATCATTGGGATTGCCCCTGTTTCAGAGCGTCCCAAAATTCTCTTTTCTAATGGTGCGGATGGGAAAACAATCAGGCAGGAATCTGGGCATATTAATGCCTATTTGGTACCAGGGAAAAATGTTGTCGTTGAGAAACAGGGAAAACCTCTCAGTAATGAATTGGGGGAAATGAATTTTGGAAATAAACCCGTAGATGGTGGAAACCTTCTTTTAGATGAAGGTGAACTGGCGGGCTTGCAATTGGACACTCGTCAAAAAGCCAAATTCATTCGGCGTATCGTTGGATCCGCTGAATTTATCAGAGGTATTCAGAGATATTGCCTCTGGATCGACGATGAGGACGCGCATGAAGCATTAGCCATCCCAACAATAGCAAAACGTGTAGAGGCTGTTAAAAAAATGCGTTTAGCCAGCCGGGATTCTGGTGCACGCGGGATGGCAGAGAAACCTTACCAATTTCGCGAAAACAACATTTCTAAATTTCAGACCATTGTTGTTCCCGGTGTGTCTTCTGAAGCTCGTCCCTATCTTCCGGTAGGTGTTCTTGGAAACAATTACACCGTTACAAACCTAGCATTCGCTCTGTTTGACGCTCCCCTTTGGAACATGGCACTGATACCAAGGGCTATCACCTTTGACCTATATGAGCCCAGTTTCTGAGACCGATGGATCGGATGGTCTGTGGCAGGGCGGTGAGGTTGTTCCATGCGGTGCATGCGGCTTCGATGATGTGTTCGATGCCACTGAACACGGTGTTGGACAGCCAGTTGGCGCGGAGGAACTGCCAGATATTCTCGACCGGGTTCAGTTCGGGCGCGCGGGACGGCAGGAAGACCAGGCTGACGTTGCGCGGCAGTCTGAGTTTGGGTGTCGTATGCCAGCCGGCACGATCGAGCAGGACGACGGCATGGGCGCCGCGTGCGACGCAGCGTGAGATTTCCTCGATATGCAGTTGCATGCTGGCCGTGCCGGTAAACGGCAGCACCAGGCCTGCCGCCTTGCCAAGTGCCGGGCAGATCGCCCCGAACAGCCAGGCATTCTCGTAGCGCTGGTCGGCCGGCTGGCGTGGTCGGGTGCCACGCCGCGCCCATTGTCGGACAAGGCCGTTCTTCTGCCCGATGCGGGCCTCGTCCTGAAACCAGAGTTCAATCCGCCTGCCCTTGGGCAGATGTCCGGTGTGGGCGCTCAGGATCGTGGGGAAGTTTTTTTAAACGCGTCCATGACGGATGGATCCTGTCCGGGGTGACGCGGACGCGCGCTGACGTGGCTGAACCCAAGCCGCTTCAGCAGGGTGGAGACATGGCGTTCGTGATAGGAGACGCCAAAACGCTCTTCGATGACCCGCTGAAGATCGACCCGACGCCAGCGCACCACACCGTCCCGGGCACGGTCAGGCCCTGTCGTGACCAGCGCCGATAATTCTGCCAGTTGGTCCGCTGTCAGGCGGCAGACCGACCCGTTGCGCCATTGGTCCCGCAAACCATCCGGCCCCGTAGCATTGAACCGGTGCACCCAGTCCCGCAGGGTTTGCCGGTCCATGCCGCCGATCCGCGCCGCTTCGCCACGGCTGGCACCATCGCGCACCGCAGCCAGAGACAAAAGGCGCCGTGCAACATTCGCATCCCGCGTACGAGAAGCCAGACGTCGTAACGCAGAAGCCGTATAATCCGTCCGTAAAGCAATCGCACCAGCCATTCCCGATCCTCCCTCTCACAACAGAATCAGAACAGGCCCTTCGCGTCACTTCACAGATGAGTCAGAGACAATAGCCCTTGGTATGATTGCCTCTCGCCTGCATCTTGTCTGGATCGGAACAGTCTGTGGGAAGCTGGAAACGCGATATCGCTATTCCAACACGATGGGTTGGAACACCTTTCCTGTTCCGACTTTGACCGAAAAGAACCGTGCCGATCTGACGCGCTGTGCCGAAGATATTCTCCTGGCGCGTGAGGCACATTTCCCGGCCACGATTGCCGATCTGTATGATTCGGACAAAATGCCAGACAATCTACGGGCGGCTCATGACCGCAATGACGAAGTGCTGGAGCGGATCTATATCGGTCGGCGCTTCCGCAATGATACGGAGCGTCTGGAAAAGCTGTTCGACCTCTACAGCAAGATGATCGCCAAGAAGGGCGGCAAGACGAAAAAGAAGAAGGACGCTGCCTGATCCATGACGATCAATCCGGTTATTCCCGCTGTTTCCCTGCGTACCGGCCAGACAGGTCAGTCTGCCAGGACCAATGAGCTGGGCATGCGGCCCATGCAGGAAGCAGTCTATGAGAAACGGGGCGAGCAGTATCTTCTGATCAAGTCACCGCCCGCTTCTGGTAAATCCCGTGCCCTGATGTTTGTTGCTCTCGACAAGCTGGCGCATCAGGGCGTGAAAAAAGCCCTGATCGTTGTGCCGGAACGCTCGATCGGGGGCAGCTTCATGAGCGAACCGCTGAGCAAATTCGGCTTTTGGGCCGACTGGATCGTCCAGCCGAAATGGAATCTGTGTAACGCACCAGGGTCTGATGAAGGACAGGTCGCGCGCTCCAAGGTCAAAGCTGTTGGCGAGTTTCTGAAGAGTGAAGATCAGACTCTGGTTTGCACCCACGCCACGTTCCGGTTCGCGGCGGAAGAACTGGGTATCGCGGCCTTCGATGGGTGTCTGGTGGCGGTTGATGAATTCCACCATGTCAGTGCGGACCCGAAAAACAGGCTGGGATATTATCTCAACCAGCTGATTTCCCGTGGGGAAACCCACATTATTGCCATGACCGGCTCCTATTTCCGGGGGGATGCCGTTGCTGTGCTGTCCCCTGAAGATGAAGGGAAATTCGAGACAGTCACCTACACCTACTATCAGCAGCTGAACGGGTATCAGTATCTGAAAGAGCTGGATCTGGGATATTATTTCTATACTGGCTCCTATCTGGATGCGATTGACCGGGTGCTGGATGGCACGCGCAAAACGATCGTGCATATTCCCAATGTCAATTCACGCGAAAGCACGACTCAGAAGCACAAGGAAGTCGAGCATATCCTGTCCGTCCTGGGAGACTGGGAAGGAGAGGATATAGAGACAGGCTTTCATCTGGTGCGTCGTGCCGATGGCCGGGTGCTGCGTATTGCCGATCTGGTGGAAGATGAGCCTGTGCGGCGCAACAAGGTTGTGTCTGCCCTGAAGGATCCGGCGCAGAAGAACAACCGCGATCATGTGGACATCATCATTGCGCTGGGAATGGCCAAGGAAGGGTTTGACTGGATCTGGTGTGAGCAGGCGCTGACGGTCGGATACCGTTCCAGCCTGACGGAGATCATTCAGATCATTGGCCGCGCCACCCGCGATGCACCAGGAAAGACACGGGCCGAATTCATCAACCTGATTGCCGAACCGGATGCGTCCCAGGAAAAAGTGACGGATGCGGTCAATGACATGCTCAAGGCCATTGCCGCCAGCCTGCTTATGGAACAGGTGCTGACCCCACGTTTCGAGTTTACGCCGAAGACCGCAGAAAGTGCGCCTCTGGATGGCTATGATTATGGGGAAGAAGGCTACAAGCCAAACGGTACGAATGTTGGCTTCAATGCGCAGACCGGCCAGTTCCATATGGAGATCAAGGGGCTGGTTTCCCCCAGAAGTCCGGAAGCGCAGCGGATCTGTCGGGAAGATCTGAACGAAGTTGTCGCGTCCTTTGTGCAGGACAAGCCTTCCCTGGAGCATGGTTTGTTCGATGAGGAAACAGCTCCCCAAGAACTGACACAGGTCAGGCTGGGGAAAATTATTCGGGATCGGTATCCCGAGCTTTCTGATGAGGATCAGGAGGCTGTGCGCCAGCATGCCGTGGCGGCATTCAATCTGACCCAGAAGGGGCAGAAAGCAGCGGAAGAGATCACGCAGGCAGCCGGGGGAGAGGAGAAGATTGGTGGCAATACAGCCCTGATTGAGGGGATGCGGAAGATTGCCATGAATGTCCGGGATCTGGATATCGACCTGATTGATGCGATCAATCCGTTTGAGGAAGCCTACAAGATCCTGGCCAGGAGCATGAATGCACAGACCCTCAAACAGGTTCAGGAGGTTATTGCCAGTCGTCATATTGCTCTGACGATTGAGGAAGCCAGGGATCTGGCAAAGCGTGCGCTTCTGTTCAAAAAGGAACGTGGACGCCTTCCTGAGCTGACATCTCCCGATGCGTGGGAACGTAAGATGGCAGAAGGGGTGGCGGTTCTGGCGCGTAAGACGGCAGAGGAACGGGCGAATGGCTGATCTGAGCGATGAAGAGCTTCTGGCCGAACTTGGTGTCTCGCTTGAGGCTAAAAAGAAGCCTGCGCTGACAGCCGAGGAAGAGCGGATTATTGCCGGGTTTGAGGATATCTGCCGTTTCTATGAGGAATACGGGCATGCGCCTGCGCATGGAGAAGACAGGGATATCTTTGAGCGGCTTTATGCCGTGCGTCTGGATCGGATACGGGCTTTGGAAAAATGCCGGTCATTGCTGGCACAGCGCGATCCGCATGGGCTTCTGAGTGTTTCCGGGAAGGAGGCTGAGAGTCCTGATCCCGATACGCTGGACGATGATGCGCTTTTGGCTGAACTGGGCATTGAGGTCGAGCCAGAGTCTGACTCCATCACTGTCCTGAAACATGTGAAATCACGCGCAGAAGTGCGGGCAGCGGAAGAAATCGCTAGCCGGGAGCCTTGCAAGGATTTTGAAACCTTTCGGCCGTTGTTCGTGCAGGTGAAGGAGGATCTGAAATCCGGCGTGCGGGAAACACGTCCCTTTGGGCAGGAAGCCGGTATTCGGCAGGGAGAATTCTTTATCCTGAAAGGGCAGATGGTTTATGTCGCGCATGTCGGGGAAGAGTTCGAGACAGAATACGGTCGCAGAGACAGCCGTCTGCGGGTCATCTACGACAACGGGACCGAGAGTGATGTCCTGCTGAGATCGCTCCAGCGGGCGCTCTATAAGGATGAGGCGGGGCGTCGGATTACAGATCCGACTGTCGGGCCTTTGTTCGGGACAACCGTGGAGCCGGATGATCTGGAAAGTGGCACGATCTATGTGCTGAGAAGTCTGTCAGATAACCCGTATATCGCGCAGCATCGTAACCTGATTCACAAGATCGGGGTGACGGGGGGCGATGTGAAAAAGCGGATTGCTAATGCAAAGCACGATGCGACCTATCTTCTGGCTGATGTGGAAGTCGTGGCGACCTACAAGCTCTTCAACATCAATCGCACGAAGCTAGAGAAGATCTTTCATAGGGTTCTGGCTCCAGCACAGATTGATCTGACGATTCAGGATCGGTTCGGGCATCCAGTGCAGCCGAAAGAATGGTTTCTGGTTCCGATAAATATCGTGTCTCAAATAGTGGATAAAATATCAGATGAAAGTATTGACGGTTTAATTTATGATCCAAAGACGGCTGGTTTGGTAAAAGCATAATGGCATATGATGTCGGCTTACGCCTAGGTTTCGTGGACAAAGGTTGACAGTAACGTCCATGATTGATTCAAAGCTGCCTTTTGGAGGCGTTGTTGGGCGAGCGAATTGGGCTTTCGGACGAGGAATGGGCCATCATCGGGGCGCTGCTTCCGCCTGAGAGGGGTCGTGGCTGCCGTCCTGCGCAAGACAATCGTCTGTATTTCGAAGGCATGATGTGGATTGCCCGAACCGGATCGCAGTGGCGCCACCTGCCTGATGATTATGGCAAGTGGAACAGCGTGTTCCGACGCTACCGACGATGGGTGACGACAGGCGTGTTCGATGCGATGCTCGAAACCTTGGCTGAAATGGTCGAGCGGGATACCACTGCCGACATGATCGACAGCACGGTGGTCCGGGCACATCATTGTGCTATCGGTATAAAAAAGGGACACAGGAAACCGAGGCGCTTGGCCGATCGCGCGGTGGTTTCACCACCAAACTGCACGCCCGATGCGACGCCAGGGGACGCCCTCTCGGTTTTGTCCTGACGCCGGGACAGACCCACGATATTCAGGGTTTCGGCCCGCTGTTCCGCATGATCGCTGACAAGATCGAGGCGTTACTGGCAGACAAAGGTTACGATGCCGACCTCATTCGCGAGGAACTTGCCAAGGCCGAAATCGAAGCCGTCATCCCGAGCAAAAGCAACCGTCGCAATCCTGTACCTCATGATAAAACCAAATATCGCTGGCGCAATCTCGTCGAGCGCCTGTTCAACAAACTCAAGAACTGGCGACGCGTTGCCACCCGATATGACAAAACCAAGGAATCATATCTTGGCTTCGTCAGTCTCGTGTCAGCACTCCAGTGGATACCCTTTGTCCACGAAACCTAATTCTCGGACGTCAACGCGTCGATCGTCGTTTCTCAAAAGCAGACGTGCCTCGTGGAGTGTGAAAATATTCTCCGTTATTCTTGGAGCAGTTTAGCAAAGTCATCTCGCGCCGCTTCCGCGGCGGTTCCACTTCGGCTTGATGTCCCGGATCAGACCTTCTTCAACTCCGGCGACTGGATCAATGGGTAATCCGCCATGCAGCGTGAGGGGCTCTTCAAGTACAATCACATAAATATCGACGCTTGTGCCCTGAGAAAGTTCTTTCAGCACCGCCTCTCGGATACGACTGGCTGTTCGCAGGTTTTTTGAGTTTTCATAATGCCGAAGTCGCCTGTGCAAACCCCGCTGTGCCGAACCAACATAAAGAACTTCATCTCCGATAGCATACACGTAAACCCCAGGCTTGCATGGAACAGGACTAATACCCTGGAATGCTATCGATCCACTCGGACCAGCCTGCCACGCTCCAATATGCACAAAGCCGCCAGCTAGAAGTTGGCCGACACTTCCTGATGAGCAAGACGAAAAAATGTGCTTCATCCAGAAACCTTAATGTCCTTTATACTCATGATAAAGGACATTATCAGTATTCGGCAGATCGCCTGCGCCACCTACTATTATGCTTTGTCTCCAACAAAAAGCGTCGCATTAATATCCCTGAATGCGACGGCTCTCTGCATCATCGACCTCGATATTGATTGACCAGTATAAAAGGCAGGAAAAGGCAGGAAAAGACGGGCCGCTTTCGTCCTCATGTCAGAGCCCGATCCGAAAGTTTTTCAACCCTGACAATGCCTTGCTGTCCGTCGTGTGAGCATTCGGATTGAGGCGATCAATGTCCATGCGGTTGAGGAAGCAATGGATTGTTCCCAATCTTTGGCGAGCCGCCTGCATCGTCCCAGCCATGCGAATGTCCGTTCCACCACCCAGCGACGCGGCAGGATCTGAAAACCCTTCACCGTATCGGACCGCCTGATGATTTCGAGGGTCCATTTTCCCATGGAGGCGAGCGCGGATCGCAATTTGTCGCCAGCATAGCCGCCATCAGCGAAGATGTGGCGCAGCCAGGGAAAGCGCCTGCGTATCGCTGCCAGAACATCAACGGCCCCATCACGGTCCTGGATATCAGCGGCATGAACGAGGAGAAAGATCAGGAAGCCGCAGGTATCCGTCACGATATGGCGCTTGCGGCCCTTGACCTTCTTCCCCGCGTCATAGCCCGAAATCCCGCCGCTTTCCGTGGTTTTCACCGACTGGCTGTCAATCACGCCCGCGCTCGGAGAGGCGTCACGTCCCTCGATCTCGCGCAGGCTCATGACCAGCACCGTATTCATGACCTCGAACACTCCGGCATCACGCCAGGCGTAAAAATAGCGCCTGATGGTCGAGACCGGCGGAAAGCATTTCGGCAGCAGACGCCACGCACACCCGGCCGAGGCTATGTAGAGCATCGCATTGACCACCTCGCGCATATCCGTCGTGCGCGGACGACCGCCCCGTTTCGCCGGGGGCACAAATGGCATGATCAAAGTCCACTCCCCGTCCGTCATGTCCGATGGATATCGCAATCTTTCCCGGCTATACTCGCGCCGGGCAATACCAGTCCATGTCACCATTCACTCCATCTCTCTGCAAAGACGGATGAATCACAACAGGCTGGTATTGTTCAAAAACTTTCGGATCGGGCTCTCAGACATTCAAGCGGTTGTGACAGTTCTCCAAAAGCCAACGTTGCCAAGCTAACGTCAATAGACGGAGTTTGGAATGACGTCTCTGCCATTCCCGCTGCTCTCGGCCGAACCAAAAACTCCAATACCGACCGGCAATGCTCGCGCTAGGTGTCATTGACATCTGAGCAAAAACCTTTTCAAGCCCACGGCAACCTGATACCGATTGTTACGATTAAAGGTCGATGCGAAGTTACGATGGCAGCAAACCAGTTTGAACGTCATGGCAAGGGCCGGAAGGTCCTAAAAGAACTGTTCGCCAACCCTGAAAAGGTCAGTGTGATCCACTATTCGTGCGAGAGTTTTTACAACCTCCCGGATGGACGCTCTCCGCGAATTACGTCAATTGCCATTCGCAAACTTGACAATGCCCAGACAGAGTCGTTCTCGATCCATCAGATCGCAGAAATTCGTGGCACCGGGCTATCGGGGGCTGAAATTGGCCCCTATTACAACGAATACGAGAAGGCGATGCTTGATGCGTATTTTGCCTTTTTGAAAATAAACAGTGAGCGTAAATTCATTCACTGGAACATGCGGGATCAAAACTATGGCTTCCGCGCTATTGAGCACCGCTATCGAGTTCTTGGCGGCGACCCTTACATCATTCAGGATGATCGTAAGATTGATCTATCAAGGTTGCTGATCGATCTGTACGGAGTGAGCTATATTGGTCATCCGAGAATTGAGAATCTTGCCAACAAAAATAAAATTGAAGCTTTAGACTTTATGACTGGCAAGCAGGAGGCTGAGGCCTTTGAGAACGGAAAGTATGTTGACCTTCATAGATCTACTCTTCGCAAGGTTGATGTCTTCTGCAATTTTGCGCAACGTGCCTTTGATAAAAGTCTGAAAACTAATTCTTCTTGGAAAGCGGCTCATGGACTGTCATGGAAAACTGTTATTTATCTTTCTAAGAAGCACTGGGTATATACGACAGTGATTTTTATCGGTGGCTTAGGGAGCGCGATCTTTGGCGCTTTCAAGGGCTATAAGGCTTTGGCACCAATGTTGGGACATTTTCTGGGATAGTCGCGTTCGGGAACGGCAACCTCGCTAATCTTTAGGCTGAAAGCCGACAATCCGCTTTCCCCCCCCATTTCTTCCATTCAAATTAGCTTGAACCAAATAGTCTATAGTCAGGTTGGGACAGAGCAAAGCTATGCGAGAATAAGGGCTATATGTCGGTTTTTGTCAGGAAGTCTGAATGGGACAGACTTCCTGCCATTTTTATTAAAGTTGTCAAAACGGATATTGTGAAGCGAGGTTTTTTTATGACGATGGGTCTGGCAGTGCCGGTTCTTCCCCGAAGGGACGATTGAGGATCGTGAGCACGTCTTCGGCGGCATAGATCCGGTTGCGGGCATGGCCGGTGCGTTCGGTCAGTATCCCGACCTGGCAGAGCTGGGCAAGGGCCGTCTGGGCGGCCGGGGGCGTGATGTCCAGCAGATGGCCAAGGCGGCTGGCCGTCAGGACGGGATAATCGGTCAGCAGGTCCAGCGCGCGCAGCGCGGCCGAGCCCTTACGGAAAGCCCGGCGCTGCCGCCATGTGGCCTTCAGGGCCTGGGTTGCCTGCCGGGTGACCTGCACTTCGGTGACGGTCCGGATGATGGCGTCTGACAGGAACCCGATCAGGGGCGGCCAGTCGAGCCGTTGCTGGGCCCGTTTGAGCGCCGCGTAATAGTCCTGTCTGTGGGCCTCGATATAGGGAGAAAGATACAGGGGGACCTGACCGTCAGCGGCCATCATCAGCGGCAGCAGCAGGCGGCCAACCCGGCCATTGCCGTCGCTGAACGGATGCACGGCCTCGAAATGGGCATGGGCGATGGCCAGCCGGGTGATGAGGGACTGGGTCATCTGCTGCATCCCGTCGGCCTGCATGTAGTTCAGGGAGGCCTCCAGACAGGCTGCCACCTGGTCAGGCGGGGGCGGGTTATAGGTCGAATAGGCGATATGCCCTGTCCCGCCGATCCAGACCACGTCCTGGCGCAGGGTGCCCGGTGTCCCGCGATAGGCCGGGTCGTGCTGCATGACCGCCTGATGGAGCGCCAGCACGGTGGGCAGACGGAATAAGGCCGGGCCTTCGCTACAGGCGTGTGGCAGGAACTGCTCCAAGGTTCGCGCATAGTCGCGGACCTGCCGTGTGGCATGGGAAGCGCCCTGGTCGTCCTCATCGACCACCAGAAGCTCATTGAGGGTGCTGTGGGTGCCTTCCAGGGCGGAACTGCTGAGGGCTTCCTGACGGCTCAGGACGCGGCTGATCAGGTACGGATCAGGCAGGGTGCGGGCGAGGGCGGCGATTTCACCCAGGGCGGACAGGGCCTGTCCATGTCGGGCGGCGGCATCGCCCAGCATAACGCCCGCTTCTGGCGGTGGCGGGGGCACGACCCCGTAATGCTGGGCATAGGGGGCGGGCAGCCGCTGCAGACATTCCCGGATCCCGCCGGCCAGATCCTCACGCTTCATCCTGCCCAACCTTTTCCTGACGCCGGATTTCCCTAACATGATTAAGGTTTATGTTAAAACCTTAATCATGTTTTCCAGAAGTAGGCCCTTGCGTAAGGTTCTGCCAGATTGTGCGGGTGGCTACAGGTGACGTGGATGCAAAATCCCTCCAGCCCCGAACCTGTCCGGTAATATGGATTACCGGACAGGTCTGCGCTAGGCTCTGGCGAGCCCGAAAGCCGCAGGAAACCGCCCTATCGTGATTATCGATCCTAACGGGATTGGCCCGGCCGGCAGGGACACTTCCCTGGCCGCGCCGCTGGCCCAGGCCCGCGCCTATGCCCGCGCCAGCCGGGCGCCCGCCACCCGCCTGGCCTACCGGCGCGACTGGGCCGCCTTCACCGCCTGGTGCCACGCCCGGGACCAGGGCGCGCTGCCCGCCGATCCCCGGCTGGTGGCACTGTTCCTTGCCCATGAGGCCGCGCGTGGCCTGCGCCCGTCATCGATCGGCCGCCGGCTGGCGGCCATCGCCTTTGCCCATCGTCAGGCCGGCTGCGTGCCGCCCCAGGCCCAGCCACAGGCGGGCGTGCTGGCCGAAGTGATCGCCGGCATCCGTCGTCAGGCCGGCACCGCCCCGCGCCGCAAGCAGGCTGCCGATGACCGGGTGCTGCAGGCCATGCTGGCCGCCCTGCCGGCGACAAACCTGAAGGCCATCCGTGACCGGGCGCTGCTGGCCTTCGGCATGGCCGGGGCCTTCCGCCGCTCGGAACTGGCCGGGCTGCGCTGCGACCAGCTCGACCGCACCCCAGAGGGCATGACCGTGCGCTTCGGGGCAACCAAGACCGATCCCGAGGGGCGGGGCGTGTGCATCGCCATTCCCGAAGGACGCCGCATCCGGCCCGTCGCCCTGCTCGAGGCCTGGCTGGAGGCGGCCGGAATTACGGACGGAGCCGTATTCCGTGACGTGGTGCGCGGTCAGGCCAGCGCAGGCCCGATCAGCGACCGCACCGTGGCCCGCGTGGTCCAGCGCGCTGCCCAGGCCGCAGGCTACGACCCGGCCCGCTTCGGGGGGCATTCCCTGCGCGCAGGCTTCCTCACCTCAGGCGCGCGGGCCGGGGCCAGTCTCTTCCGGCTCAAGGACGTCTCCCGCCACCGCTCCACCGATGTCCTCGCAGCCTATGTCCGCGAGGCCGGACTCTTTACAGATCATGCAGGAGAGACGTTTCTTTGACTGTCATTTTAGGTAGAGGCTGTGCCGGTCCAGGTCCGTCCATTTCCTGATCGACCACGTCCAGATCTTCCGTGCATTCTGGCAAAATTTGTGGTTGGTCTGTTTTCTGAACTTTTCGTAATTCTGAAAATTATTTCCCATGGTCAGTATGTCCCCTTTATTCTCTCCCGGCGTAGCCCAGAACGACAATAATGAGGCTTCCATAGCTACTACCCGTTCCAGGCGGGCCCGTCGGATGCGGCGTCTGGCGCGGGTCAGGACCCTGAAGTGGCATCGAACCATCATGTATTGTACCGGGGCCGTGCTGATTGGCATTATCTCCGTAATCTTTGCCCATATCGGGGATTGGGCGGCCGAGCTGCGTTATCATGTTGTCGCCAGAAACCCATGGTCCATGCTGGTGATTGCCCCGCTCGGGCTTGTTGCCATTTCCTGGCTGACACGCCTGTTGTTCAATGGTGCTCAGGGATCAGGAATTCCCCAGACAATCGCAACCCTGCATATGCATAATTTCGTGCTTGTGGACCGGATCCTGACCTTGCGCATTGCGCTGGGCAAGATCCTGATGACATGCTTGGGTCTCATCTGTGGTGCCTCGATCGGTCGTGAAGGGCCGAGTGTCCAGATCGGCGCTTCCATCATGCACGCATTTTCGCGTGCCATGGGGCAGCATAATGATGTCACCAGGCATGGTATGATCCTCGCAGGGGGGGCTGCCGGCATGGCTGCCGCTTTCAATACGCCTCTTGCCGGTGTTGTGTTTGCGATTGAAGAACTGGCGCACTCCTTTGAACAGAAGGCGTCGGGGCGTACTCTGACTGTTATTATTTTTTCGGGGATTACAGCAATTGCCCTGTTGGGGAACTATACATATTTTGGTCGGACGAATGTTTTTATTCCGGTAGGACGCGCATGGCTGGCCGTTCTGGTATGTGGTGTAAGTGGTGGATTGGCGGGGGGGATTTTCGCCCGTCTTGTCATCCGCCTTTCAAAAGGTCTACCGGCTTTTCTTGGCCGGTTTTCAAGTCGATTCCCTCTTGTATTTGTGGCGCTATGCGGCCTGTTACTGGCTCTGATCGGACTGGCATCAGATGGTGCGACTTATGGTACGGGCTATCTGCAGGCGCGTGGGATAGTGGATGGAAGTCTGCATTATCCTGCGTCTTTCTTTCTTCTGAAGTATATCTCCATGCTGATTACTTTCTGCTCTGGCATTCCTGGCGGCATGTTTGCACCTTCCCTTGCGATCGGTGCAGGAATGGGAGGATGGGCCGAGCAGTTTCTGCCTCATACGTCGCCTGGAGGCGTTGTACTGCTGGGTATGGCTGCCTATTTTTGTGGCGTTGCCCAGTCACCGCTGACGGCAACCATCATCGTGATGGAAATATGTGACAATCAGCAGGTGACCCTGGCCCTGCTGGCCACGGCCTTCCTGTCGTTCGGTGTATCCCGCATGGTCTGTCCCAGACCGCTTTATTCGGCACTGGCTACGGGATTTCTGGAAAAAACAGAGCAAATGGCGCGACAGGTATCTCACGATAGATTGGAAAAATAATTTTATTCTGAACTGGGTTCCTGATCGAGCGGCTGATCAGCATTCTGTTGGGCAGATTCACCAACAAGAAAAGAAATATGAAATCATGTTGCTTCCTCTGTCCAATCCGGTTCCACAATCAGGGAAACCGGAAAATGTCTGCAGTCTGGTGTTCCTGTCTGCGGCATCTGTCGTGATCGGGGCATCTGCCGGTATGATCTGTGGTATCTTCCGCTTGTTGCTGGAATGGCTGGAGGCCGTCCGGACAGATATGGGAATGGAAGTGTCGCTTCAGCATGGCTTTTCTTGCGAAGGCGTGCTGTTGATCATCGGATCTGGCGCAGCGGCATGGCTGGCTTCAGGTCTCGTTCGTCATTTTGCCCCTCTTGCAGCAGGAAGTGGCATCCCACATGTGGAAGCTGTCTTGTTGAGTGCGTCACCGCCTGCGCCATGGCGGGTGGTGCCCGTCAAATTCCTGGGTGGCCTTCTGGCGATCGGAAGTGGGCTTGCCCTGGGACGTGAAGGGCCCAGTGTGCAGATGGGAGCGACTGCAGCTCATACGTTTGGCAGGCTGCTCTGTCTGGAGAAGACAGACTGCCTTGCCCTCCTTGCTGCAGGCGCGGGAGCAGGGCTGGCGACAGCTTTCAATGCGCCGGCAGCCGGTGCTGTTTTCGTTTTGGAAGAACTGGTCGGCCGGTTTGAAATCAGAATGGTTTGTGCCGCATTGGGGGCATCCATTTCGGCCATTCTGGTCAGCCGGGGCATGCTGGGTAGCCAGACGGTCTTTAGTGTCGCTCCTCTGATCCTTCCAGAATCGCTTGCCAAACAGCTGTTTTTCGTCATGACCGGGGTCATGACGGGCCTGGTTGCTGTCGGATACAACCGGACGACCATGGCAGTGCTCCGTCTGGCCGGGAGGCTGCCTGTCAGCATCTCAGTCAGGCCTGTGCTGGTGGGAGGTTTGGCCGGTTTGGTGGTTTGTCTTGCACCGCACTTGGCTGGAGGGGGAAAGTGGATCACGCAGACGGCCATAAACAACGAGATCGGATTACATCAGATTCCGGCACTACTGGCTTTTCGGCTGATTTTTGGGGCCCTGTCTTATGCCGCTGCAACACCTGGAGGTCTGTTTGCCCCCATGCTGGCCCTGGGGGCACTTTCCGGTCTGGGGAGTAGTGTTGTGGCACAGGCATTAAGTCCTGATACACCTCTGGCGACCGCACCTTTTGTGATTGTCGGCATGGCCTCCATGTTCGCCGGATCCGTTCGTGCACCGCTGACCGGGATTATTCTGGTTATGGAAATGACAGGTTCGTCCGAGTTGATAATGCCGCTTTTATCCGGGAGTTTTGCTGCGATGGTCGTAGCCGGCGCACTTGGAGACATGCCCATTTATGCTGCCCTGAGACTCAGGGCCCAGTCACACACGCGATGATTTCAGAGAAGTGTTCTATCCCCGATCTGGGGGGAAGCAGAATGCAATTGCATAATAAGTCTCTGACCTTAGATCAGGAGGCTATGATGCCCCGGAATAGCTCTCATCCGAAGGTGGAGATTTTCAACTTCCGGATTGACCCGGCGCTGAAGGCAGCGTTCACGGCTGCAACCAGTGCGGATGAACGGCCTGCTGCCGATGTGCTGCGGGATTTCATACGCGCTATGTGGCGGGGCGGGAGCGGCGTGCTTTCGAGGCAGAAGCGCGGCGGCAGTCCCGTGAAGTAGCGGTGCTGGCGTGCGCCCCGGCGAGTGATGAAGCTCTCGTCTTGCGCGCACTGGACGCGCTTTTCGAGGAGGACGATTTCCGGGATGGGTGGACGGCGTGAAACGTGGTGATCTGGTGACGATTGCCGTTAATGGTGATTATGGTGAACCGCGTCCGGTCCTTGGGGTGCAGGCCGACGCCTTTTCCGACCCGCCAGCTATGACCGTGCTGAGGTTGACCAGCATCGTGCAGAACTGGCCTTTGTTCCGGATTACGGTTGTACCAGCACGACGAACGGCTTGCACAGCCTGTCGCAGGTGATGGTTGATTGGGCGATATCCCTGCCACGGGAGAAGATCGGTCAGGGTTTCGGGCATCTGGAGGCTGCGTCTCTGCGTCAGGTTGATCAAGCTTTGTCAGTTTTTCTCGGTCTGTCGGGTGACCGTCTTCCATGATTACGCGCGATTTTCCGGTGTTTCAAAGGGCTATGGGCAATAGTGTATCAGGCCGGGCCTGAAACCGGCCGGCCGGTCCCGCATTTGCGGCGGTTTTCCTGTCCTGGGCGGGGAACATGTGTTACACTTTTCGGGATCATATGCCCAAACGCGCCCCGAAGGCCCCTGTTCGGCCGCCTCGCCAGTTGTCGCTGTTCCCCGAAACGGCGGTGCTGGTGCGCGTGGACCCGGCCGCCAACTGCTGGCGCTTCTACCATCTGTCACTGCAGCCCGACCTGTTCGGCGGCACCGCCCTGGTGCGGCAGTGGGGGCGGATCGGGACGGCCGGCCGGCAGGTCTGCGAGCTGCATCATGATGCCGGGCAGGCGTTCGACGCCCTCGCCCGCCAGCTCCGCGCCAAGCGCCGGCGGGGCTATCGCGACAGGGTGGCCGGATGAGCGGCCCCCGAAAACCGGGACAGCGGGCGACCCCGGCAGGCGCCCCCGGTGGGATGCAGCTGTTCGACCGCGACGGGAGCCGCAAATATCTCACGGTTGCCGAGCGGGCGCGGTTCCTGCGCGCGGCCGAGCAGGCGCCGCGCGAGGCCCGCACGCTGTGCATGACCCTGGCCTGGTCGGGCTGCCGCCTGTCCGAGGCCCTCGCCCTGACGGCGGACCGGGTGGACCTGGCCGGGGGCGTGCTGGTGTTCGCCACGCTCAAGAAGCGCCAGGACGGGATCTATCGCGCCGTGCCGGTGCCCCCCTCCCTGCTCGAGGCCCTGGATCTGGTGCATGGCATCAGCGAGGCCCAGCGCCGGCGGGGCCGTGGAGCGGCCGCCCGGCTGTGGCCCTGGTCCCGCATGACCGGCTGGCGGGCGGTACACGCGGTCATGGATGCCGCCGGCCTAGCCGGCCCGGCCGCGTCCCCCAAGGGCCTGCGCCATGCCTTCGGCGTCGCCGCCGTCTCCAGCGGCATCCCCCTCAACATGGTACAGAAATGGCTCGGCCACGCCCAGCTCTCCACCACCGCCATCTACGCCAATGCCGTCGGCGCCGAGGAGCAGGATATCGCACGGAAAATGTGGGGGTAATGCATTTTGCGAAAGGGAAATCACAACAAGCGTATAAGCACCGACATGTCGACTGATATGGTCCGCTGGACGGTTTCGGTCTCCCGCGAAACCGATATCGCCGTACGTGGTTTCCTAGCGCAGCATGGCATGAAGAAAGGCGACCTGTCGCGCTTCATCGAGGAGGCGGTGCGCTGGCGTGTATTCGACAGGACGATGGCGGAAGCCCGGAGTGGGTTCGCAGATATGGAGCCGGACGCGCTGGAGGACCTGATCGGTGAGGCCGTGACCGCCAGGCTGGCAACAGACAAGTCCAGCTAAAGCGTGCGTCTGGCCACCAAGACCAATCTTCTCATCAGTGCCCTGCTTTTTGAAAAACCCCTGCCAGCGCATCTGCTCGGTCTATGGCAGGCAGGACAATGCGAGTTACTGACTTTGACCGAGCAGCTAGACGAACTGCGGCACGTGACTCGGTATCTCAAGATCCTCGCTCATCTGCCGCCTGCCCTCTGATCAATGAAGGCCGGGACTTGACAGCTCTTATTGCGGATCAGCCAGAATATTATTGGGCTATTGTATATAGAGCAAATATGATGCTCTCATGCTCTCATGTTAACACGATGACATTGAAATGAGTGCCAACACATCGGCTGGAGATATATGAAATGTTCGGTTCGATTAAATTATTCGTTTTTTGTGAGTTAGATATTGAGTTATCAAAATGTCATGATAATGAGTTAATATGTTAACACGGAAACATGATGGCATGAAAACAATCGCGATCATTAGTCAGAAGGGGGGGGCTGGGAAGACGACGCTTGCCCTGCACCTGGCGACCAGTGCCAGTGCCGCTGGATACGTTTCTCTTATCCTCGATACAGACCCTCAAGCGACTGCAAGTTCATGGAAAGCGTGGCGAGGGGATGCCGACCCGGATGTGGTGGATTGTGCAGCCCACGCCTTGTTATCAAAAAAGCTGGAGCAAGCCTCTGAACTAGGCGCAGAGCTATCAATAATAGATACCCCGCCTCATGCCGATATTATGGCGCGTGAGGCGTGCCGTGTCGCTGACTTCTTATTGATTCCATGTAGACCACGCGCTTTCGATATGGATGCTGTCAGAACAACGGCAGAACTTGTGCGAGCCAGTGGCAAGCCTGCCTTTGTGATTTTTACTGCGGGGCCTCCTCGTGCGCCTCAAGTTTATAGAGAGGCGGCTGCGGTCGTGGCGCAGTTCGGCATCCCTGTTGCTCCTGTTATCTTGTCAGAGCGTGCGATTTTTCATCATAGCGTTGGTTCCGGTCAGACTGCGCAGGAAGCGGAGCCGGAAAGCAAGGCTGCAGCTGATGTGGCACGGTTGTGGAATTGGGTGTGTGATCAAGTTAACATGCCATCACACAAACAAGATGATACAAAAACACGTTAGCAAATTTCTAAGTTAAGGACGTACAGCATGAGTCGGTTTGCTGGTCTCAAAAAGACGGTCGCGCCATCGGTTGTGGAACCGGAAGCACAAGCAGTGGTAGAGAAAGCCCGCCCGCGCAATCCGAGAGAAGGTAAGCGGGCTGTGGTGGGATATTTTTCCCCAGCGGTTAGCAAGGGACTACATCAACTCGCCCTTGATACTGATACAACTATTCAGGGTTTGATTGGGGAAGCCATTGATGACCTGATGCGTAAGCACGGGCGCCATCCTTTTGGAGAGCGCTGACCCCTATTTCACGTAGAAGTATGCTTGTATATTTGCACAATCAGGGTTGACCACGCTTAGCAAACCACGTCTCGCAGAACTTGATGAAATGCCGCTCGGGATTCTTCGGGGCGATCTCGTTATCACCCAGCCACATACGCCACTCTCTTTCGAGATGGTGTACATCCCAACCTGGTGCGACGTTCCGAGCATCCCCGTAAATATCAGGATCGAGCGCGCCCATCCAAGCCTCTGCTGCGGGCTCGGCAGCTTTCATCGTGCCGCGATTGATGAATGTTACCATGTCTTTCTGGAGATCGAATTCGACACGGTAATCTGGCAGATGATCGCTCGCTGCGAGATTTTTTATCATCTGTCGGAATAGCTTTTCTGGGCTTTGAGAGCCTGATTTTTTCAACAGAATCTCAAGAGAGACTTTCCATGCTGTTTGCTGACCGCAATGCTTGCGGGCTAGTTCATAAACGCGTCGTTCCAACGGTTTGCGTAGCCGGAAATAATCACGGTGTAGTGTCAGAACATCATTGCTCTTGATTGCGTTAAAGACCCAATCCGACAGCTTGATTTCGCAATGCAACAGGCGGCCGTCGAGGCCGAGTTTACGGCGGATCGATGAAGCGTCGATCAGGCCAAAACCGTCCACCTGTTCTTCGTCGCCTGTGACAATGTTGGTGCGGATACGGGTTCCCTCAAGGCGGTCGAGGGCTTCGATGAGGGCCTTATAGTCTTTACCTGCCGTACCGCGATTGGTGAAGATAAGTAAGTCACGGCTGCTGATCCGCACCCGTTGCGATACCTTCTCCCCGGCTTTTAGCTTCGCCATGATCTGTGAAATGCAGTAGATCAAAATATCCTTGTCGTAGATTGTAGCAAGACCCTTCACGCTTGGCGTGATTTCCAGCCATTGCCCATTATGCTCATAGCGGCGAATGGAAGTCTCAGGTTTTTTGGACAAGGAATAGAACGGATGCTCCATTTGGGGCATCACATCCTTAAGTACCGCATCTGCCACGTCGCAGATGAACAGGTCATGCTGAGGATGACGCTCCGGTAAAAGAGCCTCATAAACAACTGGCTGATTCGGGGTTTCAGATACCAT
>NZ_JAIWOT010000002.1 GCF_021295335.1 Komagataeibacter sp. FNDCF1 | reverse complement strand
ATCCAGATGGGGTGGACGGCCTCCATGCGACATCAATGTGCCATGATGAGGTCGGAAGACCATTCAGAGGAGACCGCCCGGATGAAAGTTACCATAATCGGCCTGGATATCGCCAAGTCTGTTTTTCAAGTGCATGGCACGGACGCAAGCGGAAAATGTCTGCTCAAGAAGAAACTCGGGCGGAGTGAAGTTATCTCATTCTTTGAAAAGCTGGAGCGCTGCCTGGTCGTACTCGAAGCCTGTAGCACGTCGCATCACTGGGCTCGTGTCATCCGTGACACCGGTCATGAGGTAAAACTCATTCCCCCTGAAATGGTCAAACCATTTGTCAAACGTGGCAAGAAAAACGATGCTGTTGATGCCGCCGCGATTTGTCTTGCCGCGATCCATCCCGACACGCGCTTCGTCCCGATTAAAAATCGGGAGCAGCAAAGCCTGTTATCGCTGCACTCAACTCGTACCCTTCTGGTCAAACAGCAAACGATGCTGGTGAATGCGTTGCGTGCACTTGCAGCGGAATTCGGTTTGATTGTTCCCCTTGGAAATGCCCGTCTCCCCGAACTTCTGGCGAAAATCGAAACCTCATCCAATCTGCCTGATGCCCTGAAACAGACAACCATGCTGCTCTTTGAACAGTATGGTCGACTGAACGAAAGCATAGAAAACCTGGAAGGAGGTATCCGGACACATGCCAAACAGGATGAAGATGCTCGCCGTCTTTTGACCATCCCGGGCATTGGTCCGGTAACCGCCTCCCTGATTGTCGCGTCTGTTACCGATATTGGGGCTTTCGATACGGCCCGGCACTTCGCAGCCTGGCTTGGTCTCGTACCGCGCCAGCATTCATCGGGCGGAAAAACCCGATTGGGCAGAATTACCAAAACGGGCAACCGGGAAATAAGAAAGATGCTCGTTCTGGGCGCAACATCCATGCTTTACCGCGCACAGAAATGGGATAGCGCTGCGGGAGTATGGCTTTGCAAGCTTCTGGAACGTCGCCCGGGCCGTCTGGCAACCGTGGCGTTAGCCAACAAGCTGGCCCGGATCATCTGGGTTTTGTTGTCGCGCAAAGAGATCTATCGTCCGGCCGGTCGCAGTGTCGCTATAGTCTGACATGTACCACCAGGATGATGGATACCGGAATAAGCTCCGGTAGATCCGGCAGTATGCACTGACCGCGTGATGGGAAAGACTGTAATCAGAAGCAGTTCAGGCAATACCGAATGTCCCCATGTGCCATTGAGCACGAGATCCAGATTGGTGCCTGACACGCAAGCGAACACCCATGATGGCCAGCGAAGGATTTCGCATAAACAGGCCGGACATAAGGGCGCATCTGACCGGATCTCCACATCATGACAGTATCAGTGCATTTCGCTGGAGCGAAAATACGCAGAAGAAAGATACGACAATGCAATCAATGTGACCTCTTGCATCGTAAAGGCCGTCCACATAAGCGGGACATGGACAAACCATCCGTGCGGGCCGGACAGGCAGGTCAGCCCAAAGGAACCACCTGACCTTGCATATCTCTCAAGGTATCCACGGTCCGACAGGGGGAGGTGGCCGGTGCTCAGGTCGAGGAATTTCCGGATCTGGAAAGGCGCTAACATCGGGTTTCTCCCTGCTTAAGGATGAGGCGGGTCAGACCGGCCCGGCGCTCTCGCCGAATGCGCCAGCGGGCAGGACCCATTGTTCGGGGGAGGTGAGGACACGGCCACGCCAGTTGTGGCAGAGCGCGCGGCGCACCAGACCCGGGTGCCGACGCACGGGGCCGTAGACCGTGCCGCCATTGGCCAGCGTGCCGAGGTCCCGGTCGCGTCGGATGGTGCAGCCAAATGCGCGTTCCCACTCACACAGCCGGGCGAACCGATCCGGGTCCATGTGCCGCAGCGTTGCAGCCTGATCAGCAGACATGAATACACATGCCAGGCAGGACAGACGGCCAAACCCGAGCTGATAGGGAAGCGGCGGAATCACGCCATGCCGACGCAGGACCTGCCAGACAGCCGCTTCACTCCAGGCATGTACCGGCCGCCAGTGATCGATATGCCGTCGGACCCGACCATCACTACTGTCTGCCCGGTGTCGCTCAAAGACAGCGTAACGGGCACGGTTCGCGGATTCCGCCGCGCGTTCTCCGGTTACAAACAGGGTCCGGGCATGACTGAAGCGCGCCTGGTTCCGCAGGGCGCCATCCGCAACCATGATCTTGGCGTATGGGGAGCACCAGCGGACCGACAGGTTCGCCGAAACCTGCGGGAAGCGGCGTCGTGTATTGGGCGGTCCCTTGCCACCGACAGTAACCCGCCCTGTTGGCGTATCGAACCAGACCGGTGCAGTCGGCGCATTCTCGCGCAGCATTTCCCGCATGATCCCGCCCTGGCGGGCGGAGAAATACAGCCTGACGCCAAGGCCTGCAGCCAGATGCCGCCCGTAATCAGGCACATGCGGCCAGTCAAAAACGTCCCCGTCATCATCCACAAGATGGTGCCACCACTCGATGCGGTCGGGCGGCACGCCATTTTCAAGCAGGTGCAGCGTGCAGGCGAGGGAATCCTTGCCAAAGGAACAGGCGACGACGACGTGATCATAACGCGACAGATCAGGCATCTCTTCCTGCCCCGGCACGACAGTTCTCTGACGGGATGACGGGCTTGCGGTCGCCATGGACATTCTCCTTGTCTGAATGTCTTCTGGCGGTCTGAAGGGATATCGCGGGTCAAACGCGGCGCGTGCGCCGGCATCGCAGGCCCGCGGAGCGGGACAAGAGCCACCGTTTGAGGCGCGGTGGCCCTTCAGACATATTTTTTCCTGTTTCTTCCTGCGTTTCCTACGCGTCCGCGTTCAGGTATTCGTGCAGGTACCGGCGCAACAGCATGCAGGCTGCATGGGTCTCCCGCTCACCGTCATCCGCAAGGACACGATCCGTCACTCTGGCGAGAACGGTGGCTGCCTCTCGCCCCGGGCTGAAAACAAGGGAAAAACCAAACTGCCCCCGCAGCACACCGGTCCCGGCATCGTGGACCATGGCCACGATCTCGCCATGGACGACTTCCTCGACCTCAAGATCCACTTCCTGGCCGTCAGGCAGAATGGTAGTCCGGATCCCGTCAGAGTCCACACTGTCGGGGACGGCATTGAGGACGATCCGCGCAGCCGCCTCGGCATCCGTCGCCGTGACCCTGAAATCGCCGGCATCCGCTTCAAACAGGCGCTCAACCAGCGTGACACGAAAATCAGGCATTGCCGTCCTCCCTTACCAGGACAAATTCACTCAGTGTCGTGGCTTCCCGCCATGGGCAGTGCCAGATCATCACGTCCTTTCCGCAGATTTCAGCGACAGAACCACTCTCTCTCAGCCGGGCCAGTTCGTCCGACGTGACTCTTGGAACCGCCGTGAAAGCGGAAAATTCGACCACCGCCGCCTCCACGCTCTCATAGGGTCCCCGCCATCGGCGGGCCGCGGGCGGGTAGATTTCAGGCGTCCGGATCAGAACCCCACCATCCGGGTGGAAGCCCAGTTCAACCACATACCTGCCGATCAGACGCTTTTCCGTCATGTATTCATGGGTCACCACGGTTCTCCTTCGCCGACGCAGGTGAACGCGTAACCTGACGTTCCGGATAAGCCCGGTGGGGACGCATCGCAGAATTTCCCGGTCGACGTTCTCCCAGAGGCCGTTGCTGGCTCACCGCCCGACGTCACCATTGGGGCGACGGGCCGTGAGCCAGAGCAGTACGGCAGCACCAGCCTCGCTCAGCTGAAACCTACAAACTCAACATGCGTCCTGAGGAATTCTTCAGGTGTCTGCGATGGCGAAGCCAGACTTTCCACCCTGCCGTGCGGCACGTCATCCTCCTGATCTGCCGCCTGGTCCGGGGGCGTGTCAGTCACTTCATCGAGCTCAATGCCCGTCGCAGCAGGATCATCGGTTCCCGGACCATCAGCCAGCGCACCAGCATCGTGTTCCGGGTCGATATCATCGTCATCCGCTTCGGATGGCGGGGTAAGCGCTTCCGCGAAGGTGGCATTCAGCGCTGCGACATCGACCTGGAAACGTGCTGCAGGGTGCACCCAGATCCCCTGTCCGACATGGTCCATCAGGGCGCGGCGCATTTCCTTACCGGTATTGCGCGGCAGGATGCCTTCGGTCTTTATGGCCTTCGTGATGCCGGGCTTGCTGAGCGTTTTCAGGAAGTCCTCGTCCGCCATGGTGGGCAGGTGGGCATCCGCTTTCACGATATGGCCGACCAGGACACTCCAGTCACCGCTATTCGTCCCGTTCTTCTCGCACGACAGCACGGCTTTCAGCACGTCGACAGCGGCGCCACGCAGGACCGCCTCGTCCAGCGCCATCTCGCCATCCTGGAACAGTCCGGCGGCGGCCAGAAGCCGGCGTGAAGGGCAACGCTGCGGATAATGTGCTCCGGCATCGCCATCAACCCGGACATTCTGCGCGTTGAGGGCCGCGATCATCAGTCCGACCAGGATCCATGGATCGGCAGAACCCCGCATGCCGTCCAATGCGGCATGCAGCGCCTGGGTGCGGAAACTGCCGATCATGTCAAAACCGCGCCCCGAAATATCGGGCCGTTCCCTTGGCCCTTCGGGCAGGGCTTCAATGACGGCGGACGGCGTCGTGCGACCTGCCGCCTCACTGCCCGGCAGAACGCACCAGCCCTCGCGAACCTTGAGGCGATGATCAAGCCAGAAGAATTTCGTGGCGCCCTCGCGCTGCCAGTAGATCCGGACCATGCCGGGTTCGAGGACCGGGTCGCCGTTCTCGTCGCTCTGCAGGATCAGTGCGTCTTCAGGCGTGTTCTGACCCAGCCACTGGCGCTGCGCCTTCTCATAGGCGAAGCCGTCATCGGTATAACGGCCGTCCTTCCCGGCTTCACCGAACAGATCTTCCTGCCAGGCGATCCGGCAGCTTTTTGCAATGGCGTCATCGAAGGAGGCCTCGATTGCGTAAAAACGGTCCTGCCGCAGGGCCGATGCGATCCGGTCCCAGTCGGGGACTGCCGCGCCGGGCTCCCAATTTCCGTCGGGCAGCTGCTCGCCGTCATCTTCACAGGCTTCAACCTCTTCGGGCGGCGCAGCGCCAACCGAAAACCCGAAATGGCCCCAGACCTGTTCCTGCAGCGCGGTGGATGCGAGAGCGATGCTTGCCAACTCGCGATTGCCCGGGCCTTTGCCTGCCTCGATCCACGCGAGAATATCGGGAAGGATGGAGGACAGCCGACCGATCTGCTTCAATTGCACCGGTGTGAGCATCAGCGCCTTGCAGATCGCAGTATCATTCCACTTCTTTTCTTCCCGAAGCTTTGCAACAACCCGCCACTGTTCAACCTGGGTCATGGGCTGACGGATCATGTTCTCCGACGCAGCACGCATCCGGTCCAGTTCCGCATCGTCCCCAGCCACCGTCACCTGAATGGTTTTCAGCCCGGCCTTGACCGCAGCACGCCGGCGGCGATGTCCCGCAACGATCATCAGACCGTCCGGGGTTTCGCGGACCAGAGGCGGATGGATGATCCCGACGGCCTTGACATTCAGCGCCAGCTGGCGGTCTTCCGCTTCGTTGGGCGCGGATTTCCGGGGGTTTTCAGGGTTGTCGAGCAGGGATTTTGGATCGACTTCGCGCAGTTCCATGGTTTTCACTCCGTGTTGTCAGGATTCCTTTCCTGATGCTTTCGGGCAGGCAGCGCCGGGCTGGCGGGGCAAGGGCGCCGCGTAGCGGCGGCACCGGACCCGCGCGCAGGCGGCGCAGACGCCGAGCACGGGGAGGTGCCACCCCTTGCGGCGCCTGACCGGAGATGGCAGCCCTTCTCAGGCAGCTGCCTCTTCTTTCCGCTTTTTCTGGGTATCGTCATTCGCAGGATCGTCTTCGGTGGCGGTCGCGGCCAGATCGTCTTCCAGCGCTTTCAGCTCCGCGCGCTTCTCGTCAAGCATTGCCTGTTCCGCGAACGGCAGGCCCAGACGGGCGCGGTAAGATGGCAGGCGACGCTGCGCTTCCTCCCGCATCCGGATTGCGTCACGGAGCACATCATCGATCCGAAGCAGCGCATGTTCGAGGCGCGAGGCCAGTCCGAGGCCCTTCGTGCCGTCCTCGACGGCGATTTCGATGCGACCTGAGCGCGCTTCCAGAAACAGCGTCACGTCGACCGCGCGCTTTTCGCCGCGCATGCGGCGGCCAGGCACAGCTTCGCACATGACAGCGAACCCACCGATGCGTCCGAGGTTCCAGACCCCTGCCTCACCGTTCTTCGCCGCCAGACGGACCTGGGACAGGAGCCATGATCCGGCCTTCTCTCGCTCGCTGACGTCCCCCTTGTCCCGACGCAGTACGAACGCATCCCCCTTCGTAGGCTCGCGACAGGCGATATCCGCCTCGATGAGCGGGATCTGGCGCTCTGCATCAGCGATCTCGCGTTCGGCCCGGTCGATTGCACGTTTTACAGCGAACTGGTCGTCATAATGGGCGGCCGCCAGTCTCTCGAGCCGCGCAAGATCGGCCTCCAGCCCGGCTTTCTGCATCAGCCGTGCATCGCCTGAGGCCAGCGCCTTGGCCATGGCGAACTGGTTTCCCCCTTCCCCGCCAATGTCCTCAATCCGACGGATGGAACGATCACCTGACATGGCAAGGCCAATAAAGCGCTGCTTGCGCTCGAGGAGCTGCCAGTTGGTCGCGTCAACAGAACCCTGCTGTGCATAGGCATAGAGCTCGATTTCCGCGTGCTGGTTGCCCTGCCGCTCGATCCGTCCCTCGCGCTGGATGATGTCGGAGACCAGCCACGGCACATCGAGATGGTGCAGGGCCTTGAGGCGCTGCTGGGCGTTGACGCCCGTACCCATGGTGGCCGTCGAACCGATCAGGATCCGCTTGCGGCCGGCATTCAGGTCACCGAACAGCTTCTGCTTCGCCGCACTTTTCTTATAATGCTGCATGAACGCGATTTCCGTGCGCGGCACGCCCATGCGGATCAGTTCATCGCGGATCCACGTATAGGCCGAAAAACCGCGCGTCTCCATCGCGCTTTCGGTGCCCAGATCCGAAAAGATCATCTGCACCGCACCTGGCAGATCATGTGGTCGACCGGTTTCGGGATCGGTGTAACGGCTTTCCGATGTCTCCTGCCAGATCCGGAACACGTTCACGATCATCAGGTTCAGCTTCGATGTATCGTCACTCGCGACAAGGGATGCCACAAAGCGCAGGTCGATCGAAGCATGGCGGGCATCAGTAATGACGGACAGAAGGATGTCATCACCCTTCTGGGGTCGTCCCTGCCGCGCTTCGATGGCGTCGATCCGGGCAGCCAGCGTCTTCTGGTAGGCCCTGAAGTTGTCGTTTGTCGGCGCGACAATGATTTCACGTCGCCCGCCACGGATCGCTGGCAGTTTTACGTACTGCCGCAGGTCATCCTGCTGCACGACATCTGCGAAGTCGCGATACATCGCCATGAGGTCGGCGACATTCACAAACTCGGTGAACCGCGTGACCGGCTTGTAGAGCCCGCTCGGCTGCAGTTCCAGCTCTGTACGGGTTTCGCCGAAATTGGCTGCCCAGGCATCGAACTCATGCAGATAGCGCTTCTGCAGGGCGGCGAGATCCATATAGCGGCTGACCGTCCACATTTCGGCAAGCGTATTGGTGATCGGGGAGCCGGACGCCATGATCAGCGGGCGTTCCGGATTTTTTGCCGCCAGATAGCGGGTCTTCACGAAGAGATCCCAGGCCCGCTGCGAGCCGTTCGGATCGACCCCTTTCAGGTCGGACTGGTTGGTTGCAAAACTCAGCTTCCGGAACTGCTGTGCCTCGTCGACGAGGATCTGGTCGATGCCGATCTCACCCAGATGCAGGAGATCGTCCTTGCGACCGGACAGCCCTTCCAGCTTAGCCTGCATCTTCTCCTTCATGCTCTCGACCCGCTTGCGCGACAGGCGGTCATCCGCGTCGACGCTCTCCAGCACTTCCTCGTAAGACGCGATCTGCTCCTCGATCATCTGCCGCTCGAAATCGCCCTCCACCGGGATGAACCTGAACGCATCGTGCGTGATGATGATCGCGTCCCAGTTTCCGGTCGCGGCCCGGGCAAGGAACCGCTGGCGCTTTGCCTTCACGAAGTTCGTCTCGTCAGCGACAAGTATCCGCGCGGTCGGGTAGAGCATGAGGAATTCGCGGGCCATCTGGGCGAGGCAGTGACCGGGGACGGCGATCATCGCCTTGCTGATCAGGCCGAGCCGCTTCTGCTCCATGACGGCCGCGACCATCGAGAAGGTCTTTCCCGAACCGACCGCATGCGCGATATACGTGCCGCCTGCGGCGATGATCCGCCAGATGACCCGTTTCTGGTGGGGGCGCAGGCTGATCGTGGTGCTTGCACCAGGCAGGCGCAGATGGGAGCCATCAAACGCGCGTGCAACCAGGTTGTTGTAGGTGTCGTTATACAGCCGTACCAGCCGCTCGGCCCGGTCACCGTCCTGCCAGACCCATGTCTCGAACGCACGCTTGATCGCCGCCAGTTTTTCCTTTGCGGCTTCCGTCTCCTGTGTGTTCAGTTCGCGGTGCTCATTGCCATCGCCATCACGCCAGACATCCCATATTTTTGGCGATGCCTGCGTCAGGGCGTCTTCCAGCAGTTCGCCGGCATGTCGCCGTTCCGTTCCCCAGACTGACGTTGCCTCGGCCTTGCCCATGAATGCCCGTTTCTCCACGGTCCAGCAGGCGACCGCGGGCGCGTGATAGATGATCGTCTCGACCTCGAGCACCTCGGCGGTAAAGGCAATAATGTCACTGACCGGCAACCACGGAGCCCCGAGGCGCGCGGTGATTTCCGAAGGACGCAGATCGGCTGGCTGGACGGCTTCCAGCGCCGTGACGCTCCGGGCGTAGCGTCCATCGATCCGGGCTGCATCGCGTGCCTCTTCCAGCTTGGTACGCACTGGGCCGGAGAGCATTTCGTCAGCCATGACCCAGACATCGCGACCGTCCACGCTCCGTACCGGATCGAGATACACCGCATCCCCCAGTGCGGCTGCGACCTCAGCTTCGGACTGTCCCATGAGTTCCGCGATCCGCGGCATTTCCACGCCGCCTGTTTCATGCAGGCAGACAGCCAGGGCGTCGTGGGCGGAATGGATTTCCGGTTCGACAGGCGCATGAATGACCCGTTCCGAGAAAATCGGTCCCATCCGGCCCTTCTGTGTCGCCTCGTCATATTCCTCGATGGACGAAACCAGCCAGACATCGGGATCATCGTAAAATGGCATCAGGTTTGGCCGCCGCTGGGTTTCGTTCTCGACCCCGGTTTCCGGGTCGATCCTGACCGTCACGTTCATCAGGTTGATCGGTCCGAACTGTCGGACAAAGCTGAAATAGGCACGCTTCAGGTCGCCCTGCAGGCGTCCATAGGGCAGGTTCTCCATCTGCGCCCGCAGAACCGCGCGTGCCGCATCCCGGACGGGTATCAGTGCGGTAATGATCCGGGCATGCTTCTGGAAAAGGCCGTCCTTCTGATCCCCTTTCCTGATGGCGACCGTGGCGGTCTGGCCGTCGCAGATCTGTTGCAGGACACCTTTCGTGACGAAGTAGGAGCCCTCTTTCAGCTGGGCGCCATCGGCAGCCGTGCCGACCAGCACACCGGCTCCTGCCGGCCGGACGATGCGCTGGTCCAGAGGTTCCGAAAAGCGCACGTCCTGCCCGATCCGGCTCAGGGCCTCGGGCAACATCACATCGAGTCCGCAGTCGGCACGCGCGTGGCATGTGTAATCGGGGCCGAACTGGGTGGTGGTCCAGCCGTGACGGCCAAGCACCTGCTCCGGATGGTCGAGGAAATAGCGGTTAACAAGGAGCGGGCCGTTGCCCTGGTCGGTGTCCACAAGAGCGCTGGTTTCCAGCCAGGCCTCATCATCGGCCATGTCGCCGATCATGCGCTTTCGAAACACCAGCACGTCCACCACGACGTCCGTGCCGGCGTCATCGCGCATGGCTCCGGCCGGAAGACGGACCGCCCCCACGAGGTCAGCCATTTTAGCGATGGTCCGACGCGCGGTGCTGTCCGTCTTGTCCAGCGTATGGCGGGATGTCACGAAGATTGCAATGCCGCCCGGGCGGAGTGCTTCGATGGATCGGGCGATGAAAAAGTCATGCAGGCTCAGGCCAAGCCGCCCCAGACCTTCGGGGCCCCGCACGGTGCGATTGGAAAAGGGTGGATTACCGATCGCAAGGTCGTACCCGGTTGCGAGCTTCGCTGTCGTGAAATCCTCGCTGCGGATCCACTGGTTCGGATAGAGCCTGCGCGCAATCCTTGCTGTGATCGGATCATTCTCGATCCCGGTAAAGGCGATGCGTCCCTCGAGCTTTTCCGGTCGGGCCGCGATAAAAAGACCGGTGCCACACCCGGGTTCGAGCACGGAACCGCCTCTGAATCCCATCCGCAACACTTTACTCCAGAGTGCGTGCACGATCAGTTCAGGGGTGAAGTGCGCATATTGTGTTGCGCGCTTCAGTCCTGCCCTCTCAATGTCTGTTGTGGAGGCATGGATCGCCTCGCCAATTTCTTCCCAGCCTGGACGGGCACTATCGCTTCCAGATGGGAACAGGTTGTTCGCCAGTTCTCCTGCTCCAAAGCCGATGAAGCGTGACAGGACGATCTGTTCGGGGGACGATGCGTTTCGGTCAGCTTCTTCGATCTCCTTGAGCAGTGCGATTGCCAGCGCATTGTCACGGGCTCGCTGTTTCCAGGTGGCTGCGAGGCTTCGGTCGGTAACCGTATGAAAGTCGATCTGGGGAAGGGCCATCGCGGCCGGTGTGGCGGGCGAGGCAGGGGATGAACCGTCTTCACCTTCAAGTTCGCCCCAGAAAAGGTCGTTCTGGGTATCTGCGAGAGCGGTTGTACCGAAGAGGTTGAGCTGGAACGACATGGCCGTGCTCCGTACAAACGCCGGCACCCGGCACTGCTTCTGCAGGCCGGGATGGTTCCGGGGTCAGGTTTTCGGGATGTCAGGAACGGGCGTGCTAACCAGGTTGTGCTGCCTGATTACTCTTTCCTTCAGCTCTCGTTGCCAGCGGGTCGGGCGGTGCGGGGCAAGGGTGCCGCGTAGCGGCAGCACCGGACCCGCGCGCAGGCGACGCAGACGCCGAGCACGGGGAGGAGCAGCCCCTTGCGGCGTGCTGACCGATCTGGTGTTTTACATACTGGTTTATATTTCTATTATGATATTTTTATTTCTTTTATTCTTGTTCCAGCAGCTTTGGAATTCTCGGATCTAAATCGTATCCCTAAATGGGTGTTTCTCGATTGTAGCAGATGCAGACATTGCGACGTTAATTCAATGTCTAGGGCCTGTTAGGGCTTGATCCAGTCTGCTGCGGCAGCGATGTGGATGACCGCGAGGAACGACGTTGCTGTTTTTTCATATCTGGTTGCGACAGCGCGCCACTCCTTGAGGCGAGCCCAGAGGTTCTCAACGAGATGCCGACACCGATAGGCCCATTTGGGGCAGGCGACCGGGCCATCGCGTCGTTTCGCGGGAATGGCTGGCCGTGCTCCCATGTCCCATATCCGTTCACGCATGGCGTTCGACGCGTAGCCCTTGTCCGCTACTACCCACAGGGGAGTGGCGGGAAGGCTGTCGAGCATGGCTGGTGCCAGAGGCAGTTCATGAGCCTGTCCAGGGGCCAGCGCAAAACCGAAGGCTTTTCCATGTCCATCAGCGATCACGCAGACTTTTGTGCCATAGCCGCCGCGAGAGCGGCCAAGTGCTTCACGATGGTCTCGCTCTTCGAAAGAGGCCCCTTTTTTTGGGCTCCCGCCGCTTTGTGGTGAGCCCTGATGTTTGTGCCATCCAGAAAAGTCATTCCGAATGCCACTCCCTGTTGTTCCTGAACCAGTGCGAGCAGCCGCTCCCATACGCCGAGCTTCGCCCAGCGGATGAAAAGCTGCGCAGCCCGCCACCACGGACCCAGTTCAGCGGGGATACTCCGCCATTTCGCGCCATTCTCATGACGCCAGAAAATCGCTGCTATCGTCCGCCGCAGATCATGTGGCGGCGTCTTGCCCCTCGGGCGAACCTCCTCAATCAGAGGTTCCCAGATCGCCCATGTCTCGTCCGTAAAGGTGCCTGTTCTGTCTCCTTCTTCCATCCCTACAATATGGGAAGAAATTCAAGATCTAACAGGCCCTAATAAGCTGCTTCTGCAAGGGGGGGAATGTTGCTGCTTAGATACCGAAAGGTAACGCGTCTTAGAGCCCGATCCGAAAGTTTTTCAACCCTGACAATGCCTTGCTGTCCGTCGTGTGAGCATTCGGATTGAGGCGATCAATGTCCATGCGGTTGAGGAAGCAATGGATTGTTCCCAATCTTTGGCGAGCCGCCTGCATCGTCCCAGCCATGCGAATGTCCGTTCCACCACCCAGCGACGCGGCAGGATCTGAAAACCCTTCACCGTATCGGACCGCCTGATGATTTCGAGGGTCCATTTTCCCATGGAGGCGAGCGCGGATCGCAATTTGTCGCCAGCATAGCCGCCATCAGCGAAGATGTGGCGCAGCCAGGGAAAGCGCCTGCGTATCGCTGCCAGAACATCAACGGCCCCATCACGGTCCTGGATATCAGCGGCATGAACGAGGAGAAAGATCAGGAAGCCGCAGGTATCCGTCACGATATGGCGCTTGCGGCCCTTGACCTTCTTCCCCGCGTCATAGCCCGAAATCCCGCCGCTTTCCGTGGTTTTCACCGACTGGCTGTCAATCACGCCCGCGCTCGGAGAGGCGTCACGTCCCTCGATCTCGCGCAGGCTCATGACCAGCACCGTATTCATGACCTCGAACACTCCGGCATCACGCCAGGCGTAAAAATAGCGCCTGATGGTCGAGACCGGCGGAAAGCATTTCGGCAGCAGACGCCACGCACACCCGGCCGAGGCTATGTAGAGCATCGCATTGACCACCTCGCGCATATCCGTCGTGCGCGGACGACCGCCCCGTTTCGCCGGGGGCACAAATGGCATGATCAAAGTCCACTCCCCGTCCGTCATGTCCGATGGATATCGCAATCTTTCCCGGCTATACTCGCGCCGGGCAATACCAGTCCATGTCACCATTCACTCCATCTCTCTGCAAAGACGGATGAATCACAACAGGCTGGTATTGTTCAAAAACTTTCGGATCGGGCTCTTAGCGCGAACTGAAGATGGAATGCAAGGAAGGCAGACTTATCCCCAACGGTCAAGTTAGAAGGTTATTTTTAAACTGTTAAAAAGTTAAAGGCTGAAATGTGCGTTTAATATCATTTGGTTAGGGGCTATTTCTGTGCGCGATGTTCCGATAAGACGTGCGCGATATTCCGAAAGAAAACGTGCGCGATATTCCGTTGGGATGTGCGCGATGTTCCGATAAGACGTGCGCGATATTCCGAATGAGAATCGCGTTCCTGTGAATAACGGGAGTAATCATCGTCGACAGGGCAGAAGGCATACTTTGCGACCGTCAAGAACAACTGCAACAGGCCTCCAATTCTTGGGAATGGATATAGGGAAGAGAAAACTTCGGAATATCGCGCACGCCGGAAAAGGCATTAGGCCAGACATTCGGAATATCGCGCACATTAACGATCTTCACCTTGCTAATTCGGTTATCAAGTTCATGCCGATAGTTGTCCAAGGTGTTTATGAGGCTCAGTCTTTGCCCAAACGCCATGAATTCGGAACATCGCGCACGTTTAAGGTAGGTCCCTAGCGTTCGGACGTCTATGCGTTTGATTCCTTGGGCGATGACAAGTTATGGCATCCGATAACCAGCAGGCTTGGTATCTTGGGTATTTTGCGCTTTACAGCCGCCTAGGAAAACAAACGCGACAGCGTCTCATGGTTCGGAACATCGCGCACATGTCCTGCTCATGTTTTATCGCTAAGATTGTGATTCTCGATGTTCAAAAATCACTACGGGACGCCCTCCCCTTGGACCTACTTCGAGAGATAGTTGATAATCGGGGATAACGTCATCGCCTATAATTTTGAGAAGATCTCTTTTGAAAAATCGTAATTCGCGTGTAGTACCGATTTTCTTGGCAAGTTTATCTAGACTAATTTTCCATATTTCTTGGTTACCAAGATGCTTTCGTCCGATCTCATAAATACGGCGACCCAAGCCACTATCGAGACTAAAATAAGTGGGGTTAATTGTCAGCACCCTGCGTTCCTTGACGAGGGCACGAAACATCCAGTCATTGAGCGTAATTTCAATGGCTGCCATAATTTTACGGCCGGTCGATGTTTTCCGCTCGACTACGCGCCATGTCTCTATCCAGCCAAACCCGCGCCGGTCGCGTTCGTCTGCGGATTCGATTGTTGTCATGATGTTCGTAGATCTCAGACGATGAAGCGCATCGAGCAAAAGGTCATAGCTGCGCTTACCTGTTCCTCGACCCGTGACGCGCAGGAGATCATGCGCAGCGAAGCGGACTGTATGGTCGACAGTCATTCCGCGCTCAATGCGTTCATTGATAAGGGAGACTACATAAAGAAGTATGTCCTTATCCCAAATCGTCGCAAGCCCTTTTGGGCCAGGTTCTATGGTAATTTGTATTTTCCCGTCGTCATATACCAGAGGCTCCATGCGCGGTTGCTTCTGGATGCTGAAGAACGGATATTCCATAAGGGCTCTGTCATCCTTTAACGGAGCCCCTATTAGGGAGTCGACAAACAGGTCAGCTTCGTTGCTAGCCATTATCTACCCCAGCCTTGCCTTTTGTGCGCGATGTTCCGAATGCAAACAAACCGGTTAATACAGCCAGGGTCAATGATTCTCTCGTCAGTGTTACGTATTTTCATCACCCAGCACCTGATCAATCTCGGCCCGGAGTCTTCGCAAGCGTTCACGGTCTTCCGAATTAAGCGGGAGTTGTTGGGCACGGACTTCACTTAGACGCTGGGCCATCCTGTCTACGGATGTAAACGTAAATCCGGAAGGTTTGCGGGTCGGTGCGGATTCCGGCCGTTCGAGGTCAGCTCGACCCAGTCGAATAGCTTTTACTGTGAGTTGTCCGGTTCTGGCTTGTTCAATGAGCTCTTGTCGTCTCACAGGATCCGGGACTCGTGCGAGTTCCACAAGGGTATTTCGTGCCACACCTCGTTCTGACGTCAACTCCTCAAGGATATCGGTTGGGAGCGTCAGGATCTTCAGGATAGAGCTAATTTCGCCGCGACTTTTTCCAAGAACTTCACCTGCCTGGCTCTGGTTCCAGCCTCTTTTTTCAATCAGTCGTTGGATACCGGTTGCTTCTTCCAGAGGGTTTAGGTCCACTCTCTGAAGGTTCTCAATGAGCGCTGCGACTTCAGCATCACCATCGTGTTCAATTGCGAGCATGCTGGACCAGCCAGCATGTTGCGCTGCTCGCCAACGGCGTTCGCCCGCGACTATGACCCACCGTTTGTCGGATTGTGAGTTCGTGACACGACGTACAAGAATGGGCTGAAGCTGTCCTTCAGCGACCATTGTTTCTGCCAGTGCGGCGATACTCTCGTCGTCGAAACTTTTTCGTGGTTGGTCCGGATCTGGCGCGACTTCCGTCAAAGGAACTTCGAATGTATGTCGAAATTTGCCGTCCTGGCGAACGAAACTGTTGCTGGCGTCGTCAATGAGACCAGCGGCTACGCCGAGAATAGGAGACGGGGCTTTTGTTTTGCGTCGGGTTGCCATCACGCATTACCTTCGGGCTGTTCGATATCTGCAAGCGGAAAATCTGTCTTCGTTTGGAGTGCTTGTGCCAGCCGAAGGTATGGTGCCGTTGCGGCCGCTGAAGAAGAGGACTCCAACGCAATCCTGCCTGCGCGTGCAGCATGACCGTACACAGCGCTTGATGGCACGGGTTCCAGAACTGGGGCGCGATCCTTCATCATGGAACATAAGTGTTGAAGGACTTCACGGTCCACAGATTTGCGTGCGTTATATTGGGTCGGTAAAATACCAAGGAGTCGAAGCCCCGGATTCAGACGACGCTGGATCTTGCCGATTGTGCCGATAATCAGGCCAACGCCCATTGTGTCGTAAGGCTCGGTTCTTACAGGGACAATTGCATCATCGGCAGCAGCAAGGCTCATCCATGTAAGCATGCCGAGATTGGGAGGTGCATCGATCACGATCCAGTCGTAGTCCTCACGGACAGGATCAATGGCTTCCCGTAACGCGGCGTCAAAACCGGGCTCTCTCCGGCCGTCCGTTTCGGCTAGGTCAATATGGCTGGCGATGAAATCGAAGGGCAGTTCGCGTCCGTCTGGTAGTGTACCTGCCGCAACCACGATTTCAGAGAGAGGTTTCCCACCGAGAATGAGGTGGGCTGTCGTTTTACCCTGATGATAAAGTTCAACACTGGCGCCGGCGAGTATTCCGGCTGTAGCTGTTGCTTGGGGATCCATATCAATGAGAAGAACGCGTCCTCCCAGTGATGACAACGCGTATGCAAGATTGAGCGAAGACGTTGTTTTCCCGACGCCGCCTTTTTGGTTTGCCAGCACGAGTATTCTTGCAGAATCTTGAACTGCGCCAGCCATATTACGTATCACCTCGGCCACATCATCCGGGATCGGTTCTTTATCGTTTTCCCAGCGGCTAATCTTGGGTTTATCATAGCTTCGGCCAAGTCTGCGGTTGAGTTCATCTTTGATGTCGGCCTGACTTAATCGCAAAGTCAGTCGGCTATTTCGAAATGTCTGACCGTTCATTATGGCTTCCCCAAACAGACTTTTGATGCATAAAATAGCATCAACATCAACGATGATGGTTGATGTTGATTGTTATCAGTCTTTCTTGTCAAGGAAAAAATCGACTGCATATGGGCTGATATGAAGCCCTAAGTTGGTCTTCGAGAGATACGATCAATGTGTGTCTGCTCTCGTCGAAGATCTAATCCGATCCAGGAGCGGCATGACTGAAGCGGCAACTTAGGACTATGTTATGGATTACTTGTGTCTTGAATGAGGCTTTGTCAAAGCAGACGAATCACTAAAAACGGGGCATAAATCAGCCGAGGAGATAGCGATCAAACATATCATGGAGGATGATATTCTGCTGTGCGACGTGTTACGACAGTCTTCTGGTTCTAGTTTATCCTCATGCCCAATGTTCGGACGTCAGAACATTCTCAAAGGAAATTTGTGAGGTCATTGTTGGATGGGAATAATACGTCCTATTGCAAAATGCGGGAACTTCAGGGCATTTGAGCATATGCTGATGTTCGGACGTCAGAACATTAGAAGGTGCGTACCGGATTTTTATGAGCAATGGTTCTGGACGTCGTTGGTCATCGAGATCGTAGTCGCCTCCTTGATCGCACTCCCACCAAGTTCAGGAAACCTATCGAACATGAATTCACCCTGACTGGGGACTTGCATAATGCACCGTTTTTCCTCATCGTCTACTGTGAGCGATCGCAAGGCGTGCTATGTCGATGAGGGGGCTGCAACCAATTCCACTGTCTTCATGTGGTCGGCGTTTCATCTGAAAGATCGCCATGGAATGCAACTGCTGCGGCGATACGTTCGCTGGACATGGTAAGACTGAGCACTTCCGCACCTTGGCGGGACTAGCCTATGACAGCAAGATGGATCGCAGCATCGGGATTGACCAGGATGCTGCATAGCTTCCTGTAGTCGCGTGGGCTCATGCCGGTTTCCCTGCGAAACATATGTGCAAAATGGCTCGCACTCTCATAGCCACTGGTCAGGGCGATTTCGATGATGGACCTGTTGGTCTGTGATAAAAGGTCCTTTGCATGTTCCACGCGCCGCCAGATAAACCAGCGTGATGGGCTTTGCCCCATGGTGTTGTGAAATGACCGACTGAAATGAAACCGGCTCATCCCGCACAATCCGGCCAGAAAATCGAGGTCGAACGGTTCGGCGAGATGGGCCTCCATATGATCCAGTGCCTTGCGCAGCTTCCACGCTGGCAGTTGTGCGGGTTTGGGCGTAGGCGAAGGCTGTGTCTGTGCATAATGACGCAGAAGATGGACGGTCAGACTTTCCAGAAGTCCGTTCACAAATAGAGAACTTGCCGAATGAGACGTCTGGATCTCAGCCGTCAGGCCTGCCAGAACGCCAGATATGAATGCATCCTGAACACCGGAAATGTCGCGCATAGAGAGCCGTGATGGATTGAGCCCTAACGATCGGGCAGCGCGGTTCACCAGAGTGAGTCCCAGATAAAGATGAAGGACCTCAAACGGATGGTCCGGATCAGCCTGCCAGCGCATGAGGTAAGGCGCATTGGTCTGTGTCAGGAAAAATGATCCGGACCCGGCCTGACTTTTCGTCCATTCACCGGTCAGTTCGCATTCCTCGATCTGCGCTTCTCCTGAGATGATCCAGACCAGCAAAGGTTCGGCCACGGCCGGGACCAGCACTTCATCTTCGTGTTGCGGTCGGCGGAATAGCTGCGCCTCGGCCTCTTTCCATGCCCCTCCCTGGCTTTGCCCGATTTTCCGGCCCGGAATACGGCCCTCCAGGGCATAACTGGCGGCATGCAGCGAAGAACGATGCGGGTGAAGCATCCGGGTTACCTTTCAGTCGTGCCGTGAATTGTCCCGATCAACTCACAAAATCGCAAAATCACAATGATTTAAGCAAGAGGACGACAGAAACCATCTGCCCTGATCTTTACCTGTTTTCTTGACCTTTTTTAAACGGGATAGGTGAAGATTATCATGAGTATCAGAGGTAAGATCGCCCTTGTTACTGGAGCCTCCAGCGGGATAGGAGCTGCAACAGCACGCAAACTTGCGACAGAGGGTGCAATAGTCGGTCTGGCAGCACGGCGCAAGGACCGTCTGGACGCGCTGGCGACGGAAATCAACGGGACAGGGGGCAAAGCCGTTGCCCTTCCAACCGACGTTACGGATCTGAAGTCATGTAAGGCTGCAGCAGATGCCCTCATCGCCCGTTTCGGCAGGATTGATGTGCTGGTGAACAATGCGGGCCTGATGCCTCTGTCTGATGTTGACAGCCTGAAAGTGGACGAATGGCAGCGTATGGTGGACGTAAACGTGTCCGGTGTTCTCAATGCAACGGCGGCGGTTCTTCCACAAATGATCGCACAGCATTCGGGCCATATCTTCAACATGTCCTCGATTGCGGGCCGCAAAGTCTTTACCGGCCTGGCCGTCTATTGCGCCACCAAGGCCGCCGTTGCGGCGTTTTCCGATGGGCTCAGGATGGAGATCGGGCCAAAGCACAATATCCGCGTCACCTGCATTCAACCGGGTGCCGTGAAGTCGGAACTGTACGAGCAGATTACCGATCCCACTTACCGCAGGCAGATGGATGACCTGGCGGCTTCCATGACCTATCTGGAAGGCGAGGACATTGCTGACACGATCCTGTTTGCGCTGAACGCACCATCCCGAATGGATGTCGCAGAACTCTTCCTTCTGCCCACCGAACAGGGATGGTGAGGATCGAAATCATGAAAGAACTCTGGCGAGAGCAATTTCTTTCAGAACATTAAAGTTCAAGATCGGACAGCCCCGGGTGATCGTCCGGTCGTCTTCCCGCGGGCCAATGGAACAGTCGCTCTCCAGCCTCTATCGGCAGGTCATTGATTGATGCGACCCGGCAGCGCATAAGCCCGGCGGTATCGAATTCCCACAGTTCATTGCCGTAAGACCGAAACCATTGGCCCGCATCATCATGCCATTCATAGGCAAAACGGACAGCCATGCGGTTATTGCGGAAACCCCAGAGCTCCTTGATCAGGCGGTATTCGTGCTCCACGTTCCATTTGCGTGTCAGGAACGCCACGATCTCATCGCGCCCACGGATGAATTCCACCCGGTTGCGCCACTGGCTATCCATTGTATAGGCCTGCGTTACCTGTTCCGGATTCCGGGAATTCCAGGCATCTTCAGCAAGCCGGACCTTGCGTGTCGCACTTTCAATATCAAAAGGCGGGAATGGCGGTCGTGACATGGATAAGCTCCGTGTGGTGTAGCAGCCATGGTTGTCGCAACATTGTGTTTCCTTCACGACACTGACGAACTGACAGTCATCCCTCGTTTCAGGGCATGACCAGATCCATTGCCTTTGTCCTTTATCCGGATTTTCAGATGCCTGATGCGGCAGGTTCCGCCACAGGCTTCAGAATTGCAGGACGTGTGCTTGAGCAGGGTTAAAAGTGATGGTGAACATGATAGCCCTGCACAGGGTAGAAGATGCCTGTAACATCCCCATCGTATCCTTAGCTCTCATGCCCGAGCCGGTGGCCAGGTCGAAACCCATGGGACCGGGCCTGCCATGCGATCAGGAAGCCGACCGCGACAAGCCCCATCACCGCCCAGGGGAACGATGCCGGCCCCCATGTGTCGAGCAGCGTGCCGCCCAGAAGGCCCCCACCGGCTATGGCACTGTTCCACGCCACGACATTCATCGACAGCGCGACATCCGCGCCATCGCCGGCTGCATCGGCGAGCGCCGTCTGGAGCAACGTCGCAGCGCCTCCAAAGGTCAGACCCCATATCGTGACACCGATCATGATCACCGCAGGCGACGCTGATCCGATGGCGAAAGCCCCCGCCACAACCACGAATATGGCAAGACTGAGCAGGACGGACAGGCGCAGGGCGTGATCGACCGTGCGGCTTGTCAGCCAGATGCCAACCAGGGCGGCGACCCCGAACAGCAGCAGGATGCGGTCTGCCTGGCCCGCCAGTCCGGCAGGTGTGACGAACGGCACGATGTAGGTGTAGAGAACATTGTGCGCGAGCATCCATGCCATCACGGCACCGAGGACAGACCGCACGCCGGGCATGTACAGAACATGCCGGAATGGCAGGCGCTCGTGATGCGCAGCCCCCGGAAAGTCCGGAACCTTCGCCAGCACCCATGCGATCAGCAGCACGGTCAGGCCCGACATGATCCAGAAGGCCAGACGCCAGCCGACGGCAGCGCCCAGCCATGTCCCGGCGGGCACCCCCAGCGAGAGCGCAATCGGCGTGCCGACCATGGCAATCGCCAGGGCACGGCCCTGCTGGGCGCGCGTTACCATCCGGCGCGCATAGCCGGCCAGCAACGCCCAGGCGAGACCCGCCGCCGCACCCGCTCCGTACCGGGCTACGAGGGTCACGCCGTAATGCGTCGAAAACGCCGTGATGGAATTGAATATCACGAAGCCTATGATCGCCAGTAGCAGAACCTTCCTGCGCCGCCATCGCTGCGTGACAAGTGTGAGCGGGATCGCTGCACTCAACGAGCCTATGGCATAAGCCGTCACCATCTGCCCGGCGAGCGCCGGAGAAATATGCAGACCCGCACCAATCTCGGGCAACAGACCGGCGGGCAGGGTTTCGGTCATGATGCAGATAAAGCCGGTCATGGCCAGCGCGAGCAGACCGGCAACCGGCAGGCGCTCATCGGGTTTTGTCGTGGGCACTGTGATGGTCGGGGTCATGGGTCGCTCATATATGGATCGGACGATACACATATAGAGACATGGCAGCCTTGGCAATCACTTCTGGATCACTTAATATGGAAGTCTTTAGGAAGGAACGATGACATGGCGCGGACCGGGCGTCCCCGTGAGTTTGACCGCGACAGGGCGATTGACGCCGCCACAGCACTCTTCTGGGCGCAAGGCTATGAACCGACTTCCCTGACTCAACTCAAGTCCTGCATGGGCAACATTTCGCCCGCGAGCTTCTATGCCGCGTTCGGCTCGAAGGAATCCCTGTTCCGCGAAGTTGTGCAACGTTATCTGGAGACCTACGGACAGGTGATGGCGCCGTTATGGGATGAAAGCCTGTCCCCGCGCGATGCCATCGAACGGACGTTGCGCGGTTCGGCACGCATGCAGGCCGCCCGCGCACACCCGGCCGGGTGTCTGGTCGTCTGTGGCGCCAGTAACTGCTCACCCGAAAACGAACCCGTTCAGGCGCTCCTCGCGGCGGAACGACAGCGCACGCGCGCCGGCATCAGAGCCTGCGTGGAACGCGCCATCGCTAATGGCGATTTGCAAGCGTCCCCGGCGACAGATGTGCTGCCCGATATTCTCGCGACTTTTTTCCACGGCATGACGTGCGAAACCCGGGACGGGATGAGTTCGGACACTCTGGATGCGGCCGTCACGTCGCTGCTGACGTTGTGGGATATCAACGCGGTGAAACGGGGAACAGCAAAGCGGTCCAAAAAACGCTGACGGGTTGACGGTGGCGAGACGATCCAGGTCCGGGACGAGTATTCCATACCAGTCGATCCATAAACCATTGACCTCGTGCTGCCTCCCTATTATGGATTGATCGGTATGGAAGTTGTGCTGTTCGGAACACGACGCCATGCCTCTTCAGGGAATCCGATCATGAGTACATCAAAAATCGCCCTCGTCACGGGCGCCAATCGCGGCATCGGCTACAGTATTGCGAAGCATCTGACAGCCTCCGGCATCAGCGTGATCGGCACTTATCACGCCAATGAAGATGAGGCGAAAGCAGCCGAATGCGCCCTCAGTCAGGAGGGCGCAAAGCTGCGCATGCTGCAACTGGACATCGCGAACCATGCGTCGTTCACGGATTTTTCTCAGCGGGTCAAAGCCCTTCTTGCAGGCGAGTTCGGGCAGGGGGGATTGAATTATGTTGTTCAGAACGCTGGCAACATCATTCACACACGCTTCGATGCCGCGACGTCTGAACAGCTCGACAACCAGTACAACATCCACTTCAAGGGTCCCTACCTGCTGACGGTAGCGCTCCTTCCGCTGATCCGCGATAGTGGCCGCATTCTCAACATCACCTCTGCCGCAACACGCTTCTACCTGCCGGATCATGGTCCTTACGCGGCCATGAAAGCCGCCACCGAAGTCATCTCGCTGTATATGGCGAAAGAACTGGGCGAGCGCGGCATTACCGTCAATGCCGTCGCCCCCGGCGCGGTCGCATCGGATTTCGGCGGTGGCCTGGTCCGCGACGATGCCACGGTCAACAGGAGCCTGGCAGAGATCACGCCGCTGGGGCGCGTCGGCCAGTCCGATGATATCGGGGCTGCGGTCCGTGGCCTCCTGTCGGACGATATGCACTGGGTGAATGGCCAGCGCATCGAGGTGACAGGTGGCCAGTCGCTTTGATTCCGCACGGAAAAGGGCAGGGGAAGTCCGTATGATCAATGTTATGGCCAGCAGCGTCATCAATGCACCCGTTTCGTCTGTCTGGGGGCTGATCCGCGATTTCGGCGCTCTTGGTCACTGGTTGCCGGGCGTGAAAAGCTGCGTGATCGAAGGCGATGATCCCGGCGACCGTATTGGCGCGATCCGTCGTGTTGAAATGGGCGATGTCGGCGTCATCCGTGAACAGCTTCTGGCGCTGTCCGACGTGGATCATGCGGTGACGTTCTCGATCATTGAATCGGCTTTACCGATCCGGAACTACCGGTCGACCATCACGCTTCTGCCCGTAACGGATGGCGATCGCACATTTATCCGGTGGCGCGGCCAGTTCGAAGCGGCTGCCGAACACGCAGCCAGCATGGAGGCCCGGATGCCGACCCATATCTACCAGCCAGCGTTCGACAGGCTGGCAGGAATTCTGGCGTTGATGGAAACACAGTCATGAGCAGCTTTAATGGCGAGTCTGTCCTCGTGCTTGGCGGCAGCCGCGGGATTGGGGCTGCCATCGTGCGTCGCTTCGCAACGGATGGCGCGAAAGTCGTTTTCACGTATCTATCCTCCCCTGATGATGCTCAGGCCCTGGCGGCCGAGACCGGAAGCAGGGCCATGCGCGCCGATAGCGGAGACCGGGACTCTCTCACCGCGCTGATCGCCTCGCTTGGTCCTCTCGACGTGCTGGTCGTCAATTCCGGAATTCTTGGCGCGGGTGATCCACTGGACATGCCGCCGGACGCCATCGACCGGCTTTTCCGCATCAATACCCTCGCGCCCTATCACGCGGCAGTTGCTGCCGCACGGACCATGCCCGACGGCGGCCGCATCATCTTCATCGGCTCAGCCAATGCCGACCGTATGCCGATGACTGGCCTTGCTGCCTACAGCGCCAGCAAGGCCGCACTGAAAGGCATGGTCAAAGGACTGGCGCGCGATTTCGGGGCGCGCGGCATCACCGTCAACGTTGTTCAGCCCGGCCCCACCGATACCGACATGAATCCTGCCGATGGTCCGCTGAAGGACGTGATGCACGACTTCATGGCGATCAAACGCCATGCCACGGGCGCGGAGATCGCGGGGCTGGTCGCGTATCTTGCCGGGCCAGAGGCAGGCATCATCACCGGTGCTGCATATAACATCGATGGTGGCTTCGCGGCCTGATGGAATGACTGATCCCCAATCACCTGCTGGAAAAAAGGAACGAAGGCCATGACCAGTTTATCCGCTAACGCCCCCGACGCCGGCACCTTCAGCATCGGCGGCGACCTTGCCGTTCATCGTCTTGGCTTCGGCGCGATGCGCATCACCGGCCCGGGCATATGGGGACCGCCCGCCGACCACGACGAGGCCATCCGCACGCTGAGGCGTCTTCCCGAAATCGGCGTCAACTTCATCGACACTGCCGATTCCTACGGCCCCGATGTTTCGGAATGGCTGATTAAAGAGGCGCTGCACCCATACCCCAAGGGACTGGTGATCGCCACGAAGGGTGGTCTGACCCGTTCGGGGCCGGATATCTGGAAGCCGGTTGGACGGCCGGAATACCTGCTCCAGCAGGTACACAAGAGCCTGCGCAATCTCGGCGTCGAACAGATCGATCTGTGGCAATTGCACCGGATCGATCCCAAGGTTCCGGCGGACGAGCAGTTTGACGCGATCAGGTCCTTCATCGACCAGAAACTGATCCGGCATGCAGGACTGAGCGAAGTCTCCGTCGAAGACATCAAGGCCGCCTCAAAGTTCTTTGACGTGGCAACCGTCCAGAACCGCTATAATCTTGTCGATCGCACCAGCGAGGACGTGCTCGATTATTGCGCCGCCAAGAACATCGGGTTCATCCCCTGGTTTCCGCTTGCCGCTGGCGACCTCGCGAAGCCGGGCTCAATCCTGGATACCATGGCAGGGAAATACGGCGCGCACCCAAGCCAGATCGCGCTGGCATGGGTCCTGAAACGCAGTCCGGTGATGCTGCCAATCCCCGGAACCTCGAAAGTCGCTCATCTGGAGCAGAATGTCGCCGCCGCCAGCATAACGCTGTCCGACGAAGATTTCGCAGCACTGGATTCAGAAGGACGAAAGGCGTTTCAGTCAACGCTGTAGGGGAGGGCTCCCGGGCAGTCACAGCCCTGGTGCCGAAAGGTCAGGGGAAATGTCCGGACGACGCCTGATATTTTTGCGTTCGATGCCAATAAGGCTGCTCCAATGAAAATTTACGACTGGCCCACAGGGCCCTATCCAGCCCGTGTCCGGATTGCTCTGGCAGAAAAGAATCTCCTGTCCGACGTCGAATTCGTGCCGATCAACTTGTGGAAGGGCGAACACAAGACACCAGGTTTTCGCGCCAAGAATTATTCCGGAACGTTGCCAGTTCTTGAACTGGACGGTGGACTCTTTCTCGCTGAATGTACGGCTATCACGGTCTATCTTGATGCGCTCGCCGGGGAACCGACACTGACTGGTCGAACCCCGCTTGAAAAAGGTGCGATCCAGATGATGACAAAACGCGCCGAGATCGAGATGCTGGACGCCATCAGCGTCTATTTTCATCATGCCACACCGGGTCTTGGTCCCGATGTGGAAGTCTACCAGAACCGGGAATGGGGCCTGCGCCAGCGCGATAAGGCTCTGTGCGGGATGCATTACTTTGATGCAGTGCTGCGGAAACAGCCCTTTATAGCCGGTGAGGCTTTCTCTATGGCGGATATTGCAGTTATCGGGGGTTTTATATTCGCTACAGCCGTGAAATTGCCGATCCCGCAGGAGTGCGAGGCGCTTTTAGCCTGGTTCGCGCGGATGCAGGAGCGTCCGAGTGTCCGGGCGCAACTGGCAATTGTTCCGCCAAAGCATTGACGCGCAAAGTAATCCCGAACGGACGGATAGCCTGCGTCTTCACCGGGATACCCGGATCTTTCCAGAAGGGAGCTGAAAGCAGACATTCATGGCGGGCTGTGTCATTTCTGATAAGTGCGCTGGATCAGCACCGTAACCACAGTAAGCAAGCCAGCACTACCAACCAGCAACGTCAGGAGTGCTGGGTCAACGCCGAGATGATCGATCAGCAGACCTGTAATCCACGGTAGGATACCGCCAAGCAGATAGCCGCCCGTCTGGGTTAGCCCGGCAAGTCGTGTTGCCTCTGATCTGTCATGTGCGAAATCCAGAGGCTGGAGGAGCGCTATCGGGAACAGCCCTCCTGTCGCAACTCCAATCACCACGGGTGCCAGCCATGGCAGCGGCTTTGCAAGCAGCAGGCAGAGCGTACCCAAAATGGCGAGGCCGGAAAAAGCCAGAGCTGCCTTGATGGTTGTAAGTTTCAGGGCGCGCATGATGACGTGCATGCTAAAGCTGACGCCCGTCTGGAACAGCATCATGATGGCGACAAGAAGCCCTGCCGTATGGTCAGAATAGCCCAGGGTATCATACAGGGACGGCAGCCACGCAATTGCTGCGTAATTGATCCCGGCCTGAAGACCGAAGAACAGCGTCAGTCCCAGAATGCCGCTCCGGCTGATCGTGAGAGAAGGCTGTGCCGCGGAACGCGCAGACGCAGCAATATCCTCACGCCATAGTATCCAGCAAAACCCGGCGAGTGCCGTGGGAAGCGCCCAGAAAGCCAGACCCAGCGGCCAGTTCCCGGTGGCATCACTGATGCGGGGCGTTCCGAAAGCGGCCACGGCTGAGCCTACTCCCATGCTGGCGGCATAGATGCTCATGGCCGCAGGCGCGCGGGAGGCAAACTCACCCTTGATGAAACCCGACAGCAGTGGCCGGATGATCGCGTCGCCTACGCCTACCCCGACAGCCGTGAAAAGCAGCACTCCATAGCTGCCGCCATCGAGGCGAAGGAGCAGGACGATGGTCAGAAGCGCCAATGCCATTATCATGGAGCGTTTCAGGCCACGTCGCCGTTCCAGCATATGCCCGAGCGGAGAGAGACCGCCCATGCACAGGACTGGAAGCGTGGTCAGCAGGCCCAGTTCGGCGTTGGTGATGGCAAGAGTTCGTTTGATCTGGTCGAGGATGGGAGAGAGGGAAGCAATTCCGGTGCGCAGGCAGATACCGGCACCGAAGATCATCAGCCAGGGCAGAAGCGTTTTCGCGGAACGTGTCATACTCTCTGCTATACAGACTGATTTTTTATCCAGCGCTCGACAGAATGCCATAAACTGTCGAAAATATGCCAGATGAAGCAATCCCGATCCCTGCAGGCCAGCAGTCTTGCTGATCGCACGCCTCCTACAGAGTTACGTCCAGTGCGCGTGCATGCGGAGCATCATGTGGAAGCTGCGGATGTCGAACCTCATTGTCACGCTGATCTTGGACAGCTTCTGGCGACCACGCATGGCGTGATCCGCGTCACGACCGAAGATAACCAGTGGCTGGTACCGCCCGGACGGGCACTCCTGGTGCCACCGGGTGTTGTGCATGCCGTTCACAGCCCCAAGGAAAGCAGGCTGCGTGCCGTGCTGATTGCGCCGGAGATGTGCCGGGATTTTCTGCCAACCTGTCGCATCATCGCCCTTACAACGCTGTTGCAGGAACTGATTGATGCGGTTGCCAGATGCCCGTCAGATTATCCCGTTCCTTCATCGGCGTCGCGCATGGTGGCGGTGCTGCTGGACCAGATCGCATCGGCACGTTCCGAACCTCTGGGTGTGCCGCGTCCTTCGGATGCACGGCTGCGGCGTGTCACTGATGCGCTGATGGTCTCTCCGGCGGATGGCCGGTCACTGTTCGAATGGCAGGATGTGGCTGGGGCCAGCAGTCGGACGCTGGCCCGGTTGTTTGAAGCTGAGGTTGGCATGAGCTTCAGTCACTATCGCCGGCAGGTGCAGATGCAGGCCGCCGTTGGCATGCTCGCATCCGGCCTGCCAGTTGGAGAGGTCGCGCATGCTCTTGGTTATTCCACGGCATCCGCGTTTGCGTTTGCATTCCGCAAGACACTCGGCAGTCCGCCCAGTCGATTTCGTGATCAGGTTGAATGGTCTGATTGCCGGACTGTTTAAGAACAAAAGATTTCGTTCTTCGTCGAGGACATTTGGCCGCGAGGCGATAGGTCCGACCGGCTGCTCTCGCCTCATAGCAGTCACTCCAAGGCCTATGATATCGTTCCAAAAGCAGACCTCAAATCTCAATGCTTCATCCTATCCTGGAACATTTCAGTGCTCTGCTACACTTTCAAAACGCAGGATACCGGCCAGTCGCGCCGGTTTTCCTGTGTCGTTCGGATGGTTGATCCCGTCTGTTGCCGGCACTTCCGAAAAATCAAAAGGACTGACCGCGTCAAGACAGGCCACGTTTACGGCATGTCTTGACGGGTCGGACCGACGCTGATGATGCGTGTGGATGCCACAGCGGGAACAGAAGAAATGTTGGGCTGTTCCCGTATTGAACCGGTAGCTCGTCAGGATGTCCCCACCCTGGAGAATTTTTATCCCATACAGCGCTACCGCGGCGATGACCGATCCCCGCATGCGGCAATAAGAGCAGTTGCAGCGACGGACGGATTGAAGGCCGTCGCTGAGCGTCACTTCAAAGCGTACCGCACCACAGTGGCAGCCGCCTGTCCGATTGTTCTTACTACCTGTCATGATCTCTTCCTCCTGAGCACAAATAGTCCACGTCTCCGACATCGGTTGTCGTCTGCTCTGGGCGGCCTCACGCGGCCTTCATGGAAGAACCCATTCGAAGTACCATTGGTACGATAAGCAGGGCTGTCGCAAGTTGACCTGTGGTCCGACCGAGATGATCGGCGAGAAGGCCATAGGCAATCGGCACCAGTCCGCCTGCGCCGATCACACCAGTATAGAATACGGCAAAGGTCCGGCTCATATTTCCGTCAGGCGCCAACTCAGGCACCGTTCCGTACAGGAGAGAAGATGTCCCGTTCAGGACAATCCCGAGCAGGGGAAGTAACACCAGTGTCCCCGAAAGTATGATTATTTTTATCGTGAAATGCGATATGATATAATCGTATGTTCGTTTCTGAATTGAGAGGGAAACGCGCATGGCGGGAGTGGAGATGCTCTCATGCAGAACGTAACAATTACGACATCCCAGCTCGACATCGCTTGCCGGATCTCGGGGCCAGAAGACGGTCCTCCTGTTATCCTGCTTCATGGGTGGCCGGACGATGCGCTGACATGGAACCGGCTCCTGCCGGATCTGCACGACGCCGGTTTCCGGACTTATGTGCCCTGGTTGCGCGGCTGCGGCGCAACGCGCTTTCGGGAAGTAGACATTCCCCGAAACGGGCAGCTTGTGGCTCTCGCTCATGATATGCTTGAAATGATGGACGTTCTGGGGCTTTCCCGTTTCAGCGTCGTCGGACATGACTGGGGCGCACGAGCTGCTTATATTGCTTCCGTTCTGGCGCCAGAACGGATAGCGGGATGTGTGGCCCTGTCCGTAGGATGGGGAACAAATGATGCTGGACAGGCCATGTCTTACCAGCAGATGCAGAATTACTGGTATCACTGGCTCATGGCGCTTGATCGCGGTGCCGAACTCATCCGGAACGACCGCCAGAAATTCATGCGGTATATCTGGTCGATCTGGAACCCGGGATGGCAAATCCCGGAAGACGAATTTGCAGCGACGGCCCTGGCATTCGAAAATCCCGACTGGGCAGATATCACACTACATTCCTATCGCGTGCGCTGGGGACTGGCACCGCGTTCACCAACATTCGAATACCTTGAGAAACGTGTTGTTGCCGCCCCGATCATCCATGTGCCCTCACTCGTAATCCATGGAGGTGATGATCCATGCAACGACCCGGAAACATCAGCAGGTAAGGACCATCTGTTCAGGGGGTATTTCAGGCGGCATGTTCTGTCCGGGACCGGTCATTTCCCTCAACGCCAGAGCGCGGATGCTGTGACAGAGCTTGCCGTTCCTTTTCTCCTGCAGAGCCGTTGATGAATTAGATCGGCAATGAGTGATGAGGTCATCGACAAGATGGACATAGTGCGCGGAACTACGCTGCCCCCGAAGATTGAGGTGGCCAACCGTGTCCGGAATGAGCACCGCATAGTCCTGCCTGTTCCATGCCTCGCGCGTTCGCACGACGAAATTGTCGGCATGCCGGATGCGCTCGTCCTGTCCGAGGCGGATGTCACCTGTTCCGCCAGGGCACATGATGATGGTTGCCCGTGTCCGGTCCGGAGAACTGAAGATGGCCCGGACAGACCCGCCCGCCCGGAGAGGTATAGTCATGACACGTTCATCGATACCCGGATCTACGATATTGGCAGTGGTCCCTGGGGCAGGGCGATCGCTGGCATAAGCCACTACTGACAGGAGTGCGCAGCAGATAGCCAGCGCGACTATTGTGCAGTGCCTGTATTCCGACATGGTCCGGCCTTCCTGCCACCTTGTATAGCACCTCCATCTTCCCGCGGGAATACATTCCCGCTCGAGCCTGGTAGGCTCCCCTACGCCGAATATCCAGTCTTACCAGTATCGTGATTGCGTTGATTGTATGGCACATGGTCAAATGGAATTTCATCGAATGTATGGAAATTCTATCCCATGTCTGCATACCCTTATCTGGCCCACTGGAAAGAAGAGATCAGCCGCAGTCCGAATGCGATTTACATGACGCTGGCTGATGCCCTGGCACTTTCCATCCGCAAGGGCGATCTGCGGGAAGGGGACAGGCTGCCACCACAGCGAACAATCGCGGAGCATCTTGGCACCAATCTGACGACCGTAACCCGGGCGTTTACCGAGGCACGGCGGCGTGGCCTGATTGATGCGACGGTCGGCCGGGGTACCTTTGTCCGTGTTGGCGCAGGGGAAAGCCACTGGCGCCATACCGGTCCCGCCGTGGTTGACCTGACCATGAACCTGCCGCCCATCCCGCAGGACCCGCCCCTTCAACGCATTATCCAGAGCGATATTACGGCCATCCTGAAGCAGCAGGATCTGAACAGCCTGATGTCCTATCGGGTAACGGGCGGCACACAGGAAGAACGCCAGCTGGGCGCGAAATGGATCGCGTCCGTCATCGGGCAGCGGCGCACGGATGAAATTCTTGTCTCACCCGGCGCGCAGAGCGCGCTTGCGGCAATTGTCAGCACGCATACGCAGCCCGGCGATGTCATTGTCACCGACCGTATCGCCTATCCCGGCATCCGGACCATAGCGGCGCAGTTCGACCTTATTCTGGTCGGTGTAGATAGCGACATGGAAGGGATGATGCCGGACCAGCTCGACCGGGTCTGCGCCGAACATCATCCCCGGCTGCTCTACTGCATCCCGACCATCCACAATCCCACCACGGCGACGATGTCCCTGCAACGACGCAAGGACATCCTGAAGGTCGCCCAGCGCCATCATCTGCATATTGCGGAAGATGATCCTTACAGCCTGCTGATGGACAATCCGTTACCGGCGCTGGCAGCCCTTGACCATAGCCGTGTCAGCTACGTGGCCACCCTCGCCAAGACGCTCAGTCCCGGCCTGCGCATGGCTTATGTTGCCCTGCCCAATGCGGATATGACCCGGCGGGTTACGGCGGCCATCCGGGCCATAGCCCTGACCAATGCCGGCCTGCTGAGTGCGTTGACGGCACGATGGATGCAGACGGAGCAGGCCCATACAATCCTGCATGCCATCCGCAAGGAACTGCGCCTGCGCCAGTCCATTGCCCGCAAGGTGCTGGGGGACGGGCACTGTATGCATCCCGACGGACCGCATGTCTGGCTGAAACTGCCGGACTGGTGGGGCAGTGCGGATTTTGTGGCCTATGCCCGCAGGCGGGGCCTGGCGCTGGTGCCCAGTACCGTTTTTACCATCAGTGGCGAGCCCCCGCAGCGGGCGCGGATCGCATTGGGCAGCGCACCGGATGCCGCGAGCCTTGAGGAATCCCTGCATGGAGTGCTGTCTGTCCTGCAGCACAAACGCTCCCCCGGTTTTGCCGATATTGTGTGACCGGATGGTAGAACCCGGAATCGACGAAATCTTCTGATTTCATGAGATGGAAGGCGGATATTCCGGAAAACAAAAAGGCACTTTATTCACGAATGCGTGATTGTAAAATCGCGTTAAAACAGGCACTTACGGTAACTTCTTACGATTGTATGGTTTCTGTATATTTTTTGTATGCCTCTGTCTTGGCGTGAGGGCTGTGTCTGATTTTATTTGATCTGTTTGTACGTCTGTAAGAAGGCATACAATATTTTGGCTCTCCGCCATCCCGTGCCACGTTCGCTTCGGCAACGTGGTCAGTCCCGGCTTCCCGCCGGAGACCGCAGCACACGGGAGACATACCATGCCGAAAGTCGAACACGCTCCGCATAAAGATGGCGACTGCTTCGTCAATTATGAAAACAAGGTTTTTGAGGACGTCAAAGCCAAGCCCGGCGAAAAAGCCCTCATCACCTTCCACACCGTCGCCAATGAAGGCTCCGTCGGGTTCGTCAACCTGCTGCAAGCCACCCGCCTGATCCGCAAGGGTTTCGAGACGTCGGTGCTGCTGTACGGCCCGGGTGTGACTCTTGGTGTGCAGCGCGGCTTTCCCCGCCTGGGTGACGAGGCCTTTCCGGGGCACATGAACTGCAACAAGCAGATCGCGAAAATCCTTGAAGAAGGCGGCAAAGTCTATGCCTGCCGCTTCGCGCTCCAGGCTCTCTACGGCTACGGCGAGCAGAACCTGATCCCCGGCATCACGCCGATCAATCCGCAGGACGTGCTCGACATCATCCTGCTGGCCCGCCGCGACAACGCATTCATCCTGAACACCTGGACTCTCTGAAGGCCGAAGGGAGGACCGCAAGCCATGCCCCGTATCGTTCGCGCCGCAGCCATCCAGATCAGCCCCGTCCTTGGTGACGATGGTCTGGGGACTGCCCGGAAAGTCTGCCAGGCCATCCGCGATGCCGCCGAAAAAGGCGTTGCGCTGGCGGTCTTTCCCGAAACCTTCGTGCCCTATTATCCCTATTTCTCATTCATCCAGCCCGCTTTCCGCTTCGGCGGCGAGCATCTGGCGCTCTACGAACGCGCTGTCGTCATCCCCGGCCCGGTAACCGACATGGTGGCTGAAGCCGCGCGCGATACCGGCATGGTCGTCGTGCTGGGCGTGAACGAGCGGGATTTCGGCACGCTTTACAACACGCAGATCATCTTCGACGCCACAGGTGAAATCCTGCTCAAGCGCCGCAAGATCACGCCCACTTACCATGAGCGCATGGTCTGGGGGCAGGGGGATGGTTCGGGGCTGAAAGTGGTGGAAAGTGCGGCCGGGCGCATCGGGGCGCTGGCGTGCTGGGAGCATTACAACCCGCTCGCCCGCTACGCGCTGATGACCCAGCACGAGGAAATCCACTGCGCGCAGTTCCCCGGCTCGCTGGTAGGCCAGATCTTCGCCGACCAGATGGAAGTCACCATCCGGCATCATGCGCTGGAATCCGGTTGCTTTGTCGTGAACGCCACAGGCTGGCTCACGGAAGATCAGATCAGGGATATAGCGCGCGATCCCGCGCTGGAAGGACCGCTGCGTGGCGGATGTTTCACCGCGATCGTCTCACCTGAAGGCAAGCTGCTGGGCACGCCGCTGACGGAAGGCGAGGGGATGGTGATTGCCGATCTCGACTTTGCCCTGATTATCAAACGCAAGCGGATGATGGATTCCGTGGGGCATTATGCACGCCCGGAATTGCTCAGCCTGCTGCAGGACCGGCGGCCCGCACGCACGGTGCATTATGTTGGTGAGCGTGGAGCCACTGGGCCGGTTGGTCCCTCCAATGACGAGGTTGCGCCATGACCGTTCCGACACTCGGCACGCTTTCCGGCCGCAAGCTCGTCACTGACCTGCAATCCTTCGGGCTTCAGATCGGTGAGCAGACCGGGGGTATCGCCCGCAAGGGTGGGGCCGGCCCTTCCGACCACAAGACGATCACCATCGCGGGTCAGACCGTCATGGTCCCGGTTTATACATCTGGTGCACGACGGTCTCCGTTTCAGGCCAGTCCGCCTGACCAGAGTGGGACAAGCACGCTGCTGCGTGATGGCCAGACGCTGGGCACAATCCATTTTCCGAGGGTTCCGCGCTTTTATGGCCTGAGCACGGCGGACGGCATTCCTTACTGGAAGATCGCCCTTCTGCATGGCCGTGACACGCTGGCGACCACGGTGCACCAGACCTGCATCCGCTATGCCGACCGGCGCACCTCCTGCCAGTTCTGCGCTATCGGCCAGTCGCTGGAGGCCGACCGGACGATCGCCTACAAGACGCCCGCACAACTGGCCGAAGTTGCCAAGGCCGCCGTGGAACTGGACGGCGTGCGCGATATGGTGCTGACCACCGGCACACCCAACGTGGTTGATCGGGGCGCTGCCGTGCTGGCGGAATCAGCCCGTGCCATCCGGGCCGCAGTAGACCTGCCACTTCAGGTCCAGTGCGAGCCGCCGCGCGATCACGGCTGGTTCCAGCGCTTACGGGATGCGGGGGCTGACAGTCTGGGCATGCATCTTGAAGCCGCAACACAGGCCGTGCGCGAGAAGATCATGCCCGGTAAGGCCACGGTCAGCGTCGATCGCTATATGGACGCTTTTGCCAGCGCCGTGCCGGTCTTCGGGCGTGGGCAGGTCAATACCTACATTCTCGCAGGTCTTGGCGACAGTGCCGAAGACATTCTGGCTCTGGCCGAACGCCTGATTGCGCTCGGGGTCTATCCCTTCGTGGTGCCGTTTGTGCCCATTTCCGGCACCCCGCTGGAAAATCACGCGCCACCTTCAGCCGAGTTCATGAAAGCTGTGCTGGCGCCGCTGGGCCAGATGCTGCGCGAGGCAAACATGAAATCCACCGATATCCGGGCCGGGTGTGGCCGGTGTGGCGCCTGTTCTTCGCTCTCGGCATACGAACAATGAGCACGATCCTCGAAGACATGGAAGATCGGCCGTTCATCCCCACGGAATATGTTGTGCGTCTTGCCCGCACGCCGTGGGAACGCGCCGGTTATCACGCGCTGCGCCGCGAAGTGTTCTGCACCGAACAGCGTGTTTTTGTGGACGATGACCGGGATACAACCGACCCGGTTGCCATTCCCATCATCGCGGCCTGCTGCATGGCGGGGATGCCGGATCGGGTTGTGGGCGCGGTACGTATCCATGAAGCCGAACCCGGTGTCTGGCGTGGTTCCCGTCTGGCGGTCCATGCCGATCATCGCAAGCTCGGACGGATCGGGGCGGAGCTTATCCGTATGGCGGTCAGCACGGCTCATGGGCTTGGAGCGACGCGGTTCCTGGCACAGGTGCAGGAACAGAATGTGCTGTTTTTCCGCCGCCTGCACTGGAAGAGTCTCGGCGTCATCACGCTGCATGGCCTGCCGCATCACGACATGGAGGCCAACCTTTCGCGCTATCCGGCGCACGGTCAGGACCAGACATGGCTACTGCGTCCGCAACCCCGACCGCGGCAGGTGGCGTGATGGCATACGAACTTGCCTCACTGCTGCGCACGTTGCGTCACGGTCGCGCCCTTGCGGGCAAACAGGATATTGCTGAAGCGGCTGCGATCCTGAAGCCTGCAAATCCTGATGCCATCCGCCTTGGCGATGACTGCGCTGCAATTCCGGACGGTAACGGCTATCTTCTGCTGGCCGCCGAGGGATTTCAGGACAGCTTTGTCCGCTCAATGCCGTGGTTTGCCGGGTATTGCGGCGTAATGGTCAATGTCAGCGATATCGCGGCCATGGGTGGTCGTCCGGTGGCCGTGGTGGATGCGTTGTGGAGCGATACGTCCGAGACGGCCGCGTCCATACTGACCGGTCTGCATGATGGAGCACGCACCTATGAAGTGCCTGTTGTTGGCGGACATACCAACATGCGCAGCACTCACAACTCGCTGTCAGTGGCGATCCTTGGCCGTGCCCGTCATCTGCTGACCAGCTTCGATGCCCGACCGGGCGAGGTTCTGATCGCCGCCATCGACCTGCGTGGCCGCTGGCACGATCCGCATCCGTTCTGGGATGCAAGCTCCGCCCTGTGCGGCACCGAAGGGGCGGCACGTCTGCGGGGGGATCTCGAACTTCTTCCGTGCATAGCCGAAGATGGGCTAAGCCGTGCCGCCAAGGACATCAGTATGGCGGGGCTGCTGGGTACCGCCCTCATGCTGGCCGAATGTTCAGGCGTGGGCATGACGATCACGCTTGATGACATTCCGCGCCCCGATGCTGCGCCTATGGAACGCTGGCTGTCCGCATTCCCCAGCTATGGCTATCTGCTCACGGTGCATCCCGAAGATGCGGATGCGGTCATCGCCCGCTTTCATGGGCGGGGCATTGCAGCTTCTGCCATCGGCCAGTGCAATGAGACGCGGCGTGTGGATATCACATGGACGGATGAGAAGGAAACCTTCTGGGATCTTGCCCGGACGCCGCTCATGGGGTTTGCGCCATGAGTCTGTCCATCGGCATCCTGACCCATTCCACCAATCCGCGCGGCGGTGTGGTGCATGGTATGGCGCTGGCGGAAGCCCTGTGCGATGCTGGCCATGACGCGACGCTGATCGCCCCGGATGTGACCGGGACTGGTTTTTTCCGCGCGCCCCGCTGCGCCACATACTGTATTCCGGTTGTGCCGGAGAGCGATCTGCCAACGCTGGTGGAGCGCCGCATTGGTGAGATCAGGGACGCACTGCATGGGCAGCATTTTGACGTGCTACACGCGCAGGACCCCATCAGCGCCAATGCGCTGGCCGATCTGGTGGAAAAGGGGCAGATACCGGGCTTTGCCCGCACGGTCCACCATCTCGACCGTTTCTCCCACCCCGTCCTTGCCGCGCGACAGGAGCGGGGCTTCATGGCGGCGACCGAACTCTTTACCGTCAGCGCAATGTGGGAAAGTGCCCTGCATGACAACCATGGGCGCAAAGCGCCCGTTGTCGGCAATGGGGTCGATCCCGTGCGCTTTTCGCCCGCACCAACCACGTATGATGCCTCGCTGCGGGCACGGTATCGTCTGCCGGTTGGCCATCGCCTGATCCTGACCGTAGGCGGTATTGAGCGCCGCAAGAATACCCTGCAACTGCTCGACGCGTTTCTGGCCCTTCGCCGCGAACAGCCTGATGTGCATCTGGTCGTGGCGGGCGGGGCTTCATTGCTGGATCATTCTGCCTACCGCACGCTGTTCGCGGCACGTCTGCACGAAAGCGGTGCAGCGGATCACGTGACCATAACCGGACCGGTTGCGGATGACGACATGCCACCCTTTTACCGGCAGGCTGCCGTGCTGGCCTATCCGTCCATAACAGAAGGGTTCGGCCTGTGCCCGCTGGAAGCGCTGGCCTGCGGCACGCCCGCCATTGTGCCAGAAGTCGCGCCCTTTACCGGGCACCTTTCGCGGGCAGATGCGCTGTGGTGCGACCTCACGCGCCCCGACACCCTGCTTATGGCCTTGCGGGACGCGCTAAGCGTCAAAAACTGCGATCATTTCCGGGTCAGCGGCCCCGCAACGGCCCGCCGTTTCGACTGGAGCCGCGTGGCCAGTCGGCACCTCCCTGCGTACCGGCGTCTGGCAGTCCTATGGCATGCCGATGCCCCTGTTTCCGGAGTTTTGTCACCATGCCCGAAATGACTTTTCGCGTGCGCTGGCCCGATGGGAAGGAGACCGAGTGCTACTCCCCATCACTGGTCATAAGGGACCATTTCACGCCTGGTCAGGATTATCCGGTCAGGGAGTTTCTTGAAAAGGCGGATACTGCCCTGACAGAGGCCAGTGAGCGGGTTCGCGCCCGCTACGGCTTCCCGTGCAGCCGCGCCCTTGGCCAGCTGCACGCCATTCGACAGGCCGGTGCGCCCTTCCTTAATCGACCCGATGCGCAGGTGCGCGTCCTGTCTTTCAGTTGTTGAGACGAAAAGAACGACCATGACACAGAACGAAAAAAGCATTCCCGTCATTATCGTGGGTGGCGGACAGGCCGGGCTCTCCATGAGCTGGTATCTCTGCCGCGAGAAGGTGGAGCACATTGTCTTTGAGGCAAAGACGGCCTGCCATTCATGGGACGATGAACGCTGGGACAATTTCTGCCTGGTCACACCGAACTGGCAATGCGAACTCCCTGGCCATCCCTACAAAGGGAGCGATCCTCACGGCTTCATGGTGAAGCAGGAAATTATCGACTACGTCAAAGGCTTTGTTGAGTCCTTCAATCCACCGCTTCGTGAACACACGGCTGTCACCTCCATCACGCGCCATGAAGGCGGGGGGTACCGCGTGGTGGCGGGCGGAGAGACATGGCATGCAAAGCATGTGGTCATCGCGTCAGGCGCCTATCAGGACGCTGTTATCCCCGGCTATGCGAGCGCCATCGATCCATCAATCTTTCAGGTCCACTCACAGGATTACCGCAATGCCGCCCAACTTCCGGACGGCGCGGTTCTGGTCGTGGGCAGCGGTCAGTCCGGTGCGCAGATTGTCGAGGACCTGTTCCTTGAGAAACGCAAGGTCCACCTTTGCGTTGGCTCAGCCCCGCGTGTCTCGCGCTTCTACCGTGGCCGCGACGTGGTGGACTGGCTTGCGGACATGCACTTCTACGATCTGACGGTGGATAATCACCCCCTGCGTGACGGTGCACGCGACAAGACCAATCATTATGTCACCGGCCGAAATGGAGGCCATGATCTTGATCTGCGGTTCTTTGCCAGGGAGGGCGTGGGCCTGCATGGCACGCTTGAGACCATTCGTGACGAAATCGCGCACTTCGCGCCGGATCTTGCGGAAAACCTTGATGATGCGGACAGGACCAATGCCGACATCAAGAAATCCATCGATGCCTACATCGCCCGCGAAGGGATTACGGCCCCAACCGAAGCCCCTTATGCACCTGTGTGGGAGCCTGATGGCAGCAACACCCCGCTGGACCTGAAAGCCGCAGGCATCACCTCGATCGTCTGGTGCATTGGCTTCCGTCCGAACTATCGCTGGATCGACGTTCCGGTCTTCAACGGGGCCAACAAGCCGGTCTGGCATCGAGGCGTAACCGACGCGCCAGGATTCTACTTCCTCGGCCTGCCTTGGCTGCACACATGGGGATCAGGACGGTTCTCCGGTGTCTCGCGTGACGCCGCGTGGCTGGCCAGCCAGATCATCGGCAAAGACGTGCCCGTAGCCTGAACGGAGTAAAATACCATGCTTCCATGGACGACATACGAGGCGATGTATGATGCGGCGCTGAATCGGCCAGAGCAGTTCTGGCTGGCTGCGGCACAGCGCGTGACATGGAAGCAGCCGCCAGTGACCGCATGCAGGACACGGGCGGATGGCTGGCATGACTGGTTTCCTGACGCCACGCTCAACACCTGCTACAATGCTGTGGACCGGCATGTTGAAAATGGTCGCGGCGGACAGGCAGCATTGATCTGGCATTCCTGCGCCACCAGGGAACGACAGGTGGTCACCTACCGGGAACTGCAGGGCAGGGTGGCGGGGTTTTCCGGTGGTCTACGCTCGCTCGGCGTGGAAAAAGGCGACCGTGTCCTGATCGTAATGCCCACCATGATCGAAACAGCCATCGCCATGCTGGCCTGTGCGCGGATCGGGGCGGTGCATGTGGTGGTTTTTGCCGGTTATGCGGGGCCGGAACTGGCGCGCCGGATTGATGATGTGGCCCCCAAAGTCATCATCACCGCCAGTTGCAGCTTTCAGATTCCATGAGGAGTGGATAGCGAGCCGCGCCGTGTCAGAGTGTGCTTGCTGAAACTCTCTGGAGGGCAGAACCATGCTCGAGGCATCTGATCATCCCACGACCCCGGTCGCTATCCGCGTTGATCTTGGCGCGATCTTCGTTTCACTGGAACTTGGAAAATCGAGTTGGCTGGTCACATCGCTCTCACCCGGAAGCGAGAAGATGTCGCGCCACTCGGTTCAAGGTGGCGATATTGCGGGCCTGTTCGGCTGTTTCACTAGTCTTCGTGACAAGGCCCGCGCTCGGGAAGGAAGACTTTTTCCGCTTGTGGTGATTCAGGAAGCCGGATTGGATGGATTCTGGATCGATAGAGCCTTGAAGCAGGAGGACTGGATCGAGAGCCATGTCGTCGATGCGGCGTCGATCGCAGTTCCCCGCAAGCACCGGCGTGCAAAGACGGATCGTATCGACGGGGAGATGCTGGTCCGTACGCTGCTGGCGTTCAAACGCGGAGAGGCACGGGTCTGCTCAATGGTCCGCCCTCCATCACGGGAAGAGGAAGACCGCCGACGTCTCAGTCGGGAGCGTAAGGTTCTGGTGGGCGAGCGCACGCGGCATATCAACCGCGTCCAGGGCCTGCTGCTGAGCCAGGGCATTCGAGGTTACCGGCCGCTGCGACGGGATCGGCGTGCCTGTCTCGACGAGTTGCGAACGGGCGATGGTCATCCCTTGCCGAAGCATCTCAAGGCGCAGATCGGACGAGAACTGGACCGCATCGAACTTCTCATGGAACAGATTAAAATGGTTGAGAGCGAACGGGACGAATTGGCAAAAGTGAATGACAACAATCAATGTTCGCCAGTTGTCCTGTTGCAGGGTCTCAGAGGGATTGGCGCCGAGTTTGCCACCGTTCTGACGCAGGAAGGACTGTTCCGGCATTTCGACAACAGGCGGCAGGTCGCGGCTTATGCCGGTCTGGCGCCTTCGCCGTGGAAAAGCGGATCGATCGACCGTGAACAAGGCGTCTCGAAATCCGGTAATCCGCGCCTGCGCACGGCCATGATCCAGCTTGCCTGGCTGTGGCTCCGCTACCAGCCTGACACCGCGCTGGCGCAGTGGTTCCATGAACACGTGGGCGCAAGAAGTAACCGGAGCCGCAAAACGGCGATCGTTGCCCTGGCCCGCAAGCTTCTTGTTGCGCTCTGGAAATATGTCACGAGTGGTGTCGTTATCGATGGCGCGCATCCGGCGTCCCGCTGATGGAAACACCACAGACATAAACCCCATCCCCAGGACCTGATCAGTCCTGTGGATCCAGGTGAACGGACCGATCGGCCCCATGGCTTGCAATGCCGACCTTTCAGAATGGTCCCGTTCTCCTGAGCCTTTGCCCCGAATGCGGGATAGTGGTGCTGCCGCGCGCGAGCGGCGACCGGATGTGAGGTTCTACAGGTGCGGCATCGCGCCGGTAGTCGTTAAACAGGCTCAGACCATGGATCCAAAACACGGAGAAGAAAAAATGATCTCGCAGTGAAAGTGGCCATTGACGTGAAACTCCTCATGTGAGGGGCAGACAGCAATCCCGTCCGCGCCTGCCCTCAATGAGGCGCTGGCTGAGGCCGCGCATAGACCACAGGCCTGCGTGATCGTGCAGCGCAAAGCCTGTCCGGCCTCACTTCTGCCGGTGCGGGATCATGATTTCCACATGCTGGAACACTTCGCTCCAGCAGAGCCGGTCACGCTGCGTTCCGAAGATCCTCTCTATATTCTTCACACATCTGGCACGACGGGTCATGCGAAGGGCATTGCGCGCGACAATGGCGGTCATGCCGTAGCCCTCGCCCTGTCCATGGAACTGATCTATGGCTGCAAACCCGGAGATACCTTCTTCACCACATCGGATCTCGGCTGGGTCGTCGGCCATTCCTATGGCGTCTATGCGCCGCTGATCAGCGGTTGCACCAGCGTAATCGTGGAAGGGGGCGCATCTGCTTCCGCCGTTCACGCTCTCTGTCATGAGCACGAGGTGAAATGCCTGTTCACGACGCCAACACAGATGCGACTCATGCGACAGGAAAGCCGCCATCTGTCAGGAGCAATCCTGCCTGCGCCGGCCCGTATCTTCGTTGCCGGGGAATATGCGGATCCAACCTTGCTGGACTGGGCGCGGTCGTATTTTCGTAAACCCGTGGTCAATCACTGGTGGCAGACCGAAACCGGGTGGAGCATCACCGCGCATTTCTTCGGCCTGGCCGAGCGTGAACCGGTGGCGCTCATGAATGACATCGGGCGGCCTGCGCCGGGATTCCGTCCGGCCATAGTGCCGTCCATGCCGGGGGAACGGTGCGGCGAGATTGTTCTCTCCCTGCCGTTGCCCCCTGGCTGTCTGGCGGGTGTCTGGAAGGACAGGACGATCCGTGCTCCTGCAGCGTATCTTGATGAAACACGCAGGTATTATCGTACCTTCGACGAAGGCATGATCGAGGCCAACCGCGCCGTTCATATGCTCGGGCGTTCTGACGACGTCATCAAGGTCGCAGGCCGGCGGATTTCGGGCGTACAGATCGAAAAGATCATTGCTTCTCACCCTGCCGTTCATGCCTGCGCCGTGGTTGCAACCCCGGATGAACTGCGGGGGCAGCGACCTGTCGCCTACGTGGTTCCTGATCCCGAGGTGGAATGCGCACCTTCTGCCGAGGAAATCGGAGCACGGGTCAATGAAGTCCTCGGGCGCTGGATTGGTCTGAAAGAAGTCCACTTCGTCAGTCACCTGCCGACCACCGTATCTGGTAAGATTACACGCAAACGTCTGCTGGTATCCTGATGGTAGCAGTACGGCATGCCATTTGTGGAACGGCCCGTTCAGATGGCCTGACCACCGGAGACTTCGATCCGCTGCGCGTTCACCCAGCGATTGTCTTCGGACAGCAGGGAGGCGATCATCGGACCGATGTCATCAGGAAGGCCGGGACGTCCGAGTGCGGTTACTTCTGCAATATGCCGGGCAATGTCCGGATTGTCCCGCACCATACCTCCCGAGAAATCCGTCTGGATCGCACCCGGCGCCACTGTGTTGACGGCAATGCGACGGGCCCCAAGTTCCTTGGCCATGTAGTGCGTCATGACTTCTACCGCTCCCTTCATGGCGGCGTAGGCAATCCGGCCGGGATAAGCAAAGCGCGTCAGACCGGATGAGATGTTCACGATCCGGCCACCATCCGCGACCAGTGGCAGCAGCGTCTGCGTCAGGAAAAACGGACCTTTGGCGTGCACGCGATAGGCGGCATCAAAATCCTCTTCCGTTACCTCGCCAAACAGCCCGCTATGGGACGTACCGGCCATGTTGACCAGATAATTGAAGCGCTCCGCACCCCATTCGCGCAGCACGCGCCGGATTTCGTCGGCGAAGGCAGGAAAGGCGTGCGTGTCGCCGGTGTCGAGTTGCAGGGCCACTGCGCGACCTGGCCGCGACAGTGGAAGCCGGACTGGTGGCGCGCGGCCGCCAGAAGGGGATCGGCCTCTATCCGGTATCGCCGCTTTATGATCCCGCACGGCCGGAAGACGCCCCGGCCTGTGTGGGGCTGGTCATGGGATATGCAGCGCTGGATGTCCACCAGATCAGGCTGGGTGTCGGGATGTTGGCCGAGGTAGTCCGGGGCATGGCGGCGTAGTGCCGTCAACGATGCGTCATCAGTGGACTTACCCGATATCGGAATCCGAGAGTTACTTTCTTTCGATGAGATCAGGCACGTCCTTTTTGAACCCGGTCACCACTTCGAGGATTCGCGCAAGCGCGGCCGGGTCGGATGCACCCTGGCCATCGCGACGCGGCGTATACGGAGCTTCCAGTCGCCTTGCTTCATCGTCGGTGAGGGTGATCGAGAGCGCCGCGATTGCATCGTCAATGTGTTTCGACTTGAGCGCTCCGACGATGGGTGCCGCAACGACGGGCTGGCGGTGCAGCCAGGCAAGCGAGATCTGTGCCGGGCTGACGCCGCGTTCGGTTGCGATGGCGTTCACCGCATCGATGATCTGACGGTCGGCGCCAGCGGTGGCCTCATTCTGCCCAGCGCCTGCGGGCTCGGTTTCGCTTCGTTTGGTGATCGTTCCCCAGGGACGCGCCAGACGGCCGCGCGCCAGTGGGCTGTAAACGACGGTCTGCACACCCTCATCGGCGCAAAGCGGTATCATCTCGCGCTCTTCCTCGCGGGCGAGCAGATTATAATTGTCCTGCATTGAGATGAAGCGCGTCCAGCCGTTCGTCTTCTGGAGATGCAGCGCTTTGGCAAATTCCCATGCCATCATCGAGGACGCGCCGAGATAGCGCACCTTGCCAGCCTTCACGAGATCGTGGAGCGCTTCCAGCGTCTCCTCCCACGGGGTGGTCTGATCGCGGCGGTGAATCTGGTAGAGGTCGATGTAATCGGTGCCAAGCCGCCGCAGGCTGTGGTCCACCTCGGTCATGATCGTCTTGCGCGACAGGCCGAACGCATTGGGACCATTGTGCATGGGCGCGCACAGCTTGGTGGCGATCACCACGCTGTCCCGGCTCACGAAATCCCCGAACGCCCTGCCGACGATCTCCTCGCTGTTTCCGTTCGAGTAGAGATTCGCGGTGTCGAAGAAGTTGATGCCAGCTTCGAGCGCGTGACGGATCAGCGAGCGACTGGCTTCTTCATCAAGCGACCAGCGGGGATGGCCGAGGGCGGGGTTTCCGAAGCCCATGCAACCGATGCAGACGGGCGACACTTCAAGGCCGGAGTGGCCGAGCTTCACATATTGCATAGGGTGTCCTTGCAGGGCATTTAAACGGAAAGTTCTCCGCTTAGTTATTAACGGAGAACTCTCCGTTTGGTCAAGGGATGTGATGGCTGATCCTCACGTAAGACTGCGCGCAGACGCGCAAGCAAACCGCGAGCGCATTCTTGACATCGCGCGCGATGCGTTCGCCGCTGATCCGGCAGTGTCTCTCAATGCCATAGCAAAGGCGGCCGGGGTCGGCGCGGGCACGCTCTACCGCCACTTTCCAAGCCGGGAGGCATTATTGGTGGGGGTATACCGGAAGGAAATTGACGCGCTGGTGGGTCTGGCCCCAGACCTGCTCGCCCGACATGCGCCGCTGCACGCTTTGCGACTATGGTGCGATCGCTTTGTCCGGTTTGGCGAGGTGAAGCATGGCGTTGCCGATACGCTCAGTTCGGCAATCTCCGAAGATGATTTGCGGGAAACCTATCGGCCCATGGTCGGCGCAGTCCGCCAGTTATTGGAAGCATGCGAAGAACGGGGGGAAATACATTCAGGCGTTCATCCTGAAGATGTTTTGACGCTACTGGCGTTACTACTCCGAATTTCACCCACTTCGGACGGCAAAGCGCAGGTAAGGCGGATCCTGGCACTTCTCTTTCGCGGCCTCGGTGTTGATTCCCCGTCGCCACCATAGAACTGCCGTCCGCTCCGGCGCAGCGCCGCTGGCACAAAACCGTTACAAGTCCAAGATTTAGACGATTGCGCTAGTTTCATAGATGTTATTTTATAGATAATCTTTTGGTTCGTAGATATTTCTTTTTTAAAGGAGATTATCAATGACCGTAGAAGGAAAAGTTGTCGCGATTACAGGCGCAAGCAGCGGAATTGGCGAAGCGACCGCGAAACTGCTTGCGGAGCGTGGCGCATTCGTTGTGCTGGGAGCTCGTAATGAAGACGCGCTTCAAGGCATTGTGGACAAGATTATCGAGGCAGGTGGGAAAGCCGCTTTCAAAAAAACAGATGTGCGTCATCGTCGCGACGTTGAAGAGTTTGTTGCGTTCGCAGTCGAGAAGGCGGGAGGGCTCGACGTGATCGTCAACAATGCTGGAATTGGTCCGATATCCCGTTTCGATGCGTTACGTGTCGATGATTGGGATGCCATGATTGATGTGAATTTTCGTGGCACGCTTTACGGGATTGCTGCGGCCCTTCCGGTATTTGAACGCCAAGGAAAAGGGCATGTGGTCAATATCATTTCAACAGCCGGCATTCAGATCTTGCCCACAATGGGTGTCTATGCTGCGACTAAAAATGCAGTCCGTACTGCAACCGAAGTGTTAAGACAGGAAGCGGGACCACACCTTCGCGTAACCGAAGTGTCACCAGGTATCATAGCCACTAATTTCGGTGACACGATCACTGATCAGGCGACAAAGAGAAAGATTGAGGAGCGGTTGGGAGGAATCGCGATTTCTCCCGATGCCATTGCACGTGGTGTCCTTTATGCGCTTGAACAGCCCCCTGAAGTAGATGTTGGCAGTATTGTCATTCGTCCAACGGCTCAGAGCTAACGCTGTTCAAAATATTGTTTGTTTTTACTAGCTGTCAGGTTGTGAGACGTCATTGGCATAATCGAGGATTTCGTCGACCGGCTTCATGATGTCACGACTAGGTTTCGTGGACAAAGGGTATCCACTGGAGTGCTGACACGAGACTGACGAAGCCAAGATATGATTCCTTGGTTTTGTCATATCGGGTGGCAACGCGTCGCCAGTTCTTGAGTTTGTTGAACAGGCGCTCGACGAGATTGCGCCAGCGATATTTGGTTTTATCATGAGGTACAGGATTGCGACGGTTGCTTTTGCTCGGGATGACGGCTTCGATTTCGGCCTTGGCAAGTTCCTCGCGAATGAGGTCGGCATCGTAACCTTTGTCTGCCAGTAACGCCTCGATCTTGTCAGCGATCATGCGGAACAGCGGGCCGAAACCCTGAATATCGTGGGTCTGTCCCGGCGTCAGGACAAAACCGAGAGGGCGTCCCCTGGCGTCGCATCGGGCGTGCAGTTTGGTGGTGAAACCACCGCGCGATCGGCCAAGCGCCTCGGTTTCCTGTGTCCCTTTTTTATACCGATAGCACAATGATGTGCCCGGACCACCGTGCTGTCGATCATGTCGGCAGTGGTATCCCGCTCGACCATTTCAGCCAAGGTTTCGAGCATCGCATCGAACACGCCTGTCGTCACCCATCGTCGGTAGCGTCGGAACACGCTGTTCCACTTGCCATAATCATCAGGCAGGTGGCGCCACTGCGATCCGGTTCGGGCAATCCACATCATGCCTTCGAAATACAGACGATTGTCTTGCGCAGGACGGCAGCCACGACCCCTCTCAGGCGGAAGCAGCGCCCCGATGATGGCCCATTCCTCGTCCGAAAGCCCAATTCGCTCGCCCAACAACGCCTCCAAAAGGCAGCTTTGAATCAATCATGGACGTTACTGTCAACCTTTGTCCACGAAACCTAGCACTACAGTTGCATTTTATGGCGAGAGTGCGCGCGGATGGCACTGGCCTGATGTGTTCGTCGAAAGACGGACCATCTGAGAATGTGAGCGACGGGTAACCTGCGTTGTGAGAGTTTTACGACGAGGCGCCTGATTTCCTGGATGGACCAGCGGACGAGGACTGTCGTGTCCTGTGCGGTGTTTTTTTCGGTTTCAGTGAGTTTGCCTGGTAACGGACACTGGCCATGACGGCATAGGCCAGCATGACCAGGGAGACATGCCGATGCCATCCATGCCAGGAGCGGGTTTCGTTATGATCGAGACCGAATTCGTTTTTTGCAGTCTCGAACCCTTCTTCAATTCTCCAGCGCGTCCCTTCGACGTTCACCAGTTCCTGCGTGGTTGTCCCTTTCGGGCACCAGGTCGTAAAATAGGCAAGGTCCCCGTCAGCGATGTTCCGGCGGATCAGCAGGCCACGTGTCCATGGTCCGGCTATAGGGCAGTCAAATTCTTCAGCATCCAGGTCAGCAAGCGGAAGATACGCCCAGTCATACAGCCGCTCACCTTTTGTGCCGTGCCCCGCTGACAGACGACGCCAGGCCTGGTCTGGCAGTCCTGCTGCAATATCTTTCGCCTCTCCGGCAATCAGCGGTTCCATTGCCCATGATCCGAACCAGTGATTGCCCTTGACCCCAAGGACATATCCGATTCCTGCCCGGCGAAGCGTGCGTTCCACGTCGCCCACGCCGTAAACGCTGTCCGCAGCAACCCAACGGAAAGGCACACCAGCATCCAGACACCGCTCGATCATCTTCGATGCCAGTGCCGGTTTGGTCGCAAACACTACGTCATCAGGAACGTGAACCCGCTTCATGCGCTCAGGCTTTGATGTCCAGTCTTTTGGAAGATACAGGGCGCGGTCGATAAAGGCATGCCCCCGTTCCGAAACATAAGCGCCAAACACACCGATCTGGCAGTTCGTGATCTTGCCGGCGGAACCCGTATACTGCCGCCCCACGCCGCAGGAGGCCTGGCCTTTCTTCAGAAAACCGGTCTCGTCAATGACCAGTACGCCCTCTTCAGTGCCCAGATGCTCGACCACATGGTCCCTGACGACATCACGAAGGACATCGGCATCCCATTGCCCGCGACCCAGAAGCGCCTGTTGCCGCCACGGACCAGGATCTCCTGCTGCTTCCGCACGCATCCATCCTGTCTTGCGCGGTTCGTTACCAATCAGGACATCAAGGAAGGCACACGCAGAAGCCGCAACACGCTTCTGCGTAAACAGCGGTACAATCCGCTTCTTTGCTGCCCGAAGCCCGGATGCCCACAGTTCCAGCGTCTCTTCAACTGACGCCCCGCCATTCATGAAATCCTGAATCATGGTGAGCCATAGAGTCAGAACTCATCATAAAATGCAACTGTAGTGCTAGCCGGTTTGATATGATCAGGATTACGGAACGCGGAATGGTTTTCAAGCCATGAGGAGATACACTTGGCAGGGGATATGCCGCCCAGAACACGCTGCGGGCGATGATTGTAAGCGAAACAGAAGCCTCTGAGTAGAATTTCCAGATCCTTATGGCTTGAGACACAGACCGGCAACACCTCTGTCGCGACACGGCCATTGAAGCGTTCGACCATTCCATTGGTCTGAGGGGAGTAAGCTTTGGTCCGGCGTCGGTCGATTCCCATATCATGACAGGCTTTTTCGAAGGCATCCGCCGTAAAGCACGAGCCACGATCGGTCAGAATATGGGTGATTCGGAAAGGAAAGGCGGTTTTGACAGCTTTGAGGAAATCGACGGAATTATCGGTATTCTCCGCGTCATAGACGGCCAGATGGACCGAACGGGAGCATCTATCAATGGCGACATAGAGAAAACGTTTCCGCCGTTCTCCATCTGCTGTCTGCGATTTTGGCAGATGTTTCACATCGATATGGACATAACCGGGATCGTAATCCCGGAATGTTCCCTGTCCCCGAACTGGTCCGGTCTTTGGAGCAGGAGGCAGCCTGTTCAATCCAGCATCTTTCAGAATACGCCAAATGTTGTCCCGATTCATATGTGGCAGGAAATGCCGCATGACAAAGGTCAGGTCATCCAGGCCAAAACCGGTAGAACGCCGAAGCTGACAAACAATGGCGCGCTCTTCCTCCGAGGCTTTCCAGGCCAGTTTCCAGGGACGGCTGCTGCGGTCCTGGCAGGCGTCTGAGCCACGCCTGCGCCACTTGCGGACAGTTTCATCGCTGATCCCGTAGCGTCTGGCGAGCACGGATGTCGGTTCTGACGAACGCGCTATGGCAGCCCGGACGGCCGGTGTCGTGCGTGCCTGTGGATGGATCTGAAGCATCATTCGCTCTCCCTGCAAACGGAAGAAAACCATAGAACGTAACGCGGTATTGCCCACGCTACATCATCCCAATGACGTCTCACAACCTGACAGCTAGGCCATCGGCGATAGAGCGTCTGTCTGCCAACCCCTGCTTTTTTAGCAATCATCTGGATGCCGACAGCAGAACAACCGTGTTGCAGAACGCGTTTGTGGGTCGCCGCCAACACGATCGGTCTAACTTTATGATTGCGAGGGCGGCCCGGAGAGCGAGCAAAGTTCGTTATTTTCGACATTGCTGCACTCTGGTCTCGTATTTGTATGCATCAAATCATGAAATGTGCATGCAGAAGCGAAGGGGTGTATTTTCTCTATTGGTAAAAATGATGCACATGAAGATGCGATCAATTAACCGATGCTGTTCTCTGAGAGCCCGATCCGAAAGTTTTTGAACAATACCAGCCTGTTGTGATTCATCCGTCTTTGCAGAGAGATGGAGTGAATGGTGACATGGACTGGTATTGCCCGGCGCGAGTATAGCCGGGAAAGATTGCGATATCCATCGGACATGACGGACGGGGAGTGGACTTTGATCATGCCATTTGTGCCCCCGGCGAAACGGGGCGGTCGTCCGCGCACGACGGATATGCGCGAGGTGGTCAATGCGATGCTCTACATAGCCTCGGCCGGGTGTGCGTGGCGTCTGCTGCCGAAATGCTTTCCGCCGGTCTCGACCATCAGGCGCTATTTTTACGCCTGGCGTGATGCCGGAGTGTTCGAGGTCATGAATACGGTGCTGGTCATGAGCCTGCGCGAGATCGAGGGACGTGACGCCTCTCCGAGCGCGGGCGTGATTGACAGCCAGTCGGTGAAAACCACGGAAAGCGGCGGGATTTCGGGCTATGACGCGGGGAAGAAGGTCAAGGGCCGCAAGCGCCATATCGTGACGGATACCTGCGGCTTCCTGATCTTTCTCCTCGTTCATGCCGCTGATATCCAGGACCGTGATGGGGCCGTTGATGTTCTGGCAGCGATACGCAGGCGCTTTCCCTGGCTGCGCCACATCTTCGCTGATGGCGGCTATGCTGGCGACAAATTGCGATCCGCGCTCGCCTCCATGGGAAAATGGACCCTCGAAATCATCAGGCGGTCCGATACGGTGAAGGGTTTTCAGATCCTGCCGCGTCGCTGGGTGGTGGAACGGACATTCGCATGGCTGGGACGATGCAGGCGGCTCGCCAAAGATTGGGAACAATCCATTGCTTCCTCAACCGCATGGACATTGATCGCCTCAATCCGAATGCTCACACGACGGACAGCAAGGCATTGTCAGGGTTGAAAAACTTTCGGATCGGGCTCTTAGGTAGCTGGAGCAATGCCAGGCCGGTTATCCAGAGCATCGCGTGCCATTATCTGGCTCCGCGACAGAATGGAGAGCAAAAATGGATAGTCTGGTGATTGATCCCAGGAACGACGTGCGTGACACCGTCGCCCAGGGGCAGTTCTATGAGTATAGCAAGGCCGCCAATCCGATCCGGCCGACCTTGACGCCGCGTGTCCCCTACCACTTCTTTTCTCCATCGCTGTATGCGGACGGAGAAAGTCGGATCGTTCCTCTTGATCTGAGCACAGCTTTGAAGTGTCCGGGTCCGGCAACAGGTCCCGGCTTGCTGGCAAGCTTTGTCCGCATCAACGCAGGCGATACGATCGAAATGGAGCCGAATGCGACATCGATCGTGTTCTATGTCATCCGTGGCCAGGGGCGCGCCGTCAACGGCGATGTTGCGTTCGAGTGGAACCATGGCGACTTCTTCGCTGTTCCCGCCATTGACGGCGCCACGCTTACGGCCTCGTCTGACGCTGCGCTTTATGCAGTACACGATGCGCCGCTGCTGACCTATCTTGGTGTGCGCGTTGATACGGCCCGGTTCCGCCCTGTTCTGTTTCGATCCGCGGATGCGAACCGGGAACTTGACCGGGTGAGGCGCTCACCAGCAGCTGCGGAGCGGAGCCGTATCAGCGTTCTGCTGGCTGCCGAAGAGTTTCCGTTGACGCGGACTGTTACGCATACCCTTTGGGCGATGTATGGGACGATTGGTGCGGGTACCGAACAGAAGCCGCACCGCCATCAGTCCATTGCTTTGGATTATATCGTCGAGTGCGAGCCGGGCTGCTATTCCCTGGTTGGCACCGAACTCGACGAAAACGGCCAGATCAAGGACCCCACGCGGGTAGACTGGGAATCAGGATGCGTTTTTGTGACCCCGCCGGGCTACTGGCATGCGCACTTCAATGAGTCCGGTGCTGAGGCCCGACTGATCCCGATACAGGACGCCGGCCTGCAGACGTATCTCCGCACGTTGGATATTCGGTTCGCCTGAGGATGGGATGCGCAAGGAAGTCACACATTTTATTGCGCATCTTTCATGACTTCTTCAGCGGGAGGGCGTCATGTTAACGCTCTTGTGCTCTCCCGCCCATCATCTCCGCTGCAGCGTCTCCTCTATGAGCACCTGGAGTAATCGAAGTTGGCGACACGACCGGCATCGCTGGGGCAAGGAGAATATTGAGATTGCGGCGCCAGATCTTAAGATATTTTCTTGACTGGTCGGGTCGTAAGAGAATGAAAACGGGTATGAAAGCCTATGGGATATTGAGTCTGGTTGTGTTGCTGACCGACTGCACATGGCCTGCGGATGTCGATCAGGCCTATGATCGACGCTTGGCACGAAATCATTTCAAGCGTCTTTCATCTGACGAATTTCATGCGCAGTCATGGTCGAAATCCATCGAACCCAATACGTTGCAGATGATGATGCTGAACGGAACCCCGGTTTACGTGTTTTATGATACACATGTCTGTCACTGTGCTTTTGTTGGGGATAATTCAAGCTATCTCCAGGTTCAGGATTTTTCCCGTGCAGAAATGGCAAAGATCCAGCCAGAGTCCACGTATGTTCAGTAGTGTTATTACTATCCGGGAAATGTCCTGCCACGCTCTGCCCGGTTCGCGTTAATCTAATATGATACCGTCCCGTATGGCGATATCGCTATGCTCGGGCATGCTCGAGGTAATAATAGAGATACTGACACGAACGTATTGCTGGCGTTGGTTCATTTCCAAATAAAGAACCCTAGTCGTTTGTTGCGTCGTGCACGGAGCCCTACGCTGTGCGGTTGACTGGCAGGTTCCAGGCGGGATCATGCAGATGACTGATATTTGTCTTCCGATGTGCCCTGAGAGTTTAAAGCACACAAAACCAGCCACCATCTCTTAAGGGAACTCCAAGATTAGCGTCACATCGCAAAACGTTACGGCCATCACGCCGGCATTTTTTGCGGCCATGCGTCTCGCATTTCCATTCAATTCCGTATGATCAGGAATGCAGACATAACAGGTCTACGGGGAAGCTCTGCCTCGTTTGCATCATATTCAGAATGGATAACTGAAGCAACCGATGCGGCCGTGATGTGCCTAAAAGCCAGAGAACTGCGCTAAATATCGTATGATCGGGGATTGATATTTCCGATTGTCTATGTTTCCATATAACTATACATATCGTATAAATGGCGCAGTTATAAACGCTGCTTATGATTTTATGTATAATGCCTCTTGGACGTCATACGTCTGATTGATCTATTACCGTTTCCACGACACCGGAGCATGTAGCGGCCTTTCTGGCCAGTTCATTGCTTGCGGAACCACTATGCCGAGAATTTATTTATATTTTCTATTTCTCTCGTCATAAGTTTTGGAAAGTATCGATGCAGTACGCACATGATCCAGCACTCCTTCTGGCGCGCTTTCAGTTCGCCTTTACCGTAGGCGTCCATATCATTTTTCCGGCCTTTTCAATCGGGCTGGCGGCTTATCTGGCTGTTCTGGAGGGGCTGTGGCTCAGGACCGGACGATCCGTATTCCTTGACCTGTACCGGTACTGGATCAAGGTATTCTCCATTGTCTTTGGCATGGGCGTCGTCTCGGGACTGGTCATGTCGTATGAGTTTGGCACCAACTGGTCGATCTTTTCCAAAAAAGCCGGGCCGATTACCGGCGTGCTGCTGTCCTATGAGGTCATGACCGCCTTTTTCCTCGAGGCAGGCTTCCTCGGCGTCATGCTGTTCGGCATGAACAAGGTGGGGCGCAAACTGCATTTTGCAGCCACATGCTGCGTATCGGTCGGCACCCTGATTTCCATGACATGGATCCTGTCCTCCAATTCATGGATGCAGACCCCGCGTGGTTACACCATTGACCCGACCACCGGGCGCTTCATGCCCGCTGACTGGCTGGCCATTATCTTCAACCCGTCCTTTCCGTTCCGCCTGGTGCATATGGGTCTGGCGGCGTTCCTGTCGGTTGCCTTCATCGTGGGGGCCACGGGGGCGTGGCATATGCTCAGGGCCCGCAAGGCCGGAAAGATCTCCAGCGAGCCGGTGCGGGTCATGTTCTCCATGGCCATGTGGATGGCGGCGATCGTAGCCCCCCTCCAGATCCTTGCTGGCGACGCGCATGGCCTGAACACGCTCAAATACCAGCCCGCCAAGATTGCTGCGATGGAAGGGGACTGGGTCTCGGAAGATCATGCGCCCGAACTGCTGTTCGGCATTCCCAACATGAAGACTGAGCATACGGATTATGCTGTCAAACTGCCGCTGGCCGGATCGCTGATCCTGACGCACCGCCTGAACGGCAAGGTGCCGGGCATGAAGGACTTTCCGCGTGACCAGCGGCCGCCTTCACCGGTCATTTTCTTCTCCTTCCGCATCATGGTGGCCCTTGGCATGCTGATGATGCTGGTGGGGCTGTGGTCGCTGTGGTTGCGGCGCAACAGCACCCTGTTTACCAATCCGCTCTTCCACCGTGTCGCACTCTGCATGGCACCTGCGGGCTTCCTGGCCCTGTTGTGTGGCTGGATCACGACCGAAGTGGGGCGCCAGCCATGGACGGTCTATGGCCTGCTGCGCACGTCTGACAGCGTATCGCCCGTTGCCCTGTCTTCCCTGGCGTTTTCAATGACGGCGTTCGTGGTGGTCTATGTGCTCGTGTTCGGGTCCGGGATGGGCATTCTGGTGCGCATGCTGGGCCGTGCGCCGCAGGAGGGTGAGCACGATACCCCGCCATCTCACGCATCCGGGATTCTGGCCACCAGCATGCATCCAGGCGTGATTGACCCCTCTGCTGGCAAAGGAGCCTGAGGCATGATGGACTTCGCATACTGGCTGCCCATCGTGTGGGCCGTCATTCTGGTGGCTGCCATTTCGATCTATGTGGTGCTTGACGGCTTTGACCTTGGCATCGGCATGCTGTTCGCGCTTGAACGCCACCCGGAGCGTCGGGATGTGATGGTCAACACCATCGCCCCCGTCTGGGATGGCAACGAGACGTGGATGGTACTGGGCGGGGCGGTGCTGTACGGCGTCTTTCCCGGTGCCTACGCCACCCTGCTGCCCGCCTTCTACCTGCCGATCGTGCTGATGCTGCTGGCCCTGATCTTTCGCGGCGTGGCGTTTGAGTTCCGGGTCATGACACGCAGCACGGGACGGGAAGGGATGTGGAATGCTGGCTTCATGGCTGGCTCCGCCATCGCCGCCTTCTGCCAGGGCGCGATCCTGGGCGGGGTGGTGCAGGGGATCAGGGTTGTGGATGGCGCCTTTGCCGGTGGCCCGCTCGATTGGCTGACCCCGTTCAGCATCCTGTGTGGCCTGTCCGTCATGTGCGGTTACGCCCTGCTGGGGGCAACGTGGCTGATCTGGCGCACCACTGGCGTGCTGGAAGCATCATGCCGCCGCTGGGCTGCCCGGCTGGCCGTGGGCCTGTTCATCGGCATCGTGGCGGTCAGCCTGTGGACACCGCTGCTGCATGCCCCCTACCTGCGCCGCTGGACCGACTGGCCGAACATCGCGTTCGTCGCCCCCGTGCCGGTGCTTGTGGTGGTGCTGGGTGCCCTGTTTGTGATGGGGCTGCGCAGGGGGCACACGAAGGGGCCGTTCCTGTGCGCGCTGGGCTGGTTCTTCCTGTGCCTGTCCGGGCTGGGGATTACGGTATGGCCCTATGCCGTGCCGCCGGGCCTGACGCTGTGGGATGTGTCCTCCCCGCCATCGAGCCAGTTCTTCCAGCTAATCGGCACCGCCATCCTGCTACCGATCATCCTGACCTACACGATCTATTCCTACCATGTCTTTCGCGGAAAGGTGACGGAAACCGATGGGTATCACTGATATTGTCCAGGGGAACGGCGATAACGCGCCACCACGCGCCGGGGCACGGATTGCATGGTTTGTTGTGATCTGGTCGTTGAGCACCGGCGTGTTTTTCGGGGCGGCATCCCTGCTGCACCTGATCGTTCCCAAATAAGACGGGCGGCAGGGCCGCCTGATATTCCCCGCCTTCCGATAAGGGATCTGGTCCAATGCTTTTTGACTTTGAACGTGACTTCGCAGGCTCCCTGCGGTGCATTCCAATGATCGCGCGCCAGAAGCTTGATATTGTCGGCATCAAACTAAGCCTGCGCCAGTGGAGCCGCTTTACACGCGAGGAAAGGGGTCAGCTTGCCGACCTGCCGTGCGAGACCGCGCCCGAACAGGCCGCCTACCGCATACTGGTCGCCCACCTGATCGCAACCCGCAGCGACGAACCGCTGCGCCAGCTTGCAACCCGTGGGCTGGAAGCCTGGCGCGATGCGGACCACATGCCCGATGCGGTCAGGACCCAGGCGCAGGCTGATGGCATAGCGCCCCCAACGCCTGCGCAATGGGCCGCCCTGCAGCCGCTCCAGCGATTTGCGCTGGTCAAGCTGGCCCGCTCAAAGCATGAAAATGAAAACTTCGTGCCCGCCATGCGGGAATTCGGCCTGCTGCAACACCATGCCGGGGTGCTACATGATGCGGGTGCCCACACACGCCTGCCCAACTGAATGAAGCCGAGAGGGTCAAGAGCATGAGCAACGAAAAAACGCCTGAATACAAACCCTATCATCATCCGGCAGGTGGGTGGGGGGCGGCCGGGGCCACCGCGAAAGTGCTGATGGAGCAGAGCGTGCTGGTCAAGGGATCGCGCGGGCTCTTGTCCATGAACCAACCGGGCGGTTTCAAATGCCCCAGCTGCGCATTTCCCGACCCCGATCATCGCAAGACGCTGGAATTCTGTGAAAACGGGGCCAAGGCGCTGGCGCATGAAGCCACAAAGGGACGTGTAACGCGGGAATTCTTTGAAAAATACACCGTCACCGAACTGATGCAGAAAAGCGATTACTGGCTGGAAATGCAGGGCCGCCTGACCGAGCCGATGCGCTACGATGCCGAAAGTGATCGCTACGTGCCCGTGGCATGGGATGACGCCTTTGCCCTGATCGGCCAGCACCTGCGTGCCCTCGACAGTCCGCACCAGGCCGAGTTCTACACATCCGGCCGCACGGCGAACGAGACCGCGTTCCTGTATTCAATCTTCGTGCGTGAGTTCGGCACCAACAATTTCCCCGACTGCTCGAACATGTGCCACGAGCCAACCAGCCGTGGCCTGCCGCCTGCCATCGGCATTGGCAAGGGCACGATCGTCATGGGCGATTTCGAGCATGCCGAAGCAATCTTCGTGGTGGGCCAGAATACCGGCACCAATTCGCCGCGCATGATGACCAACCTGGTGGAAGCCCGCAAGCGCGGCGTACCGATCGTGCTGATCAACCCGATGCCCGAGCGGGCGCTGATCCGCTTTACCGAGCCGCAGGACATCTTGCAGATGGGCACGTTCGGCTCGACCCCGATTTCCAGTGAATTCGTGCATGTGCGCATCGGTGGCGATCTTGCCATCTTCAAGGGCATGATGAAGGCGCTTTTTGAGGCCGAGGCGCGCGGCGAGAACGTGCTGGACCTTGACTTCATCCACGAACACACCGCAGGCATCGAAGCCCTGCGTGATGATGTCATGGGTTGTAGCTGGGCGGACATCACCCGCATCTCGGGCATAACCGAGGAGCAGATCCGCAAGATCGCGGATATTTACATGAAATCCAATGCCACGATCATCTGTTATGGCATGGGGCTTACGCAGCATCAGGAAGGATCGCGCCTGATCCAGCAGGTGGCCAGCCTGCTGCTGCTGCGCGGCAATTTTGGCAAGCCCGGCGCCGGTATCGCGCCGATCCGTGGCCATTCCAACGTGCAGGGCGACCGCACGGTGGGCATTGATGAAAAACCGACCCAGGCCTATCTGGACCGCGTGCGGGATGTCTTCGGCTTTGAACCACCGCGCGAGCATGGGCACCACGTGCTGGAAGCGGTCGAGGCGATGGAAGCGGGCACCGCCAAGGTATTTTTTGGCATGGGGGGCAATTTCATCCGCGCCGTGCCCGATACGGACCGCTCCTACGCCGCCATGCGCAACCTCAACCTGACGGTGGGCGTGGCGACAAAACTGAACCGGGGGCATCTGGTGCATGGCAGGGACGCGCTCATCCTGCCGGTTGTCGCCCGCTCGGAAATCATCCGCACGCAGGCAGGCGAGCAGTTCGTGACCATTGAGGATGCGATGGCGAATGTCACGGCATCGCGTGGCGTATTCGAACCCGTGAGCGAACACGTACTGCCAGAGACCGAGATCGTGTGCCGCATGGCTATGGCAACGCTGCCCAACTCCCGCACGCCGTGGGCGGATTATATGGTCGACTACACGCTGATCCGGGACAGGATTGCCGACGTCTATCCTGAAATCTATGCGGATTTTTCCGAAAGGATCAAGAACCCGCATGGCTTCCACCTCGACATTCCACCCCGTCGCCGCGTGTGGAAGACGCCTAATGGCAAGGCGAATTTCCTCGTGCTGCCGGGGCTGGAAGTCGATGTGCCGGTCAAGGACCCGGCCATGCTGCGTCTGGCCACCATCCGTTCGCACGATCAGTACAATACGACCATCTACAGCAACAGTGACCGTTACCGCGGCGTGTACAACACCCGCCTCGTCATCTTCATGAATAAAGAGGACATGGCAGAACGCGGTCTGGCGAATGGTGATGTGATCGGGCTGGAAACCTATAGCGACGACGGGGTCAGGCGCTATGTCGATGGCCTGAACGTGCTCGACTACCCCATGCCGCGCGGTGCCATTGCCGGATACTACCCGGAACTGAACCCGTTGCTGCCGCTGAACTATTTTGACGAGATCAGTGGAACGCCCGCAGCGAAATCCATTCCGGTCAAGGTTGTGGAAAGTGTTGCATCCGCACCGCACATCCGGATTGCGGGCTGACAGGGCAGGCGGCCATGGATGACGATCAGAACAGCCGCGCGGCCCGCGCCGTGCCGCCTGTCGACCAGCTTGGCCGCCCGCTGCGTGACCTGCGTATTTCGGTCATGGACCGGTGTAATTTCCGGTGTCCCTACTGCATGCCCGAAGCGACCTATCACGAGGGCTTCCGGTTTCTTGGCCCGAAGGAACGGCTGGATTTTGACGAGATCGAACGGATCGCGCGGCTTGCCGCCGAACTGGGTGTGACCAAGATACGGCTGACCGGCGGGGAACCCCTCCTGCGGCCCGGTCTGCCTGATCTTGTGCAGCGCCTAAGCGCCCTGCCGGGCATTGACGATGTGGCGCTGACAACCAATGGCGTGCTGCTGCCGCGCTTCGCTCCAGCCTTGCGCCAGGCGGGGCTGCGGCGCGTGACGGTCAGCCTCGACAGTCTTGATCCTACCGTGTTCGCCCATATGAGCGGCGGCAGGGGTGATCTCCCTGCCGTGCTGGAGGGCGTCGATGCCGCATGTACCGCAGGCTTTGAAGGCGGCGTCAAGATCAACACCGTGGTTCAGCGGGGCGTGAATGATGCGGGCGTGCCGGATATTCTGGCACGCTTTCGCAATACGGGTGTAACGGTCCGGCTTATCGAATACATGGACGTGGGCAATCGTAACGGGTGGGAGCGTGCCGATGTCGTGCCCTCAGGCGAACTGCGCGCCCGCATTGCAGCACGCTGGCCCCTTGAAGCGCTGCCGCCCCGCTATCACGGTGAGGTGGCCCGGCGTTACCGCTATGTGGACGGGGCAGGGGAGATCGGGTTTGTCTCGTCCGTTAGCGCGCCATTCTGTGGTGCATGCGCGCGGGCGCGGCTGTCTTCTGACGGCAAGCTTTATACCTGTCTTTTCGCTACGACCGGCACGGATCTGCGCACGCTCCTGCGCGGGCGCGCCAGTGACGCGGAAGCTGACAGACAGTTGCGGGCAGCCCTGTCGCGGATCTGGCGCCACCGGACGGATCGCTACAGCGAGGAACGCACGCGTCAGCCGGCATTCTTGGTCAGCGGGGAAAAGGCATCCCGGCAGGAAAAAATCGAAATGCATTATATCGGGGGATGACATGGATTTTTTATGCGCATCCCAATCTTCTCCGGCCAGCAGGTCATGACGGCATTACTGTATGGGCTGGTCCTGGCCGGTGGTGAAAGTCGCCGCATGGGGCAGGACAAGGCGGCCCTGTCCTATGCTGGCCGCCCGCAGCTTGCCCGTGTTTTTGACCAGCTTGAGCGGCATGTTGGGCGCTGTTTTATCTCGATACGGTCTGATCAGGGCCATGATCCGCTTCGGGCGTCCTATCCCTGTATCATGGACGGGCAGGAGACCAAGGACATGCTTGACGGCGGGCCAATGGTCGGCGTGCTGTCGGCTCATATGGCTTATCCGGATGTGGCATGGCTTGTTGTCGCCTGCGACCTGCCGATGCTGGATGATATGACGCTTGCAACCCTTGTTCAGGGACGCGACGCGGATCTGGCCGCCACGGCCTATCTGAGTGAGAGCGACGGATTGCCCGAGCCACTGTGTACGATATGGGAGCCCGCGACACTGGCCGCCCTGTACAGGCAGGCGGCAAGGCAGAAGATCCGGCCACGCCAGATGCTCACCCATTCAACGGTTCGTCTCCTCGAAGTAAAAAAAACAGGTGCGCTGGAAAACGTCAATGCACCTGATGAACGTGACCGGGTGTTGAAACGCCTTGGATGTTCTGATCAGGAAGTAAAATGCCCAACATAGAGTTACAGTATTTCGCCCAGCTTCAGGATGAAGTCGGACGGGCACACGAAAGACGGCACACATCGGCCCCGACGGCCGCCGCACTGTATGATGAACTCCGTGCTGCATACGGCTTTGCGCTGGCGCCCGCCTGCATGCGTGTTGCGATCAACGCTGCCTTCGCCCCGTGGGAGCAGCCTCTGGGCGAAGGTGATCATGTTGTCTTCATACCACCGGTGACAGGCGGATGAGCGACTTCATCATGGCGGATGCGCCGGTTGACATCAGCGCCCTGCGCAGGGCGCTGATGGTTCCTGAAGCAGGCGGATTCTGTTCTTTTGAGGGATGGGTCAGGGAGACAAACGAAGGTCAGACCGTGTCCGGCATCGATTACAATGCGTTCGTCCCACTGGCGCTGACGGAAGGGCAGGCCATCGTGCAGGAGGTGAAACAGCGTTTTGCCATCTGCCGTGCAACCGCCATGCATCGGACTGGGTACCTGCCGGTCGGTGAAACGGCAGTATGGATTGGTGTCTCCGCTGCCCATCGCGATGCGGCTTTTAGTGCCTGCCGTTACATCATTGATGAAATCAAGCAGCGCGTTCCGATCTGGAAAAAGGAGCATTATGCGAGCGGTGAGGTCGGATGGGTGCCGTGCCACACCCTCTGACTACTGAACCGTGCCCACCTGAGTTCGAGGCTGCCGTAATGTCCACTCTTTTTTACTCGCTAGATGTCAGTGCCCTGTCCTGTCCGAATGAGAACTTCAGCCTGAACGTGGCAGAAGAAGTACCGGTCAGCCTCCTGTTCAACGGGATCTTTCCGTATGGCACAATGATGATGACGCCTGCAGATCTGGAGGACTTCGCCCATGGATACTGTATAACCGAACAGATCGTCGGTTCAGTCGCAGATATTCGTTCGGTGAACATTGTAGCAGCCGAAGACGGTCTGACCCTTGATATTTTTATAAAGGGCAGGGCGCTGACGCGACTCATGCGCCGTAATGTCCGCATGCAGACAGGGCATTCGAGTTGTGGCATATGCGGCAGTGAGACTGTACCGGAATATGACGCTGTAGCAGCAGCCCCGTTGGGGGAGGGGCCATCCCTATCGGTAACAGCAATACGCAATGCATTGCATGAACTGCGGAAGTGGCAGACGCTGAACGCGGCGACACGGATGGTCCACGCCGCTGCATGGGCGAATAATAACGGCAATATTCACATGATCCGGGAGGACGTGGGCCGACATAATGCGCTTGATAAACTGATTGGTGTGCGTGCGAGCCACCCCGACGTTTTCCACGAGGGTTTCTGTCTGCTGACAAGCCGGTATTCGTTTGAGATGGCGCTCAAGACAGTGCGGGCCGGTATTGCCGTCGTGGTCGCGATTTCCGCCCCGACGTATCGCGCCTTCCGTACCGCTGAAAAGATGAACCAGACTCTAATTGCCATTGCGCGACAGGACGAGCAGACGCTGTTCTGCGGCGGCAGGCGTCTTACGGGATTGTATCCCACATCCTGAACAAATAAAAAGCTTCCATTATCCTGTTCGTTCCGGAACATGAAGAAAATTATCACATCCATAGGGAAATGATCGCGCGCCCCGGTCGCCAGCGAGTATGTATTCGCGGGGTATGACATGTTTCTCAAGCAGTTGTACTATCTTCGGGAGATAGACAAATTCAAGAGCTTCTCGCAGGCGGCGGCTGCATGCAACGTATCGCAGCCATCCCTTTCACGTGCCATACGTGTCATGAAGGAAGAGCTTGGCGTTGTTATTGTCGACCGGAAGAGGAAAGTGTTTGGCCTGACGCCGAAAGGTGTCCAGATCCTCAGATGGGGACATGAAATTCTGCGAGGAGTTTTAGAAATCCAGAATGTCGTCTCCCTATCTCATCAGAAGCTGGCTGGTACAATTAAAATCGGCGTAGTTCCAATTGCAGTTCATGTCATTCCTCTTCTGATGGATCTTGTGAAGGATCATATCGGGGATTTCATCTGTGATGTTCTGATTCTGTCTAATGCCGAGATCATTGAAAAGCTGAATATAAAGCAGATAGATATCGGGATCATGTATTGTGAGGAGTGTCCCAAAGCCCCGGCCTTTGTCATGCATTAACTTTATAAGGAAAAACAGGTTCTAGCTGGCGCTAAATCTTACGATTTCCCGCCTGGCGATGAGATTAGCTGGGAAGCCGCAGCACAGTTCCCTCTTATCTTGCTCAGCCGGAGCATGCGTTGCCGGAAATTTGTCGATGTGGGGTTCCGAACTGCAGGCGTAAAATCGATAGTCTGGCCTGAGATTACTTTCCTGGAACTGATTCATGCTTCAATCATGATCTGCCACACCCGCCGACTTCATATTTTACATTTGGGCTACGCGCATAAATCTGTGCCTCGAGTTTGCCGCGTGGGTCATTTCATGTTTCGAGGATTTGGCAACGTCAGTCGAGAGCGCAGAGATTCAGATATTTTGACGGGCGGGAACAGTTCGGCTTTGTGAATAGACCACTATTTCCCATCTGGCGGACGCTCAGGTTCGGAAAAGGCTATGAGCGACATCACACAGCAATGCTTCGCCCTTTTCCAGCGTCGCTACCACGGCGAGGCGGGAGTGCGGATATTCGTATTGGCCCGATCACCGGTGTTGGAGAAAATGTCCGATAAAGGCGGAAGATTGGATTGGCGGTACGTTCAGGCGTGATTCTGTCCGCCTCCCGGATCCCCTGCTGGCTACTGGTTATCGCATAGAGGTTGCCCCTCACGCTTTTCTTTCGCGAGTCCGGATATGAGTGCCCTGCCGGGCAGTATCCACCCTGCAGGATGGGGATGGCCGGACTGTTCCTGATAAACCCCTGCAATCCAGACAGTTTTCATCAAGCCACGATCGGCCGACAGGCCTGTACCCGCGTCCGGATCACAGTCGCTTTTCCAGGATGGGTTGACATTCGTCACCGTACCAGAACAAATAACGAACACAATCACTGATTCCATGCCAGAAACACCCGAATGGACTGTCCGACCCCATGCCCGCATCTCAACCACGTCCCGCGCTGGAGGCGCTGAGAGCACAGGTCAGCCGCCTCGAAGGCCAGGGCCGGCGCAGGCGGGGCGTGCTGCCCTTCGGGGTGCCCGAGATTGACGGTCGCCTGCCAGACGGCGGACTGGCGCTGGGCGCGCTGCATGAAGTGGCAGGCGGCGGCCATGACGCCCTGAATGCAGCGGCATCCGGCCTGTTTTCCGCCGGAATCGCAGCGCGGACAAGGGGCAAGGTACTGTGGATCGCCACCCGTCAGGACCTGTATGCCCCCGCACTGCAGCAGGTCGGCCTGTCGGCGCGACGGACCATCTATGTCGCAGCCAGTTCGGACGTCGATGTGCTGGCCTGTTTCGAGGAGGCATTGCGCCATCAGGGGCTGGGCGCAGTCGTCGCCGAGGTGGCCCGCCTGTCCATGACCGCGTCACGTCGCCTGCAGCTGGCGGCCGAGACATCCGGCGCACTGGGCATCGCCATACGGCGCTGGCGGCGGCAGACGGATGCGGCGGATTTCGGCCAGCCCACCGCTTCGGTCACCCGGTGGCGGGTATCCGTCCTCCCATCCGTGCCGCTGCCAGTGCCCGGCGTCGGCCGGTCCCGCTGGCTGCTGGAACTGATCCGTGCCCGCGCGGGCGAATGCGCCGATTTTGAAGTGGAGGCCTGTGATGCCAAAGGGAGACTGGCACCGTGTCGTCTCGCTCTACCTGCCGCTCTGGCCGACAGACCGGCTCAGGAAGCGGCTGGGAACCGACGCGCCCGCGCCTGACCGCCCGCTGGCGCTCGTCGGACGGGAAGGGCGGCGACGGGTCGTGCTATCGGTCGATCTCGCCGCCCGCAGGCTGGGCCTGCGTCCCGGCATGCCTGTTGCGAAAGCGCAGGCGCTCCATCCCGATCTGCTCATCATGGATGCCGACCCGGACGGTGACCGGGCAGGGCTGGAGCGGCTAGCGCTGTGGTTCCAGCACCGCATCGCTCCCATCGTGGCCCCCGATCCACCCGACGGCATCGTGCTGGATACGACCGGTGCCGATCACCTGCATGGGGGCGAGGCCGTCATGCTGGAGAACATGGTCACCCGCCTGAAGAAGTCCGGAATGACGGCCCGGGCCGCGATTGCCGATACATGGGGTGCCGCCCATGCGCTGGCGCGCTATGGCCGGGGACGTATCACCCTCGTGCCGCCCGGTGAGACGGCGGCAGCGATTGTCGACCTGCCCATCGAGGCCCTGCGCCTGCCAGAGGATATCATTGATGGCCTCCATGGGCTGGGCGTGTCACGCATCGGCCCGCTGGCCGGTATGCCGCGCGCACCGCTGGCCCTGCGCTTCGGCCTGGATGTCGCCCGCAGGCTGGACCAGGCTTTCGGGCGGCAGGCGGAAGCCATTGTCCCGGTCCGGCTGCAGGCGCCGGTGCAGGTCAGCCGGAACTTTGCCGAACCGATCAGCGCAGCCGAGACCATTGCCCGCTACATCACCAAACTCGTGCCGCCCCTGTGCGCCGGGTTGGAGGAACGCGAGCAGGGCGTGCGCCGCCTCGACCTGCTGCTGCACCGGGTGGACAGCCGAACCGAGGCCCTGCGCGTGGCCACGGCCCTGCCGGTGCGGGATGTCAGACGCCTGACCCGTCTGCTCTGTGACAGGATCGAGACCATCGATCCGGGCTTCGGGATCGAGCGCATGGTGCTGACCGCGTCGCTGGCCGAGCCGATCCTGCACCGCCAGGGTGTCTCCGCCCTGATCGAGGAAGAAGAGGCCGACGTCTCCGACCTGATCGATACCCTGGCCAACCGCGTCGGCACGCAGGCCCTGTATCGCTTCGCCCCGGTGGAAAGCGATGTGCCAGAGCGGGCCGTCTGCCGCGTGCCCGCACTCGCACCCGAGGACGGAAAGGAGTGGCCGGATCACTGGCCGCGCCCCACGCGCCTGCTGCCCCGTCCCGAGCCGATCCAGACCATGGCGATGTTGCCCGACCATCCGCCGGTCTTCTTCATCTGGCGCGGCATCCGCCGCCGGATCAGATGCGCCGATGGCCCTGAGCGCGTGTTTGGCGAATGGTGGAAAGGGGATGCCGAACTGACCACCGTGCGGGACTATTTCCGGGTGGAAGATACCAGCGGCGAGACATTCTGGGTTTACCGGACCGGGGATGGCGAACATGGCGAGACCGGTTCGCAGGGCTGGTTCCTGCACGGTCTCTTTGAATGAGCGTGCAGTACGTCGAACTGCAGGTGACGAGTTATTTCTCGTTCCTGCGCGGCGCGTCCTCACCGATTGAACTGTTCGAGCAGGCGAAGACCCTTGGCATTGAAGCGCTGGGCATCTGCGACCGCAATTCCCTGGCGGGCATGGTGCAGGCCCATGTCGCTGCCAAAGAGACCGGCATCCGCCTGGTCGTGGGCTGCCGTCTGGACCTTGCCGATTTCGCGCCCGTGCTGGTCTATCCGACGGACCGAGCCGCCTATGGTTGCCTGTGCCGGCTGCTCACCCTTGGCAAGGCCCGGGCGGGGAAGGGGAAATGCCATCTGCTCTGGGAGGATCTGGTGGCATGGGGCGAAGGGCTCCTTGTGATCCTGCTCCCGGACACGGCGGATGATGCCTGCGCCCTGCATCTGCGCAAGCTGCAGGACGCCTTTGCCGACCGGGCCTATATGGCGCTGACCCTGCGGCGCCGGCCCAATGACCAGATGCGGCTGTATGAACTGGCGAACCTCGCCCGGCAGGCGCGTGTGCCAGCGGTCGTGACCAATGACGTGCTGTTCCACACCCATGACCGGCGCATCCTGCAGGATGTGGTGACCTGCATCCGCAACCACACCACCATCGACGAAGCCGGGTTCGCGCGTGAGCGCCATGCGGACCGCTACCTCAAGCCGCCTGCAGAAATGGCCCGGCTGTTCAGCCGCTATCCCGAAGCGATCGACCGGACCCATGAGATCGTGACCCGTTGTCGCTTCAGCCTTGATGACCTGGCCTACCAGTATCCCGACGAGGTCTCCATCCCCGGCCTGACGCCGCAGCAGGCGCTGGAATCCCTGACCTGGGAAGGGACGGCAACGGCCTATCCCGAAGGCATTCCGCCCGAGGTCAGAAAAACCCTCGACCATGAACTTGCCCTGATCGGGCGCATGGATTACGCGCCGTATTTCCTGACCGTCCACAGCATCGTCCGTTACGCCCGCTCGCAGGGCATCCTGTGCCAGGGGCGAGGATCGGCGGCCAATTCCGCTGTCTGCTACGTGCTGGGCATTACCGCCATCGATCCGGCACGGACGTCGCTGCTCTTCGAGCGGTTCGTCTCCGAAGAGCGCCGCGAGCCGCCCGATATCGACGTGGATTTCGAGCATGCGCGCCGGGAGCAGGTGATCCAGTGGATTTATGGTCATTATGGCCGCAACCACGCCGCCCTTACGGCCGTGGTCACGCGCTACCGTGCGAAGGGGGCGCTGCGCGATGTCGGCAAGGTCATGGGCCTGCCCGAAGACCTGATCCGCACCCTGTCCGGGCAGATCTGGGGCTGGGGGCGCAAGCTGGATGAGGACGCGCTGGATGAAACGGGGATCGACCTGTCCGACCGGCGGATCCGGCTGACGCTGGATCTGGCCCGGTGCCTGATCGGCGTGCCGCGCCACCTGTCGCAGCATCCCGGCGGGTTTGTCCTGACCCATGACCGGCTGGACGAACTGGTGCCGATCGAACCGGCGGCCATGGACGCTCGCCAGATCATCGAATGGGACAAGGACGATATCGACGTCCTGAAATTCATGAAGGTGGATGTGCTGGCCCTTGGCATGCTGACCTGCATGAAGAAGGGGCTGGACCTTCTGGCCGAACACAAGGGGCAGCATTACACGCTGCAGACCATCCCGGCCGAGGATCCGCGCACCTATGCCATGATCCGGAAGGCGGACACGATCGGGGTGTTCCAGATCGAGAGCCGCGCGCAGATGTCCATGCTGCCGCGGCTCAGGCCCCGGGTGTTCTATGATCTGGTGATCGAGGTGGCCATCGTCCGGCCCGGCCCCATCCAGATGGGGTGGACGGCCTCCATGCGACATCAATGTGCCATGATGAGGTCGGAAGACCATTCAGAGGAGACCGCCCGGATGAAAGTTACCATAATCGGCCTGGATATCGCCAAGTCTGTTTTTCAAGTGCATGGCACGGACGCAAGCGGAAAATGTCTGCTCAAGAAGAAACTCGGGCGGAGTGAAGTTATCTCATTCTTTGAAAAGCTGGAGCGCTGCCTGGTCGTACTCGAAGCCTGTAGCACGTCGCATCACTGGGCTCGTGTCATCCGTGACACCGGTCATGAGGTAAAACTCATTCCCCCTGAAATGGTCAAACCATTTGTCAAACGTGGCAAGAAAAACGATGCTGTTGATGCCGCCGCGATTTGTCTTGCCGCGATCCATCCCGACACGCGCTTCGTCCCGATTAAAAATCGGGAGCAGCAAAGCCTGTTATCGCTGCACTCAACTCGTACCCTTCTGGTCAAACAGCAAACGATGCTGGTGAATGCGTTGCGTGCACTTGCAGCGGAATTCGGTTTGATTGTTCCCCTTGGAAATGCCCGTCTCCCCGAACTTCTGGCGAAAATCGAAACCTCATCCAATCTGCCTGATGCCCTGAAACAGACAACCATGCTGCTCTTTGAACAGTATGGTCGACTGAACGAAAGCATAGAAAACCTGGAAGGAGGTATCCGGACACATGCCAAACAGGATGAAGATGCTCGCCGTCTTTTGACCATCCCGGGCATTGGTCCGGTAACCGCCTCCCTGATTGTCGCGTCTGTTACCGATATTGGGGCTTTCGATACGGCCCGGCACTTCGCAGCCTGGCTTGGTCTCGTACCGCGCCAGCATTCATCGGGCGGAAAAACCCGATTGGGCAGAATTACCAAAACGGGCAACCGGGAAATAAGAAAGATGCTCGTTCTGGGCGCAACATCCATGCTTTACCGCGCACAGAAATGGGATAGCGCTGCGGGAGTATGGCTTTGCAAGCTTCTGGAACGTCGCCCGGGCCGTCTGGCAACCGTGGCGTTAGCCAACAAGCTGGCCCGGATCATCTGGGTTTTGTTGTCGCGCAAAGAGATCTATCGTCCGGCCGGTCGCAGTGTCGCTATAGTCTGACATGTACCACCAGGATGATGGATACCGGAATAAGCTCCGGTAGATCCGGCAGTATGCACTGACCGCGTGATGGGAAAGACTGTAATCAGAAGCAGTTCAGGCAATACCGAATGTCCCCATGTGCCATTGAGCACGAGATCCAGATTGGTGCCTGACACGCAAGCGAACACCCATGATGGCCAGCGAAGGATTTCGCATAAACAGGCCGGACATAAGGGCGCATCTGACCGGATCTCCACATCATGACAGTATCAGTGCATTTCGCTGGAGCGAAAATACGCAGAAGAAAGATACGACAATGCAATCAATGTGACCTCTTGCATCGTAAAGGCCGTCCACATAAGGGCGACATGGTGCATCCCTATCTGCGCCGGCGGGCCGGGCAGGAAAAGGAAGTCTACCCGACGCCGGAACTCGAAAAGGTGCTCAGGAAGACGCTGGGCATTCCGCTATTCCAGGAACAGGTGATGCAGGTGGCCATGGTCTGCGCCGGGTTTTCGGCCTCCGAGGCCGACCAGCTGCGCCGCGCCATAGCCACCTTCAAGAACACCGGCACGGTCTCGCGCTTCCGCACGCGCCTGATCGAGGGCATGACGGCGCGCGGTTATCCCGAGACCTTTGCCGAGCGCATTTTCCAGCAACTGGAGGGGTTTGGCAGTTACGGCTTTCCCGAAAGCCATGCCGCCTCATTTGCCATCCTTGCCTATTCGTCATCCTGGATGAAATGCGCCAATCCGGATGTGTTTCTGGCAGCCCTCCTGAACAGCCAGCCCATGGGATTCTACGCCCCGGCCCAGCTTGTGCGCGATGCGCGCGAGCACGGGGTCGAGATCCGACCGATCTGCATCAACGCCTCGCGCTGGGACAGCACGCTTGAAGGCCCGGAGCGGGATGACGGGCTGTTTGCCGTCCGTCTGGGTATGAACCTGGTGAAAGGGCTGGCCAATGAGGATGCCGCCCGCATCGTGGCGGTGCGGGGCAACCGCCCCTTTGCCTCGGTCGACGATTTGTGGCGTAGGGCAGGGGTGAAGGGGGTGGCCCTGACCCATCTGGCCGAGGCGGACGCTTTCCGGCCGGGGCTGGGTCTGGCCCGGCGCGAGGCGCTGTGGGCGATCAAAGCACTACGTGACGAACCTCTGCCGCTGTTTGCCGCGGCCGCCGTCATGCGTGAGGCGGAAGAACCTGAGGTGCTGCTCCAGCCCATGCGGGACGGGGCTGAGGTCGCGCGCGACTACAACCGCACTGGCCTGACCCTGCGGGATCATCCCGTGGCTTTCCTGCGCGATGATCTTAGCGAACGCGGGATGGTGACGTGCCGGCAGGCCCTGGAGGCCCGGGACAGGAGCAGCCTGTCGGTGGCAGGATTGGTGCTGGTCCGTCAGCGGCCCGGTTCGGCCGAGGGCGTGGTGTTCATGACGCTGGAGGATGAGACGGCGGCGATCAACGTGATTATCTGGCCCGATATGTTCGAGCGTTTCCGTCGTGTAGTCCTGTCAGGACAGATGCTGGGAGTTGTGGGGCGACTGCAGAAGGAAGGGGAGGTGGTGCATCTCGTGACGCGTGAGATCGTGGATCTTTCCCACCTGCTGGCCGATGTGGGGAATCGGTCGCTGCAGGCTTTCTCCAACCTAGATCAGGACAGGTCTGTCGAAAATATCTTTGTGAAGGCCCGGAATTTTCATTGAATGTTGTGTCAGCAGGATAATCCAAGTTCGTGATGTCTGCTTACGCCTTCATCCCAGTCATCCGCTCGGTCATAGCCCGTTCCGCAAAGCAGACGTGGCCATGACAAGCAGGGAGAGAGTGGAAAGCGGAAATGATTTGATCAGGCGGGAAGTACTACGCTTTTCCCACCGTCTGCCATTGTGATCGACCCGACCATGAAGCTGGCCTCGTCGGATGCGAGAAAGGCGATCACCCTGGCGATCTCCTCTGGTTGAGCCGCGCGTCCGATAGGAGCGTGTTTGCCATAGTCCGCAAGGGCTGATGGGCCGTCCGCGTGAATATGGTTGAGAATATTGGTGACGGTATCTCCCGCGCCCACGGCATTCACCCGGATCCCATGACCAATTGCTTCCACTGCGAGTGTCCGAGTGAACTGGGCAAGGGCACCCTTCGACGCGGCATAAGCTGCGATCGATGGAAAGGTCTGAAAGCATGCATAGGATCGGGAGTGTCCTGAAGTCTGTGTATCTGGCCTGGCCCATGGGTTTTCAGATACTCAAGCGGCGAAGCGCTCGCCGAACATTATGGCGAACTGGTTGCGGGCTGCAAACCATTCCCGAACATTCCGCCCGTCTTTCTCGAAGCTGCGGATCGCCAGGTAGATCAGCTTCGTTGCGGCATCGTCGGTCGGGAACGAACCGCGCGTCTTGATCGATTTGCGGATGACCCGGTTCAGGCTCTCGATGGCGTTCGTAGTGTATATGATCTTGCGGATCGCCGGATCGAAGGCAAAAAACGGGATCACTTCTGGCCATGCCCGGCGCCATGCCGGGGCGATCGACGCGTATTTCCCGGCCCATTTCTCCTCGAACGCATCGAGCTCTGCGGCCGCCATGTCAGCGGTCGCCGCCCCGTAGATCCGGCGCAGGTCGGCAGCCACGGCCTTGCGGTCCTTCCATGAGCAGAAGTTCAGGCTGTGGCGCACCAGGTGAACAATACAGGTCTGAACCATCGCCTCGGGAAAGGCGGCGGTGATGGCCTCGGGAAAGCCTTTCAGCCCGTCCACGACCGCGATCAGGATGTCCTGGATGCCCCGGTTCTTCAACTCGTTCATGACCGAAAGCCAGAATTTGGCGCCTTCATTCTCGGCGATCCAGAGCCCCAGAACCTCGCGCACTCCCTCGCGGGTGACACCGAGAGCAACGTAAACCGCCTTGTTTTTAACGGTCCGGCTGTCAGCATCGCGGATCTTTACCCGAAGGGCATCGAAGATCACGATGGGATACATCCGATCCAGCGCCCGGCCCTGCCACTCCCGGACCTCGTCCAGCACGGCATCGGTGACGCGGCTGATCAGGTCGGGAGAGACCTTCAGGCCATAAAGATCAAGCAGATGGGTCTGGATGTCCCGGACCGTCAGACCGGCGGCATAGAGACCGATGATCCTGTCGTCGATCCCGTCGATCCGGGTCTGGCCCTTCTTTATAAGCTCCGGCTCAAAGCTGCTGTCGCGGTCGCGCGGCACCGTCACCGGAAAGGCGCCGTCCTGGCCTTTCAGCACCTTGGTCGTGGAGCCATTCCGCCGGTTCGACTGGCCCGGCGGGGCAGCCTTGCCTTCCTCATAGCCCAGATGCGCGCTCAACTCTGCACCCAGCATACGCTCCATGAGCCGAATTTTCAGCTCCTTCAGCAACCCGCTGTCTCCGAGCAGGTCTTCAGGACGCTTCACGCCCGTCAGCAATTCGTCGAGGATTTCCATCGAGATGGTCATTCATACTTCCTTTCGGTGAAGTATGGACCAGATCAATTATACACAGAAGATCGGACACTCTCATAGGATCCGACATTGACGATAGCTCCGCTCCCGTTCGGGATCATCGCACGCATCGCCTCACGCGAGTGCAGGAACACGCCCCGGATATTGACGGCGAAGATGCGGTCCCAGTCCTCAGAAGTCATGTCCACCACCAGCTTGTTGATGATGATGCCCGCATTATTTACGAGAATATCCAGCTGACCAAACTGCTCGACGGCCGTTGCTACGGCCAGTCGGGCAGCGCCTTCTGCTGCCACGTCCCCGACGAGTGGGAAGATGCCAGGCCGGGCAAGAGCGTTGACACCGGGATCGTAGTCCTCCGCGATCACCGATGCACCACGCGCATGAAGTAGCTCCACAGTTGCGCGGCCGATCCCGCTTGCAGCGCCGGTGACAATCGCGACCTTGCCTGCAAAATTTCCTGCTGTGTTTTCCGTATCCATACAAACCTCCTCTGATGTCGAGAACATCATCTGGAGTGACCGGGCCGTAAGTTTAATACCGGATATTCGGGATGTGTTGTACGGCTGGGCAGGTACAATCGGTCACGGCTTCTTCGCACTGCGCACAGCGGCAATGAAGGTCTTCACCGCAGTCGAGCGATGACGATGCGGAGGATAGTAAAGCGCAAAGCCTGGAAAAGCGGCGGAATACTCTGTCAGCAAGGGAACAAGATGGCCGGCTTTGATGAGCGGCTGGACCTCGCTCTCAACCCATAATGCGATGCCCGCGCCAGCAACGGCGGCATCAAGCGCTGCCCTCTGATCATTGAAGGTCAGTGGACCGGATACGGCCACGGAGAACCAGACGCCGTTTTCACAGAATTCCCAGTTGTACAGGGCAGCATGCCCCGGCCAGCGAAAACCGAGACAGAGATGATCGCGGAGCTCCCGCGGATGGAGTGGCGCTCCGTGCCGTTCGAGGTAAGCCGGGGCGGCAACGGCAATCTGCCGCAAACCGGACTGAAGCGGGAACGCAATAGCATCCTGATCCAGCATTTCCCCAAGCCGTATGCCGACGTCGAACCGTTCCTGTACGATATCTACTTCGGCATCGTCGATCTGCACCTCGACGCTGATCCGGGGGAAACGTCGGACAAAGTCAGGCAGGAGCTGTTTTAGAAAAAGCTCATAACCAAGACGTTGCGCGTGAACTCTCACCGGACCAGCGATTTCGCCGCCCATTGCACCGGCCTCGCTTAAAGCGGCCCCGATTTCTTCGAACGCCAGTCCAAACCGCACAGCCAGACGTTCTCCTGCGGGCGTGGGGCTGACACTGCGTGTCGTTCGGTTCAGGAGCTGAACGCCAACAAAGTTTTCCAGTCGGCGGATCGTTTCACTGAGCGCTGAACGCGACACGCAAAGTTCTCTCGCAGCGGCAACGAAACTGCCTCGATCGATAATACAGCACAGTGCGCGAAGATCAGAATAGTAGCGGTCGGACATACTCCTCTTTAGCACAAAACCAAGTTTTTCTGGTTCGGTTTTCCGGCCCGTTTATGGGGTTATGGGCGATCGATCGTTCCAACCCATATGATCTGTCAGTTGGGAGTGTAGCGGATTGACGGGATATGCCGTCATGACGGGCACAGGAAGCATCATGCTAAATTCCGAAAAGCGGACGTAAGTGTCTGTATCTGCCAATCTGAAAAAAGCTGAAGAGCGCCGCCTGTGAGGGTGGTAAAGATAAGAGCCGTGCAGCCCAGATACCCGCACCAGCTCTATCTTACGCCTAACCCTTCCCCAACCCCGATTTCTCGCTGTCGAGTACCGCCATCTGTTTCGGATCGTAGCGTTCCCCGGCTGCAGCCCCTTTGGGAATAGCCTTCTCGATAGCAGCCAGATCGTCGGGCGTCAGCGTAAGATCGAGCGCTCCCAGCGCCTCGGAGAGACGATCGCGCCGGCGGGCTCCTACAAGTGGCACGATGTCGTCACCCTGTGCGGCCACCCAGGCGATTGCCAACTGGGCCACACTTGCGTCTTTGGTGGCTGCAATTCCGCGTAATGTCTCCACGAGAGCCAGATTACGCTCGACGTTGCCTTCCTGAAAGCGGGGGCTCCGAACCCGAAAGTCCCCTGGCCCCTTTGCCCCTTGCCAGTGCCCGCTGATCAGACCACGCGCGAGCACGCCATAGGCTGTTATGCCGATGCCGAGTTCACGACAGATAGGAAGAATTTTGTCCTCGATACCACGCGAAATCAGCGAATATTCAATCTGAAGGTCGCTGATCGGATGGACGGAAGCCGCGCGCCGAATGGTTTCCGGGCCAACTTCCGAAAGGCCGATATGCCGGACATAACCGGCCTGAACCATCTCGGCGATGGCGCCAATCGTCTCTTCAATAGGCACTGCCGGGTCCAGCCGTGCAGGCCGGTAGATGTCGATATGATCCAGCCCGAGCCGTTGCAGGGTATAGGCCAGGAAGTTCTTTATGGCAGCAGGCCGCGCGTCGTAGGAACCCCAGTTGCCACCCGGGTCGCGCATTGCACCAAACTTGACGCTGACGAGGAATCTGTCGCGAGGAATATCCCTGATCGCCTCACCGATCAGCATCTCGTTATGGCCCATGCCGTAGAAATCGCCGGTGTCGAAAAGCGTGATCCCGGCGTCCAGCGCGGCATGGATGGTAGCGATGCTTTCTTTCCGATCAGCCGGACCATACATGCCGGACATGCTCATACACCCAAGACCGATTTCGGATACCTGAGAGCCGCTCTTACCAAGTTGCCGCAATTTCATACTTAAGAAAAATCCCTGTTTCCTGAAGCAGAACTCTACCACACAGGCTATCTTTCGATAACCTCTCTTCCGTGCAGCTTTTCGTTCCTTGGAACGGAACGAATTTTCCGTTTGATGGAACAAGCGGACGGGCGACAGTCGCCCTCATGTCTGCCATTTGATGCCTAATTGTCCGGTTCGCAAAGCAGACATGCTCCATTCGCCAGTATCACTCGACCACTGTTGACATTTGCCTTTTTGGGCAGTGCAGATTTGTCCCGGACAGGAGTTTATCCGGGACAGGAAACGGCATCATGCCTGTCAGGCGACGCGGATCAGCTTGCGATTGATGAACTCCTCAATGCCGAGGAAGGACAGTTCGCGGCCAAATCCCGAATTCTTGATCCCGCCAAAGGGCAGTTCCGGTGCAGCAGCCGTCGCGGTGTTGATGAACATCATGCCGGTCTCGACCTGTTCAGCCACTTTTTCGGCACGTGTAAGATCACGGGAGAACACGGACCCGCCGAGGCCGTAAGGAGAATCATTGGCCAGTTCGATGGCCTCATGTTCCGAGGCAACCTTATGTACCACAGCGACCGGGCCGAAAATCTCCTGATAGAAGACCGGGTTGTCCTTTGACACATTGGTCAGGATGGTCGGTCCCATGAAGAAGCCTTTGCGGTCCATTCGCTTGCCACCAGCCACCAGAGTTGCCCCTGCTTTGACGGCTTCGTCGGTCTGCGCAAGTGCGGTGTCGAGCGCCTTTTTGCTGCTCATCGGGCCATGGGTGGTACCCTCAGCCAGCGGATCGCCAATGCGGAACTGCGTGATCGCGGTTTTCAGACCCGCGAGGAAGGCGTCGTAGACCTTCTCATGCACGATCATCCGCTTGGCCGCCGTGCAGACCTGCCCGTTATTGGCGAACCGGCCCCATGTCGCCCATTTGATTGCCAGTTCAAGGTCCGCGTCATCGAGCACGATGAAGGCATCGCTGCCGCCCAGTTCCATCGTGTCCTTCTTCAGCGCCGCACCCGCTTCGGCCGCAACCGTCTGGCCCGCGCGTTCGCTGCCGGTCAGGGCGACGCCACGGATACGGAAATCCTTGATCAGTTCGGCGGACTGGTCGTTGTTGAGGAAGATGTTGGTATAGATGCCCACAGGCGCGCCCGCGTCATGGAACAGCTTTTCAAAGGCCAGCGCGCATTGCGGCACGTTGGGCGCGTGCTTGGCGATGACCACATTGCCTGCCATCAGGTTCGACCCCGCCACGCGGGCAAGCTGGTAATAGGGGAAGTTCCAGGGCTCGATGCAGTAGATTACGCCAAGCGGCTGGTTGATGATCTTTGCATGGCCTTCCTTGACCTTCAGGGTCGTGGGAGCGAGAAATTTCTCCGCACCCTCGGCATAGTAAGAGAGGATGTCGGCAGTGATGTCGATTTCTTCCAGCGCGTCAGGCAACGCCTTACCCATTTCGGTCGCGATCAGGCGTGCATGTCTCATGCGGTCACGGCGAAGCAGGTCGGCGGCCTTTGACATGATGACCTTGCGGACTGCGATGTCGCGCTTTTTCCAGTCGGTCTTCCACACATGGTCCGCGCGATCGATAATCGCCTTCATCTGCGCGGCGGTGTGAAGTTCGAACGTGCGTTCCACGGTTTCCGTGGTCGGGTTGAGGGTCTGGTAAAAACTCATTGGTCCGTTCCCCTGTTTATTGATTATGGAAAGGATAATCGGTGTAGCCATGTGTACAGCCGCCATACTCGCGCCTAATGCATAATACCCCTTAGGATTTGCACAACGGCCGGTCAGATAGAATAAAAGACGTCTATTTTTGGTCACTGAAAATAATGATTTCATCGCAGTGCATTCGTTACGACAACCGCGCAAGATATTGTCTATATGGACGAGGATTGTGATATACTTAAAAGACAAGACCGAGTCAGGATCTCGGCCTTGTCCGTCTTCAAATCACGAGACTTTAGGCGTCCCGAGCTTGCCGGTCAGGAACTGGGCTTCCCCGTTACCAAAAGACCAGTCGGCATCCGTGTTTTCAACATAGTTGACCATCACGTCGCTGGACGCGATGCCACACTTTTCGGTCAGGGCCTCGGTCAACAGGCGGTAGAAGGCGGTTTTTTCATCGACCGTGCGCGGACGTGTGGTAACCGAGATGATCATCACATCGTCAGTACGCGCAATACCCAGTCCGGTATCCTCAATGCGCACACGGCTTTTCTTGTGTTCATATATGATCTGGTACCGGTCACGTGGCGGCACGCCGAAGGCGTCCAGCATCGCCTGATGGGCGGCATCCAGTATGGCGGTCAGTTCTTTTTCGGAACGGCCTTCAAGCATGTCAAAACGAATAAGAGGCATGTAATCAGTCCTTGCTTCAGGCGACAAGCGCCGGGGTTGACGGTAATCTGGCGGCATTGAGGATCATTGCCGACGCTTTCTCACCGATCATGATGCTCGGGGCATTGGTATTGCCCGAGGTAATGCGCGGCATGATCGAGGCATCCGCGACACGAAGCCCCGCCATGCCATGTACACGCAGTTCGTGGTCAACCACGGCCTGCGATCCCTGCCCCATGGCGGCGGTGCCCACGGGGTGAAAGATAGTGGTGGAGATTTCCCCGATCGCCTGTTCCAGATCGGCATCGCTCTGTACCGACGGACCGGGACGAAACTCCTCTGGCCGGTAGCGTGCCAGTGCGGATTGCCCCACTATCCGTCTCGTCAGGCGTACGGACTCAATCGCCACGCGTCGGTCTTCTTCCGTCGAGAGGTAGTTGGGGTGGATGGCGGGCGGCACGGCTGGGTCAGCAGATTTAAGGTGGACGCTGCCCCGGCTTTCGGGGCGGACATTGGCCACCGCCGCAGTAAAGGCTGGAAACGGATCAAGATTGCCGCCGAAGGCCGCAAGGCTGAGCGGCTGGACATGATATTCCAGGTTGGCCGTCGCATAGCGGGGGCCGGAGCGGGCAAAGATACCCAGCTGGCTTGGCGCCATCGACATGGGGCCGGACCGGGTCAGCAGATATTGCAGGCCGATCTTCGCCTTGCCCAACAGGGATCCGGCTTCGGTGTTGAGCGTTTCAACACCGCTGACCCTGTAAGCGCTGCGGATCTGCAGGTGGTCCTGAAGGTTCTCACCCACGCCGGGCAGATCCCGTACGACCTCGATGCCAAACTCCTGTAGTCGTTCCCCCGGCCCGATGCCCGAACGTTGAAGGATTGCAGGCGTCCCGATAGCGCCGGCCGACAGAATTACCTCGGCACGGGCATGAACAGTCCGGACCACACCGTTGACTTCAAAGCGCACCCCGATTGCGCGACCATCGCGGAACAGGATGCGATGAACCAGTGCGCCGATCTGCACGCGCAGGTTGGGCCGTTTCATGACCGGGTGCAGGTAGCCGCGCGCCGCACTCCAGCGAAACCCGTTTTTCTGCGTTACCTGAAAATAGGATGACCCTTCGTTATCACCCCGGTTGAAGTCGTCTATCTTCGGGATGCCCGCCTGTGCGGCGGCGTCGCGGAAGGCATCAAGCAGTTTCCACCGCAACCGCTGCCGGTCAACATGCAGCGGCCCACCCACGCCATGAAAGGCGCTGGCACCCGCGAAGTTATCTTCTGCCTTGAGGAAATAGGGCAGGACATCATCCCATCCCCATCCCGTATTGCCCATCTGCCGCCAGCCATCATAATCGGCGGCCTGCCCGCGCATGTAGATCATGCCGTTGATAGACGAACACCCGCCCAGCAGCCGTCCACGCGGGTAATTCAGCACGCGGTTGCCCAGATGGGATTCCGGATCGGTCCTGAACATCCAGTCCGCACGCGGGTTACCCATCGCGAACAGGTACCCGACCGGGATATGGATCCATATCCAGTTGTCGTTGCCGCCGGCTTCCAGAACCAGCACCCTGTTGCGTGGATCGGCACTGAGACGGTTTGCAAGTACACAACCCGCACTGCCCGCGCCGATTACAATATAGTCAAAGTCACCAAAGTCTTCGGTTCCAGTCGCCATGTGACGAACTCCTCCCCCTTGCCCGGCTCTGCGGCCGGTGGAGAGAGGATTATTCCCCTGGATGCAGCGCGGGAAATGACGTGGACGTGAAAAAAACGAATTGGATGAATGAACATAAGTCCGATATGGAATAGAATATGGATATCAATATATTACGACTGTTTATCGCGGTCGTGCGCGAAGGTGGTTTCTCGCAGGCGGCCAAGGCGGTGCTGTCCACCCAGTCAACCGTAAGCAAGGCGGTGAAGCGGCTGGAAGATGAACTGGACCTTGTCCTGATCGACCGGGCGGCCCCGGGTATCACGCTGACTGATGCTGGCGATGTGGTCCTGCGCCGGGCCCAGACGATCCTGGCTGAACGCGACGACCTGCTGGTGGAACTGCGGGAATTGCGTGGGCTGAAGCACGGTGAATTGCGGCTTGGCCTGCCACCGATCGGCAGCGACACGCTGTTCGCGCCGACTTTCGTGGCGTTCCGTGACCGTTATCCCGGTATCAAGATCCAGTTGATCGAACGCGGCTGCCAGGATCTGATGAACCTGCTGCGCGCGGGCGAGATTGATCTTGCTGGCCTGCTTCTTCCCTTTCCCGATGAGTTCTCATGGCAAGATGTCTGCGTGGAACCTGTTGTAGCGGTGGTCGCGGCGGGCCATCCGCTGATGGCGCGTAGATCAGTCTCGATTACCGCATTCGCTGATTCTCCCTTTCTGCTGTTCGAGACAGGATTTTCACTGAACCAGATCGTGCTTGCGGCCTGCCGTCGCAGCGGCTTTACGCCAAAGGTCACGGCCCGTTCAACACAGGTTGAATTCCTTTTTGACCTGATCGCGGCGGGACTGGGCATTGGCTTCCTACCCCGCATGATGGTGGAAACCCGTCAGCACGACGGCATTCGGGCCATCGCACTCAATGATCCGGACATGCTCTGGCATATGACACTTGCCTGGCGGCGCGGCGGCTATCTTTCGGGCGCTGCCAAAGAATGGCTTAGGCTGATGCGACGGCCAGATTAGACTGCATTTCAGCTTATCGTTAACTAGAGGTTATGATCTGTTAACATTCCCAACCCGACAGACTGCTAAGCGACTTCCATACATCACCCGCAGGAGGCAACCTGAACTGTTTGTTGGCATAACAAATATTATAAGACATGGAAATCCGGTTGCAGGATCAGTCTGTCAGTTGATCCATATTCCCGGCCTGAAGAGCTTTCCTTTGAGCTTCGCGTTCCGCACCCGCCAATCCAGACTTCTCACCTGATCAGAAAGGACCACACTGGCGGGTTTTCCGACCACGGCCACCTCAAACAAATAGCCTTTGATTTTAGTGATCATGGGGCAGCAAAGCACCATCCCCGCTTTGGCATTATAACTCGCAGGGGCGAGAACCACCGCTAGCCAATGCACAGCCTGTTCCCGCCCTGCCTGAGGATCAAATTCCAACCAAACAATGTCGCCGCAATCAGGAACCCACGTGACCTGGGATTTGATGCTCACCAGCTTTCGTCACCTACAGACTGTCCAAAGTCAATTTCATCATGCCCGTTCAGATCGCTAATCCCGGCGACGAGATCTTCCAGTTTGGGCGGTGTGGCGCGAACTGGCTCAATGATAACTCGATCACCTTCCTCATGGACATTCATCATCTGATCATCCTGAAGTTCGGGTGATGCCTGACTGCCTTATAACCAAGCCCGATAGGCCGGGCTGATCAGTCAGACCTTGGCCCCTTTTGCTTTCGTGCCGGTCTTCCGTACCCCACGCGGTCTCGCTGAAGTCTTGGAACCCGGCGTTTTCTTTGGCGATGCCGCAGAAGATCCTGTTTCAGTTGCCGACGACCTGGATCGCTTCGAAATCGTTTTTTTGGGGGGTACTACAGCCTCAGCAGTGTCGACCAACACTTCTTTCGTCGCACTATCGACAGAAGGTGCTGCGGTTGCTTCGTCCACGGGAGCGGTCTGGGGCACCAAAACCTTACGTCCAAGGCCCGCGTCTCGCGCCAGAGCCGCCCGCATTTTGGCATACTCCGGAGCAACCATGGGATAATCCATAGGAAGCTGCCACTTCTCTCGGTATTGCGTTGGCGTCATTCCATACCTTGTCTGCAGGTGACGCTTGAGCATTTTGAGTTTTTTGCCATCTTCCAGACAGACGATGTAGTCAGGAAATACCGACTGCCCGACTGGAACTGCGGGCTGCTGGGCCGGAGTGCTGCTGTTTTTCTCTGGGGCCGGTGTTGTTTCGCGGATAGCAGCGTAGACATCGCGGATAAACGCCGGGACATGTTCTGTCGGCAGAGAGGTATTGGTATTGCCGAGATGCGCTGCCACGATGTCGCTCATGGCAATTACAATTGCCGGGGATAGGTCGTCCGATTGGTCCATGATAAAGCCTCTCCGCTATATTTTTACCGAATAACATTGCCGGAGTGTAAGTCTTTATGCAATCGGCAAAATATGGCGTATCGAAAGCTGAATTATATATTGCGGCACGTTGCCTACATCGATCACATTGCACCATGAACATCAAGTTTTACGCAAATTGTATGCGGCGGAGCCTGCCCCTGATTACGCTATCAGACGGCGTAAACTGGCTTATGCAGCGGGCCTTTCACGAAAACTACGGCTCACCTCAATGTCGATGATAAGTTTTTTAGTCCGAATATATCCACACACGAATTTTCCATGACGTGGTGAGCGGATACAGTATTTATCTCTTTCACCTGTCTGATGATCACACCGGATTACCCCTGCAGGTAATGCAGCCAGTCATGACTGTGTAACGATATAGCCGCGTTTCAAGCGATAACGGATCATCGCGGTCAGAGCATTCACCGCGGCGCCTTCGTCGGGATAGAGATCCACGCGCTGGGTGCCAGCTGTCCCGATCCTGCCCCAGTTACGAACAAGCGCGGCACCACCGAACAGGTCGGGCTGAACTGACAGTCCGTAATACCGCCACTCATTGAAACTGGGTTGAATACGACGCAACTGGACAGATAGCGGGAACAGTCCAAGCTGTATTGTTTTCCCTGGGGGAACGGCGCTCCTTGATCTTCTGGATGTCATATTGGTCCTGCGCATCGCATGATGCTAACATGATCTATTATTCAAGTACAGATATTCTGAACTCCTTTCAGCCTTTTGCAACGCCGCGTGGAGCATGCATGGATCATTGCCTGCGATCTATAGGTCGGATGGTACGATGCGGATGTCTTCCGATACGTCAATCATCCAGCACATTGATGGTGGCCTCAAGCCACAACCCGGTCGGAAGATGACGTAGAAGACCCTTTTTCTCGCCACTCAGGCGTGAGTGTCAATCGATCAGCCAAAGAGCACTCTGGATGTTTCGAACATGCGTTGCCCGCAGAACATAGACGATACACTTGGTAACAATGATGAGATATACGTTACAACAAGACGGAATCGTGTAGATTGAGCAGCCTGATCATGAGTCCGTGGAGCTATGTGACCAGATTAAATCACGACAAAAATCGTCAATAATAGCAAAGTATATCGGGTTATGCCGCTCCAGCGCTCCGTAAGAAACATGGCAACGGTGCACCACGTTGCTTCAGTGTGTTCGTCTTGATCCGTGTGAGGATGACATGAAGTTTGATGAACTTCGCTCGCGTTTCGAGCTTATCGATGACGAACAATCCGGACAGCTATGCCTGACGCTGGTTCAGGCGATTTTAGAGCCCGATCCGAAAGTTTTTGAACAATACCAGCCTGTTGTGATTCATCCGTCTTTGCAGAGAGATGGAGTGAATGGTGACATGGACTGGTATTGCCCGGCGCGAGTATAGCCGGGAAAGATTGCGATATCCATCGGACATGACGGACGGGGAGTGGACTTTGATCATGCCATTTGTGCCCCCGGCGAAACGGGGCGGTCGTCCGCGCACGACGGATATGCGCGAGGTGGTCAATGCGATGCTCTACATAGCCTCGGCCGGGTGTGCGTGGCGTCTGCTGCCGAAATGCTTTCCGCCGGTCTCGACCATCAGGCGCTATTTTTACGCCTGGCGTGATGCCGGAGTGTTCGAGGTCATGAATACGGTGCTGGTCATGAGCCTGCGCGAGATCGAGGGACGTGACGCCTCTCCGAGCGCGGGCGTGATTGACAGCCAGTCGGTGAAAACCACGGAAAGCGGCGGGATTTCGGGCTATGACGCGGGGAAGAAGGTCAAGGGCCGCAAGCGCCATATCGTGACGGATACCTGCGGCTTCCTGATCTTTCTCCTCGTTCATGCCGCTGATATCCAGGACCGTGATGGGGCCGTTGATGTTCTGGCAGCGATACGCAGGCGCTTTCCCTGGCTGCGCCACATCTTCGCTGATGGCGGCTATGCTGGCGACAAATTGCGATCCGCGCTCGCCTCCATGGGAAAATGGACCCTCGAAATCATCAGGCGGTCCGATACGGTGAAGGGTTTTCAGATCCTGCCGCGTCGCTGGGTGGTGGAACGGACATTCGCATGGCTGGGACGATGCAGGCGGCTCGCCAAAGATTGGGAACAATCCATTGCTTCCTCAACCGCATGGACATTGATCGCCTCAATCCGAATGCTCACACGACGGACAGCAAGGCATTGTCAGGGTTGAAAAACTTTCGGATCGGGCTCTTAGCGCTGAGATGCAATATTGAATACATTGCTTCTCCAGTGAAAACATCAACTGCCAGGCGTGAGCAGGCAAGATCATTGCACCCCATTCTGGTGCTTTGCCACGAAAAAGGCCGTCAGCTGAAAGACGACCACCCGAATTCCCATTATTTGCAACTCCGCGTTGATATTCTTGTAAAAATGATAAGCGAGATGTCGGTCGAGGAGTTAGGAAGCGAAGCAGGAGAGACGTTTATTCTCTCCCCGATCAACCCCCCTTTTGAAAATCCCCTGTCTCGAGAAAGGGGGAACGAAAAGGAATGATTTTTTAATCGCAGTCGCATGATCAGGGCGTACGGGACATAGGTATTGTCCGGAGTCCGCCATGCGCAGTTTCTACGTGTTGCCATTTCTCCTGCTCATGCACGCGCCAGCGCGAGGACAGCAATGCTCTGTGTCTACTCCGATTGAGTCCAGGAGCGATACCATAGGGCCGCCCCTGGAACACAATGATAAAGATAGGACCGATGCAGTCGCCCATCTTGGCATCGCAGGGGCCAACATCGAAAAATTACCCGATTTCCACGGGTTCGAAGCTGGCATCGCCCATACCCGGAACGAACTCCTCGTCTTTTTCGCTCCGGAAAGCCATGCGATCGTGCTTAGCGGCACGCTGATCCCGGTACCATACGACACCCTACGTTCCCTGGCCGGATCGCGCGCCCACGATCTCGCACCGGTCGATGGCATCAGGGGAATGTTTGTTCGGGCGGATAACCGTTTTCAGGTCGTCTATGCGACCCCGGATGGCAAGGCAGCAGTCGCGGCCCGCATGTGGGGCGCCACTGGACAGGACATCACAAAAGACCAGATCAGGGGCATTTCGGGAGCCGTACCGGAAATCAGTATCTCTGGCCCTTCATCCGACGCTAACGAACAGTCCGGGCTCCAGGGTCTCTCGGGAGGCCTTATAGGGACACCTTCAGCCCCGGAAGTCATGATGTTCATAGACCCGCAATGTATCTACTCGATGAAAGCGATGCATATCCTTCAGCCCGCAATCGATGCAGGGAAAGTTCGCCTGAAAATAGTCCCGCTGTCGTTGCTTGATTACGAGGATAACGGCGCCAGTACCGTCAATGCGAAAGCCATGCTGTCGCTCCCGGCAAACGAGATGGCACAAGCGTGGGTCAACGGTCGTCTAAACCCGGGATTGGCTGCACCTGAACCGGATAGTGGGGAGAAGCTTGCCCGTAATACCCGGATTGCACGGCAGATAGGGCTCACAGGGACACCAACGTTCGTCTGGATGCACCGCAATGGCGGGATCGGCCGGCTCGATGGAGTTCCCACGGATGTCGCCACGTTTCTCACCTCGGTCTCGCAATGAAGACACGACAGGACCAGACCGGCCCGCGACGTTTTTTTGCAAGAACGCGCAAGCTTGCCCGCCTCGTGATTGGCGATCCACGTACATTGGTCGCCTGGTCCGATGTGACGAGAAATGCCGCGCTGATTGAAGCCCTCGGGAAGGCATTACTGAAGCCTAAAGTCGGTATGCAGGGCCCGCGGGCGCCAGACGGTACCCCTATTGATATCGCCGCGATCGCTGCCGAATATTGCGTCGAACCCTGCGTTGTGGCGATCTTGCTCAATCAGAGACAGCATGAGACATACAGACGGGCGCTTGCTGCCAGTATGCTCGCTGTTGTTCTGGTTCTTGGCTGGGCCGGAGAAATGCTCCTTTCCCACTGGAAGGGCAGCCAACTCCTTGCTGCGCTGGAGTTCGCGCCCTTCTGGACATTTCTGGCACTCGTGGCGTTTCAGAACGCGTGGCTCAACTGGCAGATCCGCGAACGCCGCCTGGGTTCTGCCCGCCAATTTGTCGCCACCGCTGACAGCCTCATTCCCCGCAGGCCGTAACCGCAAGTCCATCTGCATTACGCTGGTGAATAGATAGGATCGGCGGAGCACTCAGAACGTGCCGGGTGGCGCGTTCTTGTCGCCGCCCTGAGCGCCTGTTGCCCAGGAGGCGTGTTCATAATCCTCGCGCCCCGACATCGCCCGTGGATCATCAGGCCGGACGATCGTACCGGCGCGATCGTACGTGGGGGGTGTCCAGATTACGCGTGTCGATCCGTATGCAGCGTGCGGATCATAACGCGCATGTCTGGTTGGGGGAGCCTTTGGGCCATGCACATGGGCAGCGGATGACACGTTGCCAGCGCTGCATGCCGCAAGCCATGGGGAGAGAACAAGAAGCAGAATGAAATGTTTCACGAATGGTCTCCCGCTTAGAGGAGACCATCCTGACCAAGTATCTTGCGACTAGGACTGCTGCTTTCTCCACTCGTCTTCCATGGAAAGATAGCCTCGAATGCGTCGTTCCATGTTCTCGGCTTTGGTCTTCAGCATTGTATGATCATCGCTAAGTCGATGGTATTTGTCGTGGGCTGCCGCAAGATCGCACGCCAAGCGTTCCTCTCGGTCCCCCGCAGCCTTGAGTTGAGCTGCCTGCCGCGCAGTTGCTGCATCTGCAAGAGCGAGGGTGTCTTTCAGGCCTTTGATCTGAGCCTCCAGACCAGAAGCATATTCCCTGGATCTGAGCAGATGCTCCTCAAGTCTGTCAGATTCCGCGTTCTTCTGTCGCAGTAAACTTGTCATCTGCGAAAGCAGGTCAGCGAGTTCATCGGCTTCTGTCGGTCGCGCAGACCGTCGGCCGTAAAGCGCACGTTGTATGGAGTTTCCCAGCGTCTGTTCGTACTGGTGCGATGCACGCCCCAACATGAACGCTGCAGCCCCGCTCAGGCCACCATAGTTCGACATCTCGGTTCCTCCTGACCCTAAAGTCAGACACTCTTTTTCATTGTTGTATCACTTATCAGGGCCCGAGCACCAGAAGATATGCCACCGTTGCCCTGTCCCGGCCCATTCTGATTATCTGCTTTATTTCCTGCCAGAGACTGCTGAATCGAGAGCAACGTGCCTGCCATACCGACAACGGCGGCGTCCCGGCTGAACTGGTCGATGTCGACCCGGTCCACGTCACCAAATCCGATCATGGCGGGAACCCGCTGGGGCAGGATCGAGATCATCCTGAATGAAATGAACGCCAAAGTGACATGAATCATGACAAACAGGCTGACCAGAACAATCATGCCGAGGAAGTTGCTCACGATCCAACCGTTTGACAGCACCAGTCCGGCCGCAATGCCGAAACACATGTGGATCAGCCACGACACTGAATCAAATATAAAATATCCGAGGAAAAGCCCGAACAGCATCAGCACCGGTCGGAAGATGACATTGAACAGAAGGGCATAACCCTGTTTTGCATGACCGTGCAGCCCCTCCCCGTTTATGGTCATATGCGCGAGCATCCACAGAGGCGCTGCAATCACGGACTCACAGACCATGATGAACCATCCAGCCACGGCAAACATCCACATGACAAATGGGATCATCGGGATGACATAGGCGATGGTGAGGCCTGGCATAAGTGACTGTTTGAAAAGTCCCAAAACGTGGCATTTGTCGCCGATATACCAACGAACAAACACACAAAAATGGGTAGGTGGTTATGAACCACCTACCCGCTGATTTACCTATTTTCGTGACATAAGAATGTTGCCTCGGCTGCGGGCCTTTCGGAGGTACCCAACCTGTTTCAGTTTGCTCATCAGGTCTGATTGCCAGCGATCACGCTCACTATATTCCATGATGATGTGATCAGGTAACAGGCTGGCAGGAGCAGTAGCCAGAAAGGGCAGTAAAGCTTTATCCTCATACCCTTCAATGTCTATCTTCAACACATCAATTTTATTTACGTTCAAGTCCTTCAATATATCCAGCAAAGGACGAATACGAACGGTTTCTCCTTTACCCTGACCAATGGTGCCACCACCGTAATCCATATTAGTCTGGATCAACGTGCCGGTTTCATCTCTTTCACCTACGGCAGCCTTGATTAGAGCCCGATCCGAAAGTTTTTCAACCCTGACAATGCCTTGCTGTCCGTCGTGTGAGCATTCGGATTGAGGCGATCAATGTCCATGCGGTTGAGGAAGCAATGGATTGTTCCCAATCTTTGGCGAGCCGCCTGCATCGTCCCAGCCATGCGAATGTCCGTTCCACCACCCAGCGACGCGGCAGGATCTGAAAACCCTTCACCGTATCGGACCGCCTGATGATTTCGAGGGTCCATTTTCCCATGGAGGCGAGCGCGGATCGCAATTTGTCGCCAGCATAGCCGCCATCAGCGAAGATGTGGCGCAGCCAGGGAAAGCGCCTGCGTATCGCTGCCAGAACATCAACGGCCCCATCACGGTCCTGGATATCAGCGGCATGAACGAGGAGAAAGATCAGGAAGCCGCAGGTATCCGTCACGATATGGCGCTTGCGGCCCTTGACCTTCTTCCCCGCGTCATAGCCCGAAATCCCGCCGCTTTCCGTGGTTTTCACCGACTGGCTGTCAATCACGCCCGCGCTCGGAGAGGCGTCACGTCCCTCGATCTCGCGCAGGCTCATGACCAGCACCGTATTCATGACCTCGAACACTCCGGCATCACGCCAGGCGTAAAAATAGCGCCTGATGGTCGAGACCGGCGGAAAGCATTTCGGCAGCAGACGCCACGCACACCCGGCCGAGGCTATGTAGAGCATCGCATTGACCACCTCGCGCATATCCGTCGTGCGCGGACGACCGCCCCGTTTCGCCGGGGGCACAAATGGCATGATCAAAGTCCACTCCCCGTCCGTCATGTCCGATGGATATCGCAATCTTTCCCGGCTATACTCGCGCCGGGCAATACCAGTCCATGTCACCATTCACTCCATCTCTCTGCAAAGACGGATGAATCACAACAGGCTGGTATTGTTCAAAAACTTTCGGATCGGGCTCTTAGATACCCCTCAATACCGTTGAGAGCCATGTTGGTGCACAACCTTTCAAAGAGAGTAGGCTGTGGTTCTATGGCGATGATGGTAGCCCTTTTGGTAGCAGCAAACAGGGAAAAGAACCCCATATTGGCACCAATATCAATGAAGGTGCCACCAGTAGGAAGGCACTTGTCTAGCCACCTCCACTCTTTGGAGTTGTAGCAATTACCGCATACCGCCGATTTTGCATCAGTCTGGTTGTCCTGCGGATAAAACCTAACCTTCATACCAAACAAGTAGGAGTCTACCGGGCCTCCTTTACACTCCTGCTTGAACTTTTCAACGAAAGGGCGCCTCAATTTCATATATCCCAACGGGGTATCGAAAAAGATTTTGCGTATCCATTGCTGTGTTTTGGTTGGAGGGTAAGTACCGAAGGGTTGTATGTTTATGTTATGTTCCTGAATAGGCACAACGAATGGCGGTGATTCCGCCACCTTTTGAAGAATCATTATTCACCATGTTTCATCGTCCTGCCACGGACGTGTTTGATCAACCGACGCCTCCTGGCGTCGGGCGGTTGGCAGCGTGTGAAACAAGGTGAACCCACGCCCTGCCTATTTTCATAGACGACAAACAGCACTCACTGTTCACCGCTGGACATAGGTCCGGGTGTTGTATTCGGCAGGCCACCCGACATAGGGGCCGCCTTGTTTCAAACGCGCTGCCAAGCGCAGCTATATAATAGCACATGCAGGGTTGCACTACTACAGGCAAGTCTAATAGACTGATTTATAACGACATTACAAAAATGTAACTTGATTTTTTAGCAACCGTCATTAATATAGTGGAACGATGTTTGAGTTGTGTTCATACCAATGAGCTACGACACGGACCTCACTGATGAACAGTGGAGGTTAATCAGGCGTCACATCCCAAGGGCAAAGCAAGGTGGCCGTCCGAGGGAAACAAACATGCGCCGGGTAGTCGATGCCATCATGTATGTGGTGACGCATGGTTGCAAATGGCGTGGGTTGCCCAAGGATTTCCCGCCGTGGCGAACGGTTTACGGCTATTTTGCTGACCTGCAAAAGCGGGGCCGATGGCGACGTATCCACTACGACCTATACAGCATGGTGAGAAAAGCCGCCGGTAGGGATGAGCAGCCCTCATTGCTCGTAATTGACAGCCAAAGCGTCAAAACGGGCAAATGCGCCAGTGCCGAGACCCGTGGGTATGACGGCGGCAAGCGCGTGAAGGGACGCAAACGCTTCATTGCGACCGATAGCCTTGGCCTGTTGGTTGATGTTTCCATGACCACGGCCAACCGCCACGACACCAAGGGCGGCAAGAAGGTGCTGACCAAATATCGCAAGCGGGTAAAGAAATCCCGTGTCGAAAAGGTAGTGGCTGACAAGGGTTTTCGAGGGAATCTCCTGACTGGCTTTGTCAAAAGCGCCTTCAAAGCTGTGCTGGAGATCGGACAGAACCATACCACGGCCAAGACCGGGTTCGTGCCAGCCAAAAACAGATGGGTGGTAGAACGAGGCTTCGCTTGGCTTGGTGATTACCGGCGGCTAACCATAGATCACGAACGAAGCATGTCGCACAGTTGCGGCATGATACGGCTGGCCTTCATACGCTTGATGCTGAGAAGGCTGGTGCCGGTGTGAGGTAGGAGAATATCTATGGAAATACCCTCGTGTTTTAAAAAAATTGACTATCATGCCATGGAGAATTGTAGGGGCGCTATAATTATTGATCGTAAAACAGATTATATAGTTGGTCAATCATTGCGTTCTAAAGACTGGGTTGATTTACACTTTCTTCCAGAAAATGTAGGAAAGTGGGAAATATATTTTTATGGATCCTCTGATTATATCAGCGTTTATGAAAAAATTAAAGAAATAAACCGGGGTACTTCTTATCAAGGGACTTTCGTTGTTCCATAGAAAGTGGCATATGAAAATCAAACATATGTAACTGAACTTGCTGGCAGGCTATTGCTTCAATGTGGCCTTTCAGAAAATAAAACAAGATTTTAGTTATTGCACTTTTGACTTTCTTCATTTCCATTCTCCTATCGTATCAAAACAGGGTTCGGATTGCACCCTGTTTTTAGTTTTTACCCAAATATCTATAAATAGTTAGCACCCTAACGGTTATGAGGTGGCTACCCAAACCCTTGAGAAGTTGCCTTACCTTGACTCAAGGTTTCACCCCGTTTTGGTACTTTTCAAACAGTCACTAAGCATGGCGAAACAGCCGCCGATAATCGGCGCGCCAAAAAAGTGCATTAGCGCGTGCCCGGCCCCTGCCGCTACGGCACCTTCAGGATTCCCGCTCAGAAGCGACAGCACGCCGATACCGACGGTCCCGGCCGTAGAAGAAAGAACCGACGCAGTGCCCATCGTGAGAAGGGCGGTCGTGATCATCCAGTTTCCAAGTGACATGAGATTGCCAAACGGATCCGTCCAGTAGCCGTTCGTCCCGGACGGCTCGATAAATCCGGTCACGATCTGCAGGGCGTAATCGTTCAGGTGCAGGGCGCGGAACAGCTGGTCGAGCACTCCCGCACCGTCTCCACCCGGTATCGCGCCCGTGTACAGGTCAGCATTCCCGCCCGGCGCGGTCACGCCATCCTGCGTCGCAACCATGCTGTCGATGTTTTCCATAAAGGTGTCCGCAGACTGCACAAGAGGCGCAATGTCCGAGGCAAGATAGTTTCCGAGACCGGAATAGGATGGCGTGGTGATGGTTGGCGTTGCGGTCATAAGAGACAGGGTCTGGCCATTGAGGCGCGCGAATTCGAGATAGTAGGCTCCTGCGCCGGTCCACCCGAGATTATCCATCTGGTTGCTGGTGTTGACCGCATCTCCGTTCGTCGAAATCCCCCATTGGTGGAGCGCGAGCGTCTGATTGTTGACCGTGTCCTGAAGCTTCGAACGCAGTTGTGCCGCCTGCGTCGTGAGACGCGACGCATAATCGTTGGTGGCATTGACGATGATGGTCATGAGTGGGGCCAGGGACGCTGTCGTTTTCGTCTGCCAGTAATTCTGCGCGACCTGCGCAACCTGGCTGCGAATGTCGCCAAGGATCACGGAATCAAGAACCTGTTTTTGCATACCCGCCTGGTCGACCTGGAAACCGGCCAGATTCACTGCGTCAGTATTGGGCGCCTGCAGACTTACGGCCCCGCAAACCGGTGTCCCGTCTCCTGCGCCGGCTGCCATATTGTAAGAATAGTTGATGATTCCCATCTTCCCGCCGGTCACGGACAGGACGGTCTGCCCGGTCGGGGCTGCAATCAGGTTCGTGTTATTCGCAGCAATGTTAATAATGGCCCGGCAGAACTCATTTTTCACAAGACCGGTCACAATCCCCTTTGTGCCGGGGATAAGGGGCTGTGCGATGACCTTGCCGTCTGGTCCGATTGCCTGCTTCGCCTTGTCATAGACGACCTTCGCCATACCGATGCCCCAGAGCGAACCCTGCACGACAACGGCCTGCGCCGCATTGAAACCGGTTGTCGGCAACGGCCACATCAGGATGGCCGCAATCCCGATCCGCACAATTGACATGCTGGTCTGGTTGTTACCAAGGAGTTGCGCTGTTTCTGCACCCCGGTGGATGTTCATGAAGTAGATATAGCTTACGACCGCCATCGCAAATGCCATGACGAACCCGGAGAACCACCCGATCATGGTTCCTATGACGGTCGCCTCGTTGCCGATGCTGGGCGCGCCCGTATCCTGCCCGAAAACCGGGAATACAGACCGGATGACCTGCGCCGCCCAGTCACTGCCCGGATCAAGCAGGTCCCATGTCACGTTATAGCCCATGCTGCTGGCTGCATCTCCCGAACCGGTCGCAACAACCGTCTGCGCTGCCGCGGACACGGTAAGCCTCGACAGTAACAGGAGTGGCAGGATGGCGAATACAGGGCGACGAAAGGGCGTCATGGTTTGTCCTCCAGCAGCACAGTCACGGCGCAGGACTGGCGGTGGGACCGGGATTCATCCGCGTCATGAAGTCCGTGACCGCAGTCACAGCCTTGTGCATCATCTCGCGGACCTTCTCGCTCATGTCTTCCAAGGCACTGGCTCCCTCTTTTTTTCCGGGCACTTCGGCAGCAATTCTGCCGATCTCGGCATCGATCTGGGTGAAGCGCTGCGTCACACTGCCGGGCATTCCCATGCGCTGGCCTGTTGCCTCGGCGGCTTCCCTTCCCTTTCCGTAGGCTTCGAGCCTGCTGGTGACATTCTCCAGTTGCGCCGCGAACGCCTGGTTATTCCGTTTCTCCGTCACAAACTGGCTATGCAGATCGGCATACCGGCCACCGGCCTTCATCTCCGACAACACACCGGCAACACCGTCAGGGTCGCCCTTTCCTGCATCTGAAATCGCCGCCATGATCGAGGAAGCTGGCCGCTCCCTGAGGTCACGCAGGGCCTCCACCGCCTGCTTTCCCAGACGTTCGGTCGCCTCCAGGCTCTTTTCGTCACGCGCGTTGTGCAGCCGGGTGCTGAAATCGGCGGCCTTTTCCATCCATGATGATGCCGGGTTCGCAGGCTGGCTATCAATGCGCGAGGCAATCGCTTCCGCGAGGCGGGCAAAGCCGCCACCGCGAATAACCTTGACGTCCTCCTGATCCCTGGCCGCCGCGTTCATTTCCCGGGTGTTCGCTGCCGCCTTTTCCTTTGTTCCGTTGCCATCCATCGTCGATCGGCTTTCCGGCGCATCTTTTGCCGGACCTGTCTGTTTCTCTCGAAAGTCCTTCTGAGGATCCGTCGTATGGGTCTGTCCGGGCTGGCTGCTGGCCGACTGCTCCGGTCCAGGCGGAGCGCCCTCCCCGGGCGACGCCATTCCTCGGGTTTTGTCCGGCTGACCTTTCTCATCGTGCGCAGACCCGGCCGCATGGTCATGCCCTGGAGCTGGCTGGTGCCCTGGTTCGGGAAAGACGGTCGCCCTCAGGTTCTCGATGGTGTGCGCGATGTCCGGGTGATCCGGATCCTGACGTCCTTCAACCAGTTCGCTGGCAAGTGTCCGTATCGCGTTTACTTCTGGCTGCTGAAGGCGATGCGTTTCACGCATCATCGCAGCGACCACAGGTTCGTTCAGACCCTGGTAATGCGCCGCGCGCTCCGTCATCTCCGCATGAAGCGGATGATCATCGTTCAGCGTCGGTCCCAAAAGACGCTCTACATCCTGCACGGCGTATGCGACGCGCGTACGGAAGCCGGGATCATTATGGACGTCAGGCTCACGGGATTCCTGCCGCAGCCGATCATATGCGGCGGCCTGCCCGGGTGCCTGCTTCCTGTATTCCGACTGCACGCGATCAAGAGTTTTCAGCACATCCTCGATATCGCCGGTTTTCTGCTGGGACTCAGACATGGCAAACCTCTAGGGATTGATCGTGGGGGAAGGCATCGGTGTCAGGCCGTCCTTGAAGGCGACCTCTTCTTCCTGCGCAACCCGGGCAGCTCCCATGGTCGCCAGGTAGAGCCCGAGACGGTAGTTCTGCAGCGCAAGGTAATTGGACTGCGCCATCTCGGTGGCAACTTCGCGCATGACGGACGCGGGAGGCATTGCCTGGAGCGAGGCGTTCCAGCTTACGCTGGAGACCCTGCGATTGACTTCCAGCGCCATGGCCTGCAGCCATGACGCCTTGTCGAGCGGTGCGAGCCCCTCGGCCGTCATTTCGGCCTTCTGGTCCTGCGTCAGCGTGACGGACGGAACGCCAAGAGATGTGACGTAGCCCGTGACCCAACGGGCGAGAGACATACGGCTGTTGTATGACCGCCGCCGGGTTGCGGCCTCACGTCCCCGAAGGCTGGAGAGCTGCTCGCCACGCAGGGCCGCCGGTGCTACCGGCTGGATGAGCGTGGTCGCATAATCATTGGCTGCATCCACTGCGCCATCCGCAGACAGGGTATCGGCGCCGAACAGACTGGCGGCACGCTGGTCGGCGTTCGGCAGCCGGGACACGGAAGAGCAGAGCCCCTGCGCCAGGTCGTCGGATGAACAGTAGCGCTTGAGGTGCAGGGACATATTCGCATCCGTGCCCTGTGACTTGCCGTAATAGGAGGGCGTCCCCTGACCTGCCTCACCACGCGGATCGCTCACGGTCGCAATGGCATACACCGCGGATCGAGCCGCCTTGGACGCGGCCACGGTGGACTGCTGGGCATCAAGGCCCGCGCAGAATTCCGGATTCATCATATGCTCGTCCCGGATTCCGGTTTCCTGCTGACGCCGTAGAAATCCGGCCATCGCCGCGTCCTGGGCATCCATAAGTTGCGACTGTGCACCGACCTGGGCTTTCGCATAATTGGCAACCTGCGTGAAACCCTTCGTCAGGAGAGACGCCACGGAATTCGGGTTTGTAAGGCTACTGAGATTTGAATCGATGCTGTCCGTCAGGTTTTTCGTCATCGTATTGAGGGCGTTGCCCGTGAACGCCTGGAGAAGCTTGATCGCTGCAACGACCGCAGCATCACTGAAAAGCGCGTATGCCGGACGCGGCGTGACTGCCAGCACGCAGACGCACGAAGCGGCACCAATGGCGACCATCTGCAGCCTGCGCATCAGAACGCTCCGTCCACGAGATTGCTCAGACTGTATCCGGTCGGAAGCTGGGGAGAGCCGTTGATATACAGGTCAGTCGTACCGCTCGACGTCCCCGCAATGGCGGTCGCAATTGGCGGCCCACCACCACCGAAACTCAGGCTCGGACACATGAGTCCGCTACTCGAGCCAAAACCGAGCCCCAGGTTAACGCCCGACAGACTGAGTCCACATTGGGTCGACCCCATGGCGTTACCCCATGCCGCCTGTGCGGCCTGACAGACCTGGCCGCCTATCTGGCCCTCGACGGCCTGCAGGAGGGCTGCGGGGTCAAGGCCGTTCGTGATGAGATTCAGTCCGGTGCCGTTGAAAAAATTGCTCAGGCAGGACAGGCCGTTGACGCTATCCGGCTGCTTTTCATAGGCGTCGTTGGCCTGAACGCGTTCGTTTACGGCTGTTGCCGCCGCCTGGGTCAGGGCGGCGCAGCCGACGCTTCCCGTAGATGTCGTGGCACCAGCGGCGGCTGATGACGTGGTCTGCGCATGCCCCTGTATCGATACAAGAGCGGCAGCCACTGACAACAGGACACGGAAGCGCAGACCGATCATGCGGCCTCCTGACGTGTAGCCGGACGCGTCACAGCCTCCAGCAGGGCAATCCTTTCCGGAGCAAGAAGGCGATGAAGCGCCTGGCGCCTGCTTTCCGAGATCACGCCCCGTCCAAAAGGGCTGTCCGCCGACAACAGGTCCCTGCGGCCGCGCAGATAGGGGATCAGCGCGTCAAGGGAGCTGACAAGATCAGGCCATTCATGCGGCGCGACACCAGCGAGGATGGCGTGCCACGCCGTCCTCGCTGTCATGTCGTTGTCCAACATCGCGATGACATCCTCTCCGCCCCTGATGCGCCAGATCTCGCCGAGCGCATCCAGCGCAAGGGAGATATTGGGCATCGGGGAGGGAGGTCCGGATTTCCTGACGGATGAGGGCTTGTTCATGGAACCTTCCTCGGGTGATTACGACGAAGGTGTCGGGCCATCATGCGACCGGTCAGCGAATTCGACGTCGGACCGCGACTTTATTACGGCCGACATCAATGACGTCGCCCGCTTGGGCTACCGTGGTCGCCAGAACCTTGTTCCATTCCCGGCCGCCCTGCCAGTCAACAGGAACGCTGGTGTCTACTCCTGCCGCGAACACGACACGCACCCCATGCGGAACGATCTGGCGTATGGCGAAGCCAAGTGGAACCTGCTTTCCGTATCCACTGGCGATATGGAAATATCGACGGGCTGGAACATTGCCGGATGTTCGAGGATCCGTACCATTACCCGGCAATACGCCCTGCCCTTCCTGACCAGCATCTCCCGGTGAGGGTAAGGTCTCCCCGCCGGTCGTCCCCGTTGAGGGCAACGTCAATGCCGACTGGGGCGGAGTGTCCGGAGAGGTTGTCTGGACCAGATGAAACGCGGCAGGTGTGACAGATATGGGGCCAGAGGCCAGCGCCATAACCACGGCAGGCATAACAGGCATATGAGTGTCTCCATCAAGTTCTCCTGATCAGAGCAGCGGCCTTTGCGACTTCAGACACCTTTTTTGCGGGCTCCAACTCGACTATCATGACGTTCCGTCACGCATGATCTCCTGTTAGAACGTGACCAGTCGATATCTTCTGGATGTTGGAAGTTTCTTTTGCTGAGGAAAATGCCCACCGTGAGAGTAAACGAAAATGTCCCATGACAATGGCAAGATGCAAGCCGAGGCTTTATTTGCATCCGGCCAATTATATAGAGACATCGGGGAAATCATTTATGACAGGCGAACTGCGCTTGACTGGACGCAGGTGCACCTCGCCAAACTGGCACGGTTGAATGTATCGGTCATACGGAGCATCGAAGCAGGTCGTCCGGTTTCCCTGGAAACATTATCGGCGCTGCTACGGGTATTTGAAATAGATCCGCGCGATATTCTTCCGCAAGGTGCACCAGAAGGTACATGGTTTGCCCATCTGGATCTGGTGGCATCCGCCACGCAGCTGAAAAAGACCATGAAGCAGTATTCGGACTACAATCTGGCAATCCAGAAATTACGCGAGATTATTGGCAATATTTCAAAGACGTTTAACCTGCCGGAAATACCGGCCAGATTGCCAATCGATCATTATTCACACAGTGTCGCCTTCACCTCGGGGGAACGGCAGGACCTCCTCGAGATATTTGGGCGCAGGATTCAGATCTTCAGGACGCTTCAGGGGGCAACAGCGAGCCAGATCGCCCATAAATCACACGTTTCCCTGACCAGCCTGAGCCTGATCGAAGCAGGACTCAGAAATCCAAGCCTTGAAACGGTTTATCGCATTGCCGAAGGACTGTCTGTCTCCGTTTATTACCTGATCCCGGGAATACATGACGACGCAGACCTTTTGCGTTCCCTGGACATGACCGCGTGGGCAATGTCCGCGCAATCACAACTCGAAGCCCTCGCTGATCTCGAGTCCATTATTGGTCACCTCGACGATATCGCAAACCACTGACCGGGTGCATGAAGGTATGGAGGCTGCCAGGAAAGGGGTCTCCTTTCTTATGGCAGGCACTATGCCTTGGACTGTCCATTCCAGGTGATGTGCCCCGGCTGATCACCAACGCGGACCGGAAACCGCGTCCGGAGTCATATTAGCGCGTTCTGCGCTATTTATTTCTTGACGGTTATATAACGCTTAAGAGATATTATTCCCAAAACACGCAGCCTATCCCGAAAACGCGATGACGAGGGCATACCGCCATGAAGTCAGCATCGTTCGGCCAGGTTATAAAACACGGTCTGTTTACATGGCTTCAGACCTATCCCACGCCAGAAATGACGCGCGCCCTCTATGCCAGGCTGTGCGACGAGGTCCTTGTAGCGACAATGCTTACCCTGACAGTGCAGGAGGTAAAGGAGTCAGTCGCGCAATGGGCCGACCGACCCCAGAATGTTTTTTATGAAGCGCCTGCACGCAGGGGAGCATGGACAAGGACCCAGTTGCTCATCCTTGGCCAACGCTGGCTCTGTGGTGATAAAACCGCCGACATAGCCGAGATGCTTGGCCGCTCGGCCGGGAGCGTCCGTGCAAAAAGAAAGCAGCTTGGCCTGCCACCGCGCATCAGGCTCTCAAAAATACAGGCGGAGACCATACTTGCCGAAAAGCGGAGCGCCATTCCCGCAGATCCCGAAGCTGTCCTGACATGGGAACAGGCCTCCCTGCTTCCTCATGAAGCCCGGCGGGGACGGACATGGCTTGTCAGGAACAGCCTCAACAAGCTGACCCTCACAGGACATAAGGGAGGAGACAAGGTACGGTGGCACGAGGCCGCCAACATTGAAATCGCATACCGCCATTTTGCATTTCAGAACCCGCGTGAAATTGCGCGGGACTTCCTTATTTCGGAAAGCGCGCTGAAATCCCAAAGCTGCTGGGAACAGCTTCCGCCACGACGCGGCGCCAAAGTGCCCTGGTTCATTCACGCGAGGGCCGAATATTATATCGGCGAACACCACTACATCCGGCGGGAATGCCTCTGCAAGAGCGGATGCTTTTTCTGGACCACCCGCAAGGGTGGTGACCGGGTCAGCAGACGATACCGCCGCAGCATTGCCGCCACGCATGGCATTGCCGCCTGAGTAGTAGCGGGAACCGTCAAAGAAAAAACGTGCCGGTCGCAAGATAGACTTCCAGCCTGCTCTCATCACCGTCGGGAAATGAGAGTAGAGTGATGACCACCTTTTTTCATGCCCCCGTAAGGGAGGCGCGCCATGCGGCTGTTTAATTCCGCAGTAACCAGGCGGCTTACCGACCCCGACTTTCAGGGGATTGTTGTAGACAGATCACTGCTGCTCAACATCGCACTGGCGGGCGTGGTCATCGTGTTCGCGGCGCACGACGCCTATATCCGTGCACACCCGCCCACACCCCTCTATTTCTACGTTGACGGCCAGAATGCTCCCCGACCGGCCGTGGCCCTCACCAGTCCGGTACTTGGCCAGGATCAGCTTCTCGGCTGGGCCGTCAAATGGGCGATCGCACCCTACAACATCAACTATCGTGATTTTCCAACCCAGATGAACACCGCGGGCGCTCACTACACGCTCAACGGATGGAACACCTTTGCAAAGTCTTTCATTACGCAGGGGAATCTGGCGAAACTCAGGGATGCAAAACTGCTCTGTTATGCGCAGCCGACACGGGCCGCGACCGTACGCGCCGAGACAGTCGTGCAGGGACACGCGCGCTACGTAATACAGTTTCCTTTCATCCAGACCTGCGAAAACGTGAACCAGCAGAATACGCAAGTGCTGATGGCGACCGTGACGATTGATCGCGTGGAGGACCTGGATCACCCGGATGGACTGGCCATCGAACAGCTTGTCGTCTCGTCGGGGAGGGAGTGACAACCGTGCGAATTCTTTCTCTCTTTCCGCTGACCCTGTCCATCCTGCCACTTGCGGCACTCGCACAGCAGCCATCACAGCCCGGACCGGCGGCGACGACACCCGCAGACGATCCTGATACAGCAGCCGAAGGTGAGGCCGAGCATGAGGCCATTCCTTTCACCCCCGAAGAAATCCTTCGGCTGGGGGAACGCCTGAAGGACGTGCGTCGTGCCACGGAGCAGGTCGGCACGGAATTCGCGACCCCTAATGCGCGCCCGGCGATCCGTGTCTCCTTTGCGCCTGGTCAGCAGACAAGCCTGATCTTTACGACAAAAGGCTATCCGACCGCATTGTCCTTCGTGGACAGCACGGGACAGCCCTGGCCGATCGCATGGAATACGTCTGGCAATTCCGCCAACCCGGACGGCAGCACGAACTGTGCTTCCGGAAAAAGCAGCGCATCAGCCGGGAATCCTGCGGTTGAGACAACGGGTTTCTATACCTGCGTCCCGTTCAAGGGCTCCAATACCATCAATATCGAACCGATGTCGCTCCAGCCCAGAGGTGGACTGCTCGTAACGCTTCAGAACGCGCCAAAGCCGGTCTCCTTCCTGTTGATCGCGGGACGTGGATCCTACGATGACAACCTGACCGTTCGCATGTCCGAGGGCGGGCCCAATGCCCGGGAGCCGGTCGACAGCCGCCCCGGAGTGCCCGCGACAGGCGAGCCCTACATGAACGCCATGCTAAGCGGCATTCCACCAGCGTCAGCCGTTCCGCTGGCCGTCGAGGGTATTTCACCCGACGACGTGCGCGCCTGGCGGATTGGAAACGAGGTCTATCTTCGCACGCGCCTTCATCTCATGACGCCCTCCTCGGACAGCATGGAGCAGGGTGAAGGGGGATACACGCTCTATGCCTTCCATGAGTCCCCCGTTGTCCTTCTCTCCGATGCGGGACGGACGGTCTCGGCCCATATCAGGGACGCACAGTGATGAAACCCAGGTTCAACCAGCTGCTCAGTGATGCGTCGCGGGGCGGAAACCGGCGTCTGCTCGCAATCCTTGGGAGTATCGGCACCGTTCTTGGCGTCACGCTACTCATCTCCACCATCCACCGTAAGGAGCTTCCACGCTCGGACCCCGGCAGGCCGCCCGCCGCCAACCCCCTGCCCGGCGGCCTGAATTCCAATCCGCGCCAGCAGGAACTCCGCGAAGATCAGATCCGCGACGAGGCAGACCGGGCACAGACTGCGGGACAATCGTATTCACCCGATATTGCACCGGGCACGCCCACCCATCCCGACGACAAGCCTCCCCCGCCCGCGGTCGCCCAGGAGGTCGGGGCGGACGTCAACCCGGCGATGGCCAAGGCCGCCGCAGCGCCAGCCCCGCACGCGCCTGAGGTCGTGCCAAGCGTTCCCGTCGTACCAGTGCAGACGGATGCAGCCTTCCGTGCTGCCATGCCACGTGACCCGCAGCTCCAGAAGGACGCAATCGCCGCATACAGACATGCGATCATGGATCTTGCAGGCCGTCTTGATGGACGCTTTCCTGTCACAAATGTCCTGTATGAAAAGACGGAAACCGGAAGGGAGCAGACAAAGAAACCGGTGGTCTCCCCTTCAATAACTTCGGCGGCGACAGCAAATTCCCAGACGGGCCTCTCCCGCGTCCTTGTTCCTGCCGGGCGGGGGATTTACGCCCATACGGTTTCAGCAACCAACAGCGATCTCGGGGGAGAAATCATCCTGGAAGCTGATTCAGGTCCACTCGCTGGCGACAGGATGAAAGCATCCGTCAGAAGGGCCGGGGGACATCTGAACAGGCTGGTTGTCCGCGTTGATCAGGTCTTCCATAAAAATGATCCAACCCCGATCCAGGTCGAAGGTATGGTGGTTGCGCCGGACACCATGGAAGCTGCGGTGGCCTCAAGCGTTGACCAGCTATACGTCGAGCGCTTTGTTCTTCCCGCCGCTGCCGCCTTTGTCCAGGGGCTCGGGCAGGCGATCGAGATGACGTCGAACACGACCGGTTCGATCGGAGCCCTCGGCAACGTCAACTACGTCCAGTCACTGAACTTCCCGCAACAACTGGGGGTAGCGGCCGGTGCGGCGGCCTCGCAGGTCAACAGCGCGCTCATGCAGCAGATGCCGACCCAGCCGCGCGTAAATCTTGCCGCTCAGGTCAGTGTTGGCGTGATCTTCATGTCGGACGTCGTCATGAAGAAGTAAGTTTTCGGGCACCGGTCGCATGATATCGACGAATTCTGCACTCTCTACCAGAAGGCAGCATTCACCATGACCTCAGCCGCAACCGCAACGACGTCCCGGGATCCGTTCAGCGCGGATCGCGGCATTGAACCTGTTCCGTTTCGCAAACTGGGCACGACGCCAGAGCCTGACCCTTCGCCTGAACCGGACACAATTGCCGAGCCTCCCTCCCCTCACCTTCAACCTGTGACAGCAGCACCTGACAGGAACCGACCCGTTCCACATGCCATAGCCCTTTTCAGGGCGCTTCCGCGTCGCAGGCAGGTCATGATTGCGGGTACTGCCGTCGGCAGTCTGCTCTCCCTCTTCCTCGTGATGGGCATAACAAAGAGGCAGGCGTCTCCCGTGGCCCAGGAAGTCGGAATGATTTCCGCCCCGCTGCCATCAGGCCCCAAAGCGTCTCCCGCGCCGGGACACTCACCTACATCATCGCCATCACCGCCGGCACCTCAGGTCTCGGCTACAGATGAGGATCTCAAGGCACTTCTTGCGATGAAAAAGCCGCCCCATCCCGCCAGCCCAATACCGGCTACCCCGTCGGCCGAGAACACGCCCGCGCAGAAACACGACACTGGCATCGAAAAGGCTGTTCCGACGGACGATGCGGTCCAGAAAGCAAGCCGCCTGCAAGCGGCTCCCATGACATCTGACGACCAGTTGCAGGTGCTGCAGCTTGTAACGGAAGAAGCAGCATTGGTGCAGCGGACCCGCAGCGACATCGCAGCACTCCGGCAGGATATTGACCGGCTGCGTATCGCCGATACGGCAAAGGCTTCGGATCTCAACCGCCGGATGTCGCTCCTCGAAGCGAAACGGGCCGTGGCCGACGCCGAAGCTCCCCCGTCAGATGGACCGGCCGCCACACGCGCCGCGGCCGACAAGGCACGGGCAGCCCTGGAAGCCGCGGCGGCCGAGCCGCGGCCAGCACCAACGCCGCCGCAATCTCCAGCGTCCCGGACAGCGAAAATGCGCCCGACGCCTCCTGCTCCGCCCCCGACATGGACCCCCCACTACCGGATACTTGCCGCATCTCCCCAACTTGCCATGGTGCAGGACGACGCGGCGCCGGCCGGGCAACCGCCACAGTCCGAAATCGAAATCGGCACCGATCTCCGCGGATATGGGCGTGTGCGCGCCATCTCTCAACGCGGCACGATGTGGGTGATCCAGGCTGAACGCGGCATCATCCAGTAAGGCAAGGACACATCGACGTGCAAGGTCTGGTCAACCTCGTCAACGATCTCGCTCTCGCCATGGCCTGGCTGCTGCCAATGGCCTGCTATATTGCAGCGTGGATTGCCTTCCTGACCGGGGCATGGGGATTATGGCAGCAGCGCCAGCCCCAGAACCCGTTCGTCGGCCGTCCCTGGGTGCCCTGGATCGGGATTGTCCTTTCCGGCGTCTTTGCCACCTTTGACAGGATACTCACCAAATCCACCACCTCTGCCGGTCTCGATACGCAGGTTGCGCTGGGAGCTTCTGTCACCGGCTACACGGAAGCGACGACGGGAAGCGTCATTTCCGGGACTGGCCCAGAGGATGCCATCCTGTCAATCGTCAGTGATTTCGCCCTGTTCTTCGAAATGTTCGGCGCCTGGGCGGCGTTCATGGCGGTCGTTGCGTGGAACGCGTCGGCGACCGGAAAAACAAACCGCTCAAAACTCAGTTGCCTCATCCAGTTCGTTTTCGGCGTGATCCTCCTCAATCCCGTCAAGGAAGCAACCTGGATCCTGAGCCACTGGACAATGTCCGGCTAAAATCATGACCCAACCCGTAGCGCTGAGATTGGCCAAGGTTCGATACTTTCTTCCTGCGCATTTTTTTAATAACCGATAAACATGATAAAATTGGAAAATAATAACCCGAAAAAGCGGGGCGCGCGCCATCTGGAGAGATGGCCACATGTGGCCGTGCGCCAAGGCATGAACCGTGCTGGAGCAATCCGCCGCCTGATCGCGAGGGAACTTGAAGCCGCCGAACGCGATGGGTGGGATGGGTAATCTTGTTCATAACGAGCGGACCAAGCTGCGGGCAAACCTGCAGGATACCGCTGCGGGATCTTGCCTTTCGCTAGGTGTCCTATCTCCTTTGGCTGCGTCATTTTTTAATCTGACAGCCAACCGCATTCCTACTCATATCGTTATCTTGGGAGTCGCTTTCTGGCTGGGAATGGCATATTTTCTCCCTCAACGGGCACAGACCGTTTTAGGGTAGCTTCGAGAATGACCTTTATGCAGTTCTTCGCCTTCATTGGCCTGCCAATCATCATTGGTGTTCTTGGTTATGGTATTTCTAAAATGCCTATCAAGGATAATTGAAAATTTATCGTCCATTCCAACCAACGGTTGACCGTGTGAAACTTGTTTATAATGAGGGTAACAGACCCATCAAAGTTGAGGTCCGTACAAAAATAGGGATGTATTCGCGGCAGCACCTAAACTACGCTCGATCACTTTCGCTTACTGTTCATATTTTCTAGAAATTAAACAAGAAATATTTCATTATTACTAAATATTCGAGCGATTCTGGATAAATATATATGCCCCGGATTTTTATGCTATCGGGCATACGAGGTTGATGGCGACCTGTCGAAATGGCTAAGAGTTGCGGGATGCCCGTAGTTTTCACTTTACAGTAACTACGGTAATCCCGTATTATCGTCTCATGGATGACAGGTTTGACCCCGCAAAAGACCTCGCCAACCAAAAAAAGCACAAACTGTCTCTGGCCTTTGGCGACCGTATTTTCGAGGACGATAATCACCTGATCTTGCCCACCATCCGCATTGAGGATGAGGAGGATCGCTACAAAGTGGTTGGCGTCGTGGGCGAGAAGCTGTTCACCGGTGTGTTTGTCTGGCGGGACGATCTGCCCCGCTTTATTTCCGTGAGAAGGAGCAACAAAGGTGAAGAGAGAGCATATCATTCTGCCTGCTGATCCGGCGGATTCCGAAGACCGCGCGGTATCCATCGAAGGCATGGAGCGTGGGCAAAGGGCGCGGTTGATCCGTAAAACCCGTAACGATCTCGGTCTGTCTCAGGTCGAGTTTGCCAGCCGTTTCCGCGTTCCTGTCGGTACGTTACGGGACTGGGAGCAGGCACGGGCGATGGCCCCCGACTTCGCTGTAGCCTACGTTCGGGTCATCGGACGGCACCCCGATATGGTAGCTCAGGCGGTGGCCTGAGCTGCCTTCCCAACGAGCCGGGGATTCAGCCCATCAACCCCAAACGCCGGATAGCCATTTTTATACCGAAGTCATAGTGTAATGTTTGGCAAGGTAGATTTTTTCGGAAAAAATATCCGCAGTCGCATGTTACTGGCCGAAGACTCCTCTGAGGGACATGCCTCCCTCTTTAACGGAGCCCTTGACCATGAACCTCTCTCGCACAAGCACCCCCGACGCGGCGCGATTGACGCGTCTCGTGACCAAACGGGTCGGATACAGACAGCGTGCCGTCACGGCGCTCGGTACTTTGTACGTCCCGATCCTCATTGCCAGCCATGCGCTGGCCCAATCCGCAACCGGCAGCGCAAACGGTATCGGGGCCCAGATGCAGGCCACCGCCCAGGAAGGGCTGACAGCGGGCGGCTTTGTCGCTGCTGCGTGCATGTATGTCGCTGCCTTCATCTGCTTCATCGGCGGCGTATGGGCGGCCTGGCAGAGCCGCAACGAACAGAACCGTTCGCCCGGAAAGGTCGGTATGGCAATCGCCGGCATCGTGCTGTGCGGTCTTTTCGCAACGGGTCCGCAGTGGATCAACAAGGCTGCCAACACCGCGTCCGGTGGCTCGGCAACCGTTGGTACGCAGGCTCAAGCCTATCAGTTCACGAGCGGCGGCTAGGAACCCGATCACAATGGCCCGTCTTACACAGTCTTTCCGGCTGCTGCCGCGCCCATGGGATCCGTCAGCGCCAGGCGCCGGGGAGATGGGTGAGCCGGGCCTTTTCACATGTGCCTGCTGCGACCTGATAACGCCTGGTCGCAGGTTTCCATGGCACGGTGACGGACCTGGGCCTGTCTGCGCATTATGCAACATCCTGCAGGATCCAACCCGTCCGACCATCGAACGCGAAGCCGTCCTGATATGGTGGCCGAAACTGCCGCAGACCCGCATCATGACCCTGACCCGCTGCGCGCATCAGGCCCTCATGCAGACGCTCGGCAATGGGCCAAACGGACAGGATTCCGTCTGGCATCGTGCAATGGACGCGATCGCGTCAGGGTCGGATACCGCGATGATGCCTGCGCAATGCAAAAGCGCTCTCGCTTTGCTCCGCGCTCTGCACGCGCGAACGACCGAAGCCCGGCGGCGGCTGGAGACAACCTCTCCCCGACTGCTGGCGACTGCCCTGCTGATGGCGAACCGGGCTGACCCGCAGATCAATGAAAGCACGACCGCCCTGATGGACGGCATCCGACTCTTCCCCCTGGGCCGTTTCTATAACGGCCCCACCGACATCTACCCCGCACTTGTCAGGGAATGGCTTGATGCCGATCCCCAACCGGTCATGACATGACAGGATCATATCAATGGGCGGCATTCTTTCCAGTCTGCTGGCCGGCATCAGCCTCGGGCTGCGCCAGCCCCTTGCCTCATTCTGCGATGTGGAAAGTACGCACGGGGACCATCTCATCACCAAACGCGGTGAATATGTCTCCGTACTGCGCATCAATGGCCTGCGTCGCATGTGCACGCGACAGGAAGTGGAAGCACTCGCCGAGCAGCAGCGTATCGAACTGCAGGGCCTCCTTGAAGAGCGTGGCCATGCCATCGTGGGATGGTATATTTCCGATCCCGAGCGCTCGGGTATCGAGATTGACCGCCTGAGCCTCAATGGCTGCCGGTCCATAGCCCGACAGATCGGAGCGGATCTTTCGGACGTCATCGAAGAGAGGCGCCGGCGCTGGCCAAACGTCATGCGCTGGGAGGCCACCTGTTACGTCCTGTGGACCCGGCCCAGCGTGCTGACACGTGAGGACCGCAAACAGGTGGCAGAGGAGCGCAGGACCCTTGCCTCCCAATTTCCCCGCGTGGGCAATACCCAACGTTTTGCCCTGCGCTCCGATATCATGGCAGCCCGCCATGAATCGTTCATTTCGCGCGTCCAGGCTGCCCTGCAGGGGTTCGACATTTCCTGCGAATTCCTCGGTCCACATCAGGCATTGCAGGTCGCGCGCGAAGCGACCTATCGTGAAACGGCGGGCTCCGCCTGGAAACCGACCCTGCTGGGTGACCGGGTCATGCCACGGCTTCCTGACGATCTGGATGACCCGCAGCCACATCCGCAGGGCCTGCTCTGGCCAGCGATCCGGGACCAGATCTTCAATGCCGACGCCGAAACGAAAGGCGGACAGCTCGTGACCGTGGGGGATTATACATACGCCCCGGTCGACATGACGATTGGCCCAGAGGATCCGCGCCCGTTCTCCGAACTCTCCAGCGTGCTTGGCCGCAAGAGACTGCCATGGCGCAGCGCCATGATCCTGGAGGGCGGTGGCCGCGCCGCCTTCGGCTTCAAGGAAGCCGGAGCCGGGTTTCTGGCGATGTTCCCCGGAAATAGCGACATTCGACGGGCGTTTGCCGCACTCAAGCTGGAGCGCCAGAAAAACAACCATAATTCCGTGCGGATGCGCATGACCGCCACAACCTGGGCTCCGGTCGGAGCAGAGGCGAAGCTGCGACGGCAGGCGTCGGACCTCTCCCAGGCGATTGATGCGTGGGGCAACAGCAAGACAACGCGGATTTCCGGAGATCCTCTGGAAGCGGCCATGGGTTCTGTCCCTGCCCTGGCGCTCGGTTCGACTGCGACCTCATCGCTCGCCCTTGTCGGTGACGCGTTCTCCATGATGCCGTGGGCACGCAGTGCGTCACCGTGGCAGAAAGGATCCATCCTCTTCCGCAAGCCCGATGGTTCAATCTGGCCTTACGATCCGACCGGGGGCGGGCTACGCCCATCCGTCGTAGACATTATCGTAGCCCCGCCTGGCGGCGGAAAATCCGTTCTGGCCAATACCATTCTGCTGGGCTTGATCCTCAGCAGCGCCGCGATCAGCAGCCACGGCACCAAGCTCCCCTATATCGGCAAGCTCGACATCGGACCGTCTTCGCGCGGACTGATCGAGATGCTACGCAACGCGCTTGGGCCAGAACGCCAGCACGAGGCGGTTTACGTTAAGATGCAGGCAATCCCGGGCTTCGAGGTCAATGTCTTCGATACCCAGGTCGGGCTGGAATATCCCCTACCACTCGAGCGCGTCTTCCTGCAGAATTTCATCTCGCTCCTTGCCGCGCCGCTGGATGGCAGGCCGTGGGAGGGCATGGACCATCTCGTAGAGGACGTGATTGATGAAGCCTACCGCCTCTGTACCGGGGTGCAGGGGGGCACGCCCAAAATCTACACTCCAGGGATCGAGCCCGACGTCGATGCCGCAATAACATCGCTGGGCATCAGCCTGCCCCACCATGCGGGAGAGGACGATCCGACATGGTGGCGGGATGTCGTCGATGCCCTTGTCAATCTCAGGGAATACCGCCTTGCAGGTTTTGCCCAGCGCCATGCAGTACCGGTCCTGCAGGATCTGCTGATTGCGGCCCGCAGCCCGGAAATCGAAAAACGCTATTCCAAGATCACCCTGGAAACTGGAGAAAGCCTGATCGACACGTTTGATCGCTACATCATGAACGTGATCAAGAATTTTCCCATGCTGGCGTCCCCGACAAGGCTGGATATGGGGGACGCGCGCGTGATCGTCCTCGATCTTGCCGAGGTTGCACCATCCGGCTCTCCCGCGGCCAACCGCCAGACAGCGCTCATGTATATGCTTGGCCGCCATATCCTGGCCCGGAATTTCTTTCTCCATCCCGATTATGCCGACGACCCGCATATGCCCCCGTCCATGCGGGACTATCATCTCGCCCGCTTCACTGAGATGTATGAAACGACGAAGCGTGTCGACTTCGATGAGTGGCACCGTACCGAACCAGCGCCCCAGGTAGACAAGCAGGCTGTCCGCGACGGCCGCGAGGGGCGCAAGCACAACGTCCAACTCGCCTTCATTTCACAGAACCATACCGATTTCAGCGAGGACCTCTACAAGATATCAACCGCCCGATGGGTCCTCAAATGCGGTGATCAGGAGACGGCAGACAGCCTTATCCGACGCTTTAAGCTGTCCGATGCCAGCGCCTATGTGATCCGCAACGCACTGCCGGGACCGGGAAAGAATGGTGCGCCATTCTTCGTGGACATGTCGGCTGGAGAAGCAAAGTATGAACAGCTTCTGGTGAACGTCCTGGGGCCAATCGAACTCTGGTCTTTCTCGACAACGCCTGGCGACACGGCGCTCCGTTCGCGCCTTTACAAACGGATCCATTTTGCCCGCGCCCTGCGGATGCTCGCCACCGTATTTCCCTCGGGAACGGCAAATAGCGAGATCGAACGCAGAAAAAGCGAGCGCATGAATGTTTTCGGTCTCGCGACCGATGAAGCATTTGCCGGCGTTCTGGATGAACTGGCGGATGAGATCGTAGGCGGCAGAGGCGTGGCTGCAGGACTGTACGAGACCCTGCGCGCCATTGATGAACAATCGGAACTCGAATTTACCACTGGGTAGAAAGTGACCGATATTCGCCTGACTGCCTCACGTCTTGAATGTTACAGCGATGTTGAAGCAAACGCCGAGTACGATATTGGCGCTGAAATCAGGCATCAGAACGAAGCACCGTCCATATCAATAACATCCGCTCCCCCATGCCTGGCCTTATCCTGTTGCTTGCGTAACGTGGCCGCAGAAGACCGGCCTCGACGAGGCTGACGTTCAGCAGTCAACGCCAGTCCCAGATCATCCTTGCGGATATCAATCAGGTCGGCCAACCGGTCTAGAAGACCAAGCACGACAAGCACGTCGGCCAGAGTGCCGATCCCCACACCCGGGTCTCCCTTTTCCAGGCGCGCGATGGAACTTGCTGACGTGCCGGCACGAACGGCCAGGTCGGCTATCGCTATGCCGCGCCGCAGGCGCGCGCCACGAAGATCACGCCCCAGTTGTTCAAGAGCCGAGCGGGATTTTGGTGAGCCCATTACTATCACTCATATTTGGCAGATAAAGTGCCTTATACCGTCAAATATGGAATTCTGTAAACTCCATCCTCTGCCCTTCACAACACGTTCCTGGCAGGAGATGGCACGTCGCGTAGAAAACGGTGGGCAGGCCGCCTGATTTCCAAGGGCAGTTTCTGGTCGCAGGGCGATCATCGCCCTATAAGTCTATTTTCTCCACCTTGAGGTCATGATGCCTGTGCCGCCAATCGATCCCTTCCACGCGCTGTCCATCAGCGCACTGGCACATGAACTGGCCGCGCAGGGCCGCAGCATCATTCATATGGAATTTGGTCAGCCTTCCACCGGCGCGCCAAGCGCGGCGATCGAACGCGCCCAGCACGTACTGGCGACCGACCCCATGGGCTATTGGGAAAGCCAGCCCCTGAAGGAGCGGATCGCCCTGCACTATCACGAAACATATGGCGTTTCGCTCCGGCCTGAGCAGATTATCCTGACCTGTGGCGCATCACCCGCGCTGGTTCTGGCGCTCATGACCAGCTTTGTGCCCGGCGCGCATGTGGCCATGGCGCGACCGGGCTACGTGGCCTACCGCAATGTCGTGCGCTCGCTCCATATGGAACCGGTTGAAATTCCGTGTGGGGAAAAAGAACGCTTCCAGTTGACCTCCCGCGCCATCGCAGCGCTTGAACCCGTTCCCGACGGACTGATCCTGGCCAGTCCCGCCAACCCCACCGGTACCATCCTGTCTCCTGATGAAATACGGCGCATCGTTGACGTCTGTCGCGCGCACGGGATCTGCATCATATCGGATGAAATCTATCACGGTCTGAGTTTTGGCGAACGCGCGCACAGTATTCTGGAATATGATTCCGATGCGCTGGTGGTAAACAGTTTTTCCAAATACTTCAGCATGGCGCCGTGGCGGCTGGGGTGGCTGGTTGTCCCGCCAGCCAAGGTGGAAGCCGCCCGTGCGCGGATGGGCAATCTGTTCCTGCCGCCCGCCGCCCTCAGCCAGCACGCGGCCCTCGCCGCCTTCGATTGCCGCGATGAGCTTGAAGGGGTCGTTTGCGGGAGGGGGCGAAATCCTACGCTAAGGCTTTGGCCAGCGATATTCTCCGGTGAGATTGATGTGCTCCCATCCGAGCGGAGAGACGTGGGCCAAGAGATCGGGCGATAGCAGTTTTCCCTCGCGTTTGTGACTGGCAACGACTTCGCTCAGCTTCATGGTGTTCCAGAAGATGATGATGGCGGCTAGCAGGTTCATGCCGGCGATCCTGTAATGCTGGCCTTCGGCGGAACGGTCGCGGATTTCGCCGCGCCGGTGGAAGCTGATGGCTCGTTTCAGCGCGTGATGGGCCTCGCCCTTGTTGAGCCCGATCTGGGCACGGCGTTGCAGCTCGGCATCCAGAATCCAGTCGATCATGAACAGGGTCCGCTCGACGCGGCCGACCTCCCGCAAAGCCGTGGCCAGTTCGTTCTGCCTCGGATAGGAGGCAAGTTTGCGCAGGATCTGGCTTGGCGCGATGCTTCCGGCCGCGATGGTGGCAGCGATGGTGGCAGCGATGCGCAGGATATCGGGCCAGTTGCGCTCGATCATGACCTGATTGATTTTTCCGCCGATCATGGCCCGCAGGTGGGCCGGGGCGGCCATGGGATTGAATGCATAGAGCCGTTTGGACGGCAGATCGCGAATGCGCGGAGCGAACCGATAGCCGAGAATGGCGCATGCGGCAAAGACGTGATCGGTGAAGCCGCCCGTATCAGCGAACTGCTCGCGGATATGGCGGCCGGCATCGTTCATAAGCAGGCCGTCGAGGATGTAAGGAGCTTCGCTCGCCGTCGCAGGGATCACCTGGGTCGCGAACGGCGCATATTGGTCGGAGACGTGGGTATAAGCCTTCAGGCCCGGGGTATTGCCGTATTTCGCGTTGACCAGGTTCATGGCCTCGCCTTGTTCCGTGGCGGAGAAGAACTGGCCGTCGCTCGAGGCCGAGCTGCCCATGCCCCAGAACTGGGCCATTGGTAGCACTGCTTGCGCCTCGACCACCATGGCCAGCGCCCGGTCGTAGGCTTCGCCCTCGACATGCCACCGTCCAATGCGGATCAGTTCCCAGAAGGTGTGTGTGTTCGTCGCGTCGGCCATCTTGCGTAGGCCGAGGTTGATCCCTTCCGCAAGGATGACGTTCATCAGCCCGATCCGGTCGGCGCAGGGCGCTCCAGTGCGCAGATGCGTGAACGCTTCGGTGAAGCCGGTCACTGCATCCACCTCCAGCAAGAGATCGGTGATGCGCGTGGGCGGGATCTGCTTGTAGAGATCGAGTACCAGATCTTCGGCGCCGGTCGGCACGGCGGCTTCGAGCTTCTCGATATGCAGAACGCCGTTTTCGATCGAACCGCCGGGAATCGTGCCCGTGCGTGCCGCACGGCCAAGCTCGCGCAACCGGATATCGAGACGAGCTTGGCGGTCCGCCAGCCATTCTTCCGGCCGCAATGGCACGGCGAGTCGACCGCTTTCCGCAACGGCTTGTGCCGGGACGAGTGCATGTTTCAGATCGCCATAGCGCCGGGATCTGGCCAGCCAGACATCCCCGGAGCGGAACGTATCGCGCAGATGGAACAGCACCGCGATCTCCCAGAGGCGGGTGTCGCCAATCGCCTGGGCACGAAGATGACGATGCCATTTCGAGCTAGGCCGAAGGAAGCCGATACGCGCGGCATCATTCACACCGGCGCGCAGGGCCGTCACCGCTTCCAGAAGCGGCAGCGCGACTGGCGCAGCCCGCAGATCGAGCAGGCGCAACATGCGAGGAGCGTACCGGCGGAAACGGTGATAGCCATCGAGCACATGATTGAGCGGATCGTCCGCCATGGTGGCGGTCAGTCGTGTTGCCATTGCAACAAGAGTTTTGAAACCGTCCCAACCCGATCCACGCGCAATGACGTCGTCCAGCGGCTGGCCGTCGTCCTGTGCATCGACCAGGGCTCCGCCAATTTCGGCGAAGGATTTCAAGGTGTCGCGCACCACGTTCGCCTCGTCGGCGACCTTCGCCTGGCAAATGCGCTCTGATGCACGGTAGAGCCTGCCGACGATCCGGTCGTGGGTTTCGACCACGGCGTCGGCGAGCATCGCCTGCCATTCCGACGCGCAAACGGCCAGAATAGCAAGCCGTCTGTCTTGCGGAAGATCGCGCATGCCATCTGCATAGTACCGTTCGCCCTGCCTACGCAGACGTGTCACGCGATGAGCAGGAACACCGGCCAGCAGATCCTCGGAGAAATCGATACGTTGCAGGTATTCGAGCCGGTCGAGCAGCCGGTTAGCCGACAAAGAGTTCGACCCAGGCTCGAATTGGCGCAACCACACGAAGCGAGTCACCCGGTCGTCAGCCGTCTCCTCGAGCAATGACAGCAACTGCTCCCGGATGGCCACGGACAGCCGGCTGGCGATCCTCGTCTCGATCCGCCGCTCAGCATCGACCAGGGCCTTGGCGCAAAGCCGCTCGATCGTCGATATTGCAGGAAGAACCATGCGGGTGCGTCGGCACTCAGCCACGAAGCGGCGGGCGATATCCTCGTTCGACACCGCCATCTCGGCTTCCCGAAACAGCCAGTCCTTTAGTTCGCGTGAGCCACGTCCGGAGAAGGTACGGAATCCGTAGAGCGCCCGCAACTCGGCAAGATGTTCGTGCCGCGTCTCTTCGCGGGCGGCATACTCAACCAGATCGTCAGCACGCAGGCCAATTTGCGCCCCGATAAATTCAACGACTTCCGCCGGGATCAGTTCGCCCGGAGCCAACACCCGGCCGGGATAGCGAAGGACGCACAATTGCAGAGCGAAGCCGAACCTGTTGTGAGCGCGCCGACGCTGCTTGATATGGCCGAGGTCTTCATCGCTCAGCGTGTAGTGCCTCAACAAATCCGTCTGGGAGGTTGGCAGGCGCAGCAGCGCGTCCTTCTGTCTATCGGTGAGCGTGACGCGGCGCGGCATTCATGTTCCTTTTTCAAAAACTGATAATGTTCAAGACGCTTTGTTTATGAAGCTGGTTAAGATACATTTCTAGCGAACAAATCTTTCGTGGTCAGCGCGCCGCCTCAAACCAACGTTTAAGAAACATGATGATCGGATACGCACGCGTCTCAAAAGCCGATGGCTCGCAGTCCCTCGACCTACAGCACGACGACCTGCGCGCCGCCGGCGTCGAACAAGACAACATCTATGAGGATCGCGCCCCCGGCGGCCGCGATGATCGGCCCGGACTGGCCGCCTGCCTGAAATCCCTGCGCGACGGCGACGTGCTGGTGGTCTGGAAGCTAGACCGCCTCGGGCGGTCGCTTGCCCACCTGGTCAATACTATGAAGGATCTGTCGGATCGCAATATCGGCCTACGGGTGCTGACCGGAAAGGGCGCTCAGATCGACACCACGACCGCATCCGGGCGCATGGTGTTCGGTATCTTCGCCACCCTGGCCGAGTTCGAGCGTGACCTGATCCGCGAACGGACTATGGCCGGCCTCGCCGCCGCAAGAGCGCGCGGTCGCAAAGGCGGCCGAAAATTCGCCCTGACCAAAGCACAGGTGCGTCTTGCTCAGGCCGCCATGGCGCAGCGCGACACTTCCGTTTCCGATCTGTGCAAGGAGCTCGGGATCCAGCGTGTCACTCTCTATCGATATGTCGGCCCAAAGGGCGAACTTAGGGACTACGGAAAGCGCGTCCTCGGCTTAGCGTAGGATTTCGCCCCCTCCCGCAAACGACCCCTTGAAGGGCATATGGAAACCTACCGGCGCAATCGTGACCTGCTGTTGCGTGCCCTGCCCGAAATGGGGCTGCGCCATATCGCGCCACCAGATGGAGCGTTCTATATCTATGCCGATATCCGGCACCTGACGGATGACAGCATGGCGTTTTGCAAGCGCCTGTTGCTGGATACGGGTGTTACGACAGCACCGGGCATTGATTTCGACCCCGTAGACGGGAAATACTTCATCCGTTTCAGCTTTGCGGTCGCAACGGACCAGATTGAAGAAGCCATCCGCCGCATGGTCCCATGGTTTCGGCAGCAGAAAAATTGTTTGCTGGCCAATGCTCCAGCTCAGACGCGCCGCACCTGCGGATTCTGCTGAAAAGGATTAAGCACATCCACGTCCCGACCGGCAAAGTCAGCCACATTGCGAGTCACAATAATCATGCCGTGAATTCGGGCGGTAGCTGCCAGCACGACATCCCGCTCGTTTTTTCCTTTTACACCCAGCATACGGGCAACTTCCCCAGAGATCTTCATTGTGATCGGCATCTGACGGTCTGCATATTCCCGTTCGAAATTGTCCAATGCTGCGAGTTGCGCAATCACGCGTGCAGTATCCTGTCCTTTTTTTTCGAGACGGATCCGTTCCCTTTCTCGCCCCTCACGCATTTCCTGATAAACGATGGGGCTGATCCGGTATTGATCGTCGTCAATCGTGTCGAGCCACGCCTTGACATAAGAATTACCGGCATCTCCCATCGCGCGGAAAACATTCGTGTCAATCAGGTAAAGTGGACGCAACATGAGATCAGGACTCAGTCCCACTTTCTACGGCATCAAAAATACCCATCTCCGCCAACGCACCAGCCGCCCGCCGGAAACTACGGACCGGATATGGACGCCCAGGTTTGGGATAAGCTTCCGTGTAAGCAATAGCAGATTCAATCTGTTCCTCGGTCAGGGTCGGATAGTCCGCTTTGATCTCCTTGATTGTCTGTCCCTGTGCGAGGGCAGCAACACGATAAGCAGATATATCCGTTCCCTTTATAACAGGATCAGTCCCATCCTCCTCCAATATATTTTTCTTGGCGTCGAGGAGTTTCTTGTATTTGGATAGAAAATTACGATGAATTTCGGTAATATTCGCTTTAAAAGGACCAAATCTTACGGTTCTGGCTTTTGCTTCATTTTTTTTGAAGGCCTGATACAGCTTCCGACGCCCCATCGGAGTTAGATCCGCATGCATCTGCTTTTCAAGCGCCAGAAACAACAACTCCGAGAGCCCGATCTTTCGTACCCGCCTACGCCCCTTCCTTACGCCGTGAACCGGCATGTTCTCTTCCGGTTCGCTGATCTTCTCTACTTCCCCACGATCAATTGCCCGGTTGATATCCTTTTCCGACATACCGATCAGAAACTGCGCTTCGCGTAGGGTAACGGCCTGGATTTCTATCATGTGCGCCTCCAATGCATCCCATAATAGGGAATAATTAGGATATATCAAGTCGTACTAAGCGCCTGCCATGACCCTGCGGGTCAATTTGGTGAAACAAAATCCCGAAAAAGACCCAGATCTGCTCTCGAGACTCACATGGAAGAAAAAGCAACGCAGCCAATTTTTGCTGTAGCAGTCGCAAGATGATCTTCGAAGCTTCTCCCATCATCCGGAGAAGCTCATGAAACATTCTCTGCTCATTTTTCTTTTGCCCATGGCACTCAACGCCTGTGCGCAGAGCCTGTCGTCACCTTCTCCCATTGCGACGACCGGCATGGCCAATCCTGAACTGGCCTTGCAGCGGTCAAGAGCAGAGACCACGACTGATCTTCGGGAACTTGGCAGTATCCGCCCGTCTCCGGTCGTGGCATCTGCCAACCCGCCCCCGCTCCCCGATGACCTGACCCGCCGGATCTGGTTCGTGTGGGACGGCCCGCTGGGCAACGCCGTCGCAAAACTCGGCCAGGAGATTGGCTATAGCGTGACTGTCACCGGCCATCCCCGAGCAATGCGCGTCGCGACCAACAGCGTTGCCGCCGTGGTGGATATCCTTCGGACATTGGGCGATCAGGCCGGAGATCAGGCCATGGTCTCGGTAGACCCGCTTCACCACGCGATAACGGTGGCCTGGCATGCGTAAGATGGCGCTCTTTCTATCTTCGGCCATCGTCGTGACGGCCGCAGGCAGCCCGACCCATGCAGCGTCTGTCTCCGCGGCGAAGGTTGTCATTGAGGAGAGGCAGCACGTCCGGCTACCGACATCGTCTCCATCCCCGCCATCGGCCCGCAGCGGCACATTGGTCCCGGAGCCACAGCCGCCCCAGCCGGGTGCGGATCAGGTGGACGGGGCTGATCCCGCCCTTGCCAATCCCATCAATAAACCGGTGACAGATTCCATGAGGAGTGGATAGCGAGCCGCGCCGTGTCAGAGTGTGCTTGCTGAAACTCTCTGGAGGGCAGAACCATGCTCGAGGCATCTGATCATCCCACGACCCCGGTCGCTATCCGCGTTGATCTTGGCGCGATCTTCGTTTCACTGGAACTTGGAAAATCGAGTTGGCTGGTCACATCGCTCTCACCCGGAAGCGAGAAGATGTCGCGCCACTCGGTTCAAGGTGGCGATATTGCGGGCCTGTTCGGCTGTTTCACTAGTCTTCGTGACAAGGCCCGCGCTCGGGAAGGAAGACTTTTTCCGCTTGTGGTGATTCAGGAAGCCGGATTGGATGGATTCTGGATCGATAGAGCCTTGAAGCAGGAGGACTGGATCGAGAGCCATGTCGTCGATGCGGCGTCGATCGCAGTTCCCCGCAAGCACCGGCGTGCAAAGACGGATCGTATCGACGGGGAGATGCTGGTCCGTACGCTGCTGGCGTTCAAACGCGGAGAGGCACGGGTCTGCTCAATGGTCCGCCCTCCATCACGGGAAGAGGAAGACCGCCGACGTCTCAGTCGGGAGCGTAAGGTTCTGGTGGGCGAGCGCACGCGGCATATCAACCGCGTCCAGGGCCTGCTGCTGAGCCAGGGCATTCGAGGTTACCGGCCGCTGCGACGGGATCGGCGTGCCTGTCTCGACGAGTTGCGAACGGGCGATGGTCATCCCTTGCCGAAGCATCTCAAGGCGCAGATCGGACGAGAACTGGACCGCATCGAACTTCTCATGGAACAGATTAAAATGGTTGAGAGCGAACGGGACGAATTGGCAAAAGTGAATGACAACAATCAATGTTCGCCAGTTGTCCTGTTGCAGGGTCTCAGAGGGATTGGCGCCGAGTTTGCCACCGTTCTGACGCAGGAAGGACTGTTCCGGCATTTCGACAACAGGCGGCAGGTCGCGGCTTATGCCGGTCTGGCGCCTTCGCCGTGGAAAAGCGGATCGATCGACCGTGAACAAGGCGTCTCGAAATCCGGTAATCCGCGCCTGCGCACGGCCATGATCCAGCTTGCCTGGCTGTGGCTCCGCTACCAGCCTGACACCGCGCTGGCGCAGTGGTTCCATGAACACGTGGGCGCAAGAAGTAACCGGAGCCGCAAAACGGCGATCGTTGCCCTGGCCCGCAAGCTTCTTGTTGCGCTCTGGAAATATGTCACGAGTGGTGTCGTTATCGATGGCGCGCATCCGGCGTCCCGCTGATGGAAACACCACAGACATAAACCCCATCCCCAGGACCTGATCAGTCCTGTGGATCCAGGTGAACGGACCGATCGGCCCCATGGCTTGCAATGCCGACCTTTCAGAATGGTCCCGTTCTCCTGAGCCTTTGCCCCGAATGCGGGATAGTGGTGCTGCCGCGCGCGAGCGGCGACCGGATGTGAGGTTCTACAGGTGCGGCATCGCGCCGGTAGTCGTTAAACAGGCTCAGACCATGGATCCAAAACACGGAGAAGAAAAAATGATCTCGCAGTGAAAGTGGCCATTGACGTGAAACTCCTCATGTGAGGGGCCTCAACGCTCGACGAGGTGGTCGGCGGCGAAGCGCCCCCCTCTCTTGAGGCCCTTGAGAACACCCGCCCCAATGACGAGCCAGGCGATGACCTGAAACCCGGCCGAAGCACCCAGCTTCGGGAAGCCGCGCATATTTACGGCGCGCAGGGCGGTCTGGCCGCCCGGGCATTCGCCATCAACGAGATGCTGCGGCGCCATGAGGAGACACTCGACGCCACTTATGATTTCCGATCGATCGTGCTTCCGATCGGGAGTGGCCAGACCCTCATGCAGCCCCCGATCGTCACCGAGGCACAGATGGCCTTTGCGCTCAATGACACCGGCCAGGTGGCGCACGAGACAGAATGTGTTTTCGAGATCACCCGGGAGGCACAACTGACATCCGCGCCCCCGGACTGGCGCACGTATCTCGTCCGGACATGGGGCAAACCGCATCACCCGGTAGCGGCGGCCCTGCCTCGCACAAAGGCGGAAGTGTCACACTGGAACCAGTGGGTGGCCGAAGGCTGGGCAGATGGAGAAAAGCAGGCAACCGAGATCTTCCTCTCCGATCTGTCGCGCCTGCAGCGCGACATTACCGGCATGGCCCGCTACCGGGTGCTGCTGAACGCAGGGCGCGTCGAAGAACCGCGCGTCGTGTTCGAGCACCAGGACGCCGTGGGAGGAGGAGACACCCTCCACCTCAATGACCGCACGATCCGGATCGCGAGCCAGCCGGGGCTTCAGGGCCACGTCCGGCGCGGAAGCGATTACGGTTATCCGGAGCATTGCCGATGAATATCACCGTCCCCGTCACGACCGACGAATGCTGGCCGGATGAAGGCAGGAAAGCGTTTGCCTGGGTCGAGGAGCGACGGCGTAACGCGCCGGGGCTGGACTCCCTCCTTCGCTGGGCGCATGGCCTCGGCGCCTCGCGCATCGACATTAAGACCGGCCATCCGGTCACGATCAAGGTGCACGGCGTGATCCGCTACGCCACATGCAAAGCGACGGACTCCCTCGCGCTGGCGGATATCGTCGGCCATGTCTATGCCTCTGACGGGATGGCCATGCTTGGTGTCGGCCATATCCTCGATACGGCCTACAGCGTGGCACTGGACCGCAAGGTCAATCTGCGTTTCCGGATCAATCTTTCACCCATTTCGGTCAAGCGGGGCAGCGGCGTCCACATCGTCATGCGTCCGATCCCCGCCCGCCCCGCAAGCCTTGACCAGCAGATGGTCGAGCAGGAAATCCGGGACACGAACAGGCTCAAAAGCGGCATGGTCCTGTTTGGTGGGGCAACCGGTTCCGGAAAGACCACGTTGCAATTCGGGCTCGCCATCGAAAAACTCATGGACCCGACCGTATATTGCGACATGGCAACTGGCGAGGAACCCATCGAGTTCCTGCTGGACGACCTGCGACCGCCTTCAGGCTCGCGGATCAGCCAGACGGAGATCCGCCCCCCCACCCTGACTTTTCCCACGTTCACCCGCAGCCTGACACGCCGCGAGATGAGCGATGGCATCATCACGGAATGTCGGGACGGCGAGACCATGAATGCAGCCATCAATATCGCCATGATGGGCGGTATTCTGGGCACGACGCTGCATGCAGACAGCGTCTCCCTCATGATCCAGCGCGCGATCGCGCTCTGTCCCCCCTCGGAACGTGACAACCTGGTCTCGGCCCTCGCTCAGGCGCTCCGGTTCTGCATCAACCAGCGCCTTGTGCCCCGCAAGGGTGGCGGGCGTGTTGCGATCCGCGAATTCCTCACTTTCGATCGTGATCTGCGCCGCAAGCTGACCCGGACCGAGCCAACGGACTGGCCCGACGTCGTGGCCGACGCGGTCGAGGCGCAGGGCCAGTCCTTCGGCAGAGCCATCCGCAAACTGCTTGATGCCGATCTGATCACCGAAGACACCGCTCTGGCAGAAGAAAGGAGAGACGCGTGATGTGGCGTGCAACGGCCTATCCTGTCCGGGTTTTCATTCTCGATGCCCGCAGCTGCTTTCCCATTCTGATCTCAGTGACACACTGGAGCCTCGCCACCCTGCTGATCGGGGTCTTCGGCGTGGTGTTTTTCGGCACGATCTCGTTTTTTGGGCTGACGCTGCCAGCCGCGATACGCTCCATGCGACGCTTCCTCATCGGGCCGGTCCGCACCGCCCTACCGACATGGCAAAGGAGGCGGTTCTCATGAGCGCGATCGACCTGGCGGCGATCAGTGCGGCGCAGACACGGCTTCTGGCCGAAATCGGCAAGCCGATTGAGCTGCTGGACCGTGGCACCGGAAAACGGGTGGTCGTATCACCGGCTGACGCCGCACACCCTGAAGCCTATCTGCCCGTTTTCCTGATCAGTGCCGAAACCCTGTGGCTGGAACTGACGGGAACGGGCTTTGCCCTTGATGTCAGCAGGACGCCCGACAGCGCGCTCGGCTATGCCGTCCGCAAGGTGCGCGCCGGTTCATTTACGGTCGTGATGTTATGTCTGATCGATGTCACGATGAGGCTTGCGGAGATGGACGACGCGCTGGTCCTCAATCATCTGATCGACTTCTGGGGCGAAGCCCATGGCCGGATTGCCGATTTCGCGCCGACCTTGCAGGGGGCGACATGATCCCCCGCCTCGCTCTGGCGGCACTCGGGGCGTTTCCCCTTTTTGCCGCCAGCACGACCGCCCGCGCCGCGAGCATCGAAGAAAATGGCCGCCAGATTGCAGCCTGTCTGGAGGCTTCGGCAAAAATTTCCGGCGTGCCCCGTGGCGTGCTGCTCGTCCTCCTCTATGTCGAGGCCGGCCGCCCCGGAATGGTCAGCCCGAACAGTAACGGCACGGCGGATCTCGGGCCGATGCAGGTCAACACGACATGGGTCGATCGCATCGCGAGGCGATGGCACAGCACGCCCGCGCAAACCTATGCGGCGCTGCGCGACAGTTCGTGCGCCAATATCGAGGCAGGCGCCTGGATCCTTGGTCAGGCGATGCACGAAGCACACGGCGACCTCTGGCAGGCCGTGGCATTCTATCACTCTCATACCCCACGCCATGGCAATGCCTATCTCCGGCGTTTCTACGACATCGCCCTCACGATGATGGCCAGAAACCGCAGGGATGATCGCTCATGAGCACAAACCGCGTCCCATGGTCATCCAGCGATGACTATCTGCTCTTTTCCTCGATCATCATCATCGTCGGGGTCCTGCTGTTCAGCTACATGGCCTGGAGCCTGTGGCATACGCAGATCACGGCCTTCTATCTGCGGGCCATGCTGGGGCAGATCAACCTGCTGCATACGTCTAATCCCGACCTGATGCGCCTGCGCTTCCAGTTGCAGGCCGCGCAATATCGACCGGACCTGGTGCGGGCGATCCAGCTTTATTATGGCCTTGCGATCCTGGGCAATGCCCTGAAATGGCCGGTGGCCATCGTGATTGCCCTCATGGGCGGGTTATGCATGTGGCGTGCTGCCCCCGGCCGATTTGCAAAAGCGCTCGATCTGGAAGGTCTGATCGCGGTCCAGGCAGAAATGTTTCCAACACTGAAAGGCTTCGTCCGACGCCGACTGGACAGGCTTGTAACGCCCACTGATGGTATCCCGCTGCCGGCGGACCCGGCCCTGACACGTGCCGAATGGGGCGCGCGCTTCGCTGTCGATGCACAGGGCCGCTACAGTGAAACCGGCGCGCTCGAGGCGTTCACGCGCCAGCTGGGCCGCCACTGGTCCAGCATCAACGCCGCATCCCCTGTCGAACAGGTGCTTCTCGTTGCCTTTGCGATGCACTACCTCCAGAGGCGCCTGGAAGCCCTCGCCCTGCTTGGTGGACTCTCTGCCGGTCTGGCCGACGCTGGCCTTGATGGTCCGCATGGTCCGCTGGCGCCGCTCACGGTGCCAGAGTCCGTTATGCGCAGCGCCCGCTCTGCCCTGCAGGACAAGGAAATCACAAACTGTATCGATACGGTCTGCGAGCGCAGCGGGTGGAGCGTGACCGCGCTCATGACCCTGCTGCACGAGGCCCGGCGTCAGGCGGGCGTACTGGCACCCTCCTCATTCGCCATCGTGAAGCTTATCGACCGATCATTGTGGTACGCGCTGCACTCACTCGGCTTTCCTGCTGAAATCCCCGCTGAAGACCTTCATCCCAATCCCCGCATCGAGGCCGCCGGCGCGCGTGCGCACTGGAGCGAAGAGCGACGCTACCAGCGTCCGATCTACATCCCTGCGGTTGAGAACGCACTCGCCGTCCTGCGCCCGATGCCCGAAGCACAAGGATCTTCCCATGACCCGTATCATCCTGCACGCTGATGGCCGGGCGCCCATCACCATTGAACTCGACGGGACAGGCTTACAGCCGCTCCATTTCCATCTTGGATCTGATTTCGGGCAGACGGAGACGAGCGATGCGGCACCGACTTTACCAGAAGCGGCAGCAGCACGGCGCGGGCGCCTGAAAAAAGCATTGCCCGCGCTCATCGCCGGGGGGCTGGCCGCCATCCTGATCATCGGCACACGTCAGGCCATGGTTTCCGACCGCGCCGTTCCCGACACCGGACCCACTGGCATGCTACGGCCGCCGGCAATTCTACCCCCACTTTCCGGCGCGCCCATGACGGACGAAGGCGCGCCAGGGGTCCGCTCAACTTATGTCCCGGGCGCGCGCATGCCGGTCGATGGAAATGTGGTCGGCAATCCCGACGGTCACCCGGCGAGCGCGGAAATCGATGCTGCACGACGCATCATGACGCAGCGGCCTGTCGTCACTTATCCGCAACCCCCAGGCGAAGCGCAGACAGCGCCGACGGCGCCGGTTTCCCCCACGGCACCAACCGCTCCCGTGGCGCCCACGATCGACACGGGAAAATCTCCTTTCGGGCTGGAAGACTGACGCATGGTGAAGCGCGAGATCGGCGGACCGCAGGTCCACCAGCAACTCAAACACGGCTCCACCTATCGCGACACGCGTCCCTTCACGGTCCGGATCGCCGAAGAGCTGCAATCCAGCAGTTCCGGGTTCGCCCTCATGATTCTGGCAGGGCTCAGCGTGCTGGCTCCCGCGATCGTCGGGATCACCTTTCCCCTCGCCCTCTGCCTGACGCTCTGGGTCATGACCCGCCAGCCCGTGCTGCCTTTTCATCTGCCCAGGTATTCCGGCCTGAAGGACAAACACGATCTTGATCCCAAAACCCGTCGGCCGCGGGCGGCGGCAGGCATCATATATCTTGGAACGGACGGACTGACCGGCCAGCAACTCTGGCTTTCATCCGACGCGGGGCGCCAGCACGCCGCCGTGCCCGGCACAACGGGTGCAGGCAAAACGACATCCGCCATCTCCCTGCTGGCCAATCCTCTTGCGCACGGATCCGGGTTCATCCTGATCGACGGCAAGGGTGACAACACGGTCCACGGCGATGTGCTGGCGCTTGCCCGCCGCTTCGGGCTGGATGACCAGGTGCTCAATCTCAATTTTCTGACCGCAAGCGGCATCCGCCAGTCCAATACGTTCAATCCGTTTGCAACCGGCAATGCCGACGCCATACGTGAAATGCTGGTCAGCCAGCTTGGTGAGCCGTCGAGCAACGACGCCAACGGCGTCTTTCGGGACCGTGCCGTCGGCCTTGCCGGCACGATCGCGCCGGTGCTGACCTGGATGCGCGACACGCACGGCGTGCCGATCAACATCGAGACCATGCGCTACGCCATGGAACTGCGCTGGATCGGCACGCTGGCCCGCCATCGTGTGTTCCTGATCCGCAACCCCGGCTCCGATCACCCCATCGAGATCAGCGTTCCCGAAATTCCCGATGATATCCTCTATCCGGCCCAGGCCTATCTGGGCGAACTGCCAGGATATGATTCCTCTCTGGCGTGGAATGAGCAGAAGGAAAACAAACCGAGCGAGCAGCATGGCTACGCCAAGATGTATTTCACCCGGGTCTTCACGCAGCTTGGCGTCAGTCTCGGGCACATCTTCCGCGCCCAGATCCCTGATATCGACATGCGCGATGTGGTGCTGAACCGCCGCATTCTTGTCGTCACACTGCCCGCACTGGAGAATTCCTCGGATACGCTGGCCGGACTGGGCAAGATCGTGGTCGCGGCCGGTCGCGGCGTCATGGCCCAGCTTCTTGGCGCCCGCCTTGACGGCCCCGCCGAGCAGGTCTTCAAGCTCAAGGCAGGCAGCGGCGACGCGCCGTTCCATTTTTTCTACGACGAACTCTCCGCCTACGTCACGGACGGCATGGACCGGCAGCTGGCCATGGGACGCGGCCTGAACTGCATGTTCTGGCTGGGGTTTCAGGATCTTCCGGGTCTCACGACACGCATCGGCGACAAAGCCTTTACCCTGCTCGGCAACGCCAACCTCACCCACGCCATGCGCCTGCAGGATGCCATGCGCACGCGCGAGTGGATCGAAAAGCAGTCCGATCGGATCGAGGTCAGTCAGGCCACGCATTTCGAAGGCAACTCCGCTGGCAGTTACCGGGAAGGACGGGGTGCCGAAGTCCGGGAAGTCGCCCGTATTCCCTGGGCAGACCTTCAGTCACTCATCGAGGGCGAGGCCATAACGATGTATGCCGGTCGCATCGTCCATTCGAAGACGTTCTTTGCCGCCGTCAATGGACGGTCAGGCGCGATCCGCATGGCCCAGCCGGTCATGCTTGCAGCGCCGCTGGACCTGAATCGGGTGCCCCCGGACCAGCAGTTGCTCGCCCTCCTCGCGACGATCGAAGGTGGCCTGTTTCAGTCTGAACTGACCACGGTACACGACGAACCGGATGTTCGCGCACTCGAGGAAGCAGTCGACCGCCTCGGTCCAGGTTCTCAAGACATCCTGCGCAATTTTGCGCAGATTGGTGCAGCAGTCGCCGCCGCACCACGCCGGGTTGCGACCGCCAGTGACGATGAGGGGAATGAACACACAGCCGGAACAGACATGCTGACACCGTTCTCCTATATGCTGCGTGATGCTGCCTCCACCCCGAAACCCGGTTTTCGGACACCGCCCCGCACCATACCTCCCATCGACGGTCACCTGCTTGGACGCCTGGAGGCTATTGAACGCCGCGTGGACCAGCAGCCCGGTGTAGCCCGGCGTCAGGCACTGCTTATATTGGGTGTCAGGGACGCGATGACAAAAGGCGCACCGAAGGAGGGCGCGGCCAGCACCGGGGTGACCGAAAAGGAAATCCTCGCCCAGATCAGGATATTGCGAGAAAAAACCTCGGCATGACCGGCACAATCATCATCCTTCCCGGCGGGGAAAGGTTCCAGCTCGAATGGCGCCGGACTGACCCGGAGCGGTGGGAACGCCGCCTGAAGGCAAAATATGATGAGAGCCGGAGCGCGGAGCGTTCTGACAAGGCGCGATGCCTGTGCCAGCATCGCGGGGCCTCACTGCCTCTACAGATCCGTTACCGGGCGGACAGTCACAGTTATCACCTCGCCGTCTGGCCAAACGAAGGGCCACTTCATGAAAAGACATGCCCCTTCTACAAGCCTGATCCGGAGAAAAGTGGGCGCGCCAGCTATGTAAATAGCGTAATTCGCGAGGGTGAGGATGGGGATGTCGCTGTGACCCTGTCGATCGGCCTGCGCCGCAAGGGACCACCCCGGCCAGTCGATGACACGCCGCTGCCTGCTTCAGATCGGCCCGGACAGGCGCGACAGCGCCGGATGACGCCTCTCGGGCTGCTCCATCTCCTGTGGGAGCGGGCGGGGCTGACCGAATGGCGGCCGCAATTTGCCAGACACCGCACACCGACAGTGGCCCTGGGCCGGATCGCCTCTGCCGGAACCCGGATCCGGGCGCAGGGCCGACTGATCTCCGATCTTCTATGCCCTGTTGCCCCAGGGCATGAAAAGTTCGGACGGCGTCTCCACGCCATTGTCAGGACAGAAGGACAGGAAAACCACCTGTTCCTGATCGGGTTCGTGGAGGCTCTGGAACCAGATCCCAGGGGCAATTTCACGATGGCCCTGAGCGGTCAGCGCAACGGTTACCGCTGCTTTCTCACAGTGCCTGCGGCCGAGAGGAACCGTCTTGCCCGGTCGCACCAACTGGCGGCAGCCACACTCGCCCTGCCCGAAACGGCGCGGCAGGCACATGTTGTGGCGTTGCTCTATGTGACGGCACGAAACATCCTAGCCCCCAATAGCCGGTGGAGGGGCTGGATCCAGGCGGAAGTCAGGACTGCTGCCCTGATGACCGTCTCTCGCAGCATGCTTCCTTTCGAAAGCGGCCATGAACTGGCGGTAGCCGATGCCCTCGTGGCAGCGGGACGCGCATTCGAAAAACCACTGCGTTTCGACGCGGAACGGGATCTCGTTTTCCCGGATTTCATCCTGCAGGACACGGCGCGGAATGACGGATATCCAATGGAAGTTTTCGGTCGCACGAACGAGGCCTACACTACCAGACGAGCCGAAAAGGAAAATTACTACGACGCGACCTTCGGAGCGGGTGGATGGTGGTCATGGGATGCGACAACAGGGAGCCGGATGCCGCCTTTTCCATCAGGCAGGCTGAGATAAAACAGGGTGACTTCTTCACTTGGCTGCCTTATATATAGCATCATGAAGCTGAACCCCCATCAGGTTGCTCTGGCAGCAATAAGAAAGCAAACCCTTGCGAACACGAAGAGCAAGCGGACAGCCCATGCGGCTTTGCTGCGAATGGGGATTATCGATAGCAAAGGTGCGGTTACCAAAGAGTACACGCGTGACCCACGCATTGAGGGCATGCTTAAAGCGTAACTGCGTTGACAGCTCTTCATACATCTTTTGTACTCGGTTATCATGGTTGTTCTGAAGAGGTCGGCCGGAAACTGATTAACGGAGAAAGCGCACCAACTCCGTCGGAGACCGACTACGATTGGCTTGGACCGGGTTTCTATGTCTGGGAGTCCGACCCGTTACGTGCGCAAGAATGGGCATATCAGAAACAGCGCAGGGATTCCGGTTTCAAACCGTTCGTTATTGGTCTGGTCGTAGATCTGGGCAACTGTCTTGATTTAACGACACGCGAAGACCTGGAGATGCTCAAGACCGCCTATGAAGGCCTGCGAGAGACATTAAGCACGGATGATATACCGATGCCGGTGAATCATGATTCCCGGCACGACGTAAATAGTGATAAACTTTTTCGTAACCTCGACTGCGCTGTTATCAGGTATCTTCACGATTCTATTGAAGCCACAGGGTCTCATCTCGCACCTTATGATACGGTGCGCGGCCTTTTCCAGGAAGGCGGCGAACTCTATCCCGGTAGCGCCTTCCGGGAAAAGACACACACGCAGATCGCAATCCGCAATCTGGATTGTATAAAAGGAATCTTTCGTCTGCCGGACTCTAGCGTCGGGATATAAGGTAGACAGCCGTCTGTTCATCATCATGACTGAATCAAAAGAACAGCCACGCCGCCTCGTCTGACGGCGCGCTCCGCTTTTAGCGGATGGCCTTCTTTCTGCCCCGACGCTTCTCCTGCGACCTCTCTGGCAATGCCGGTTCCGTCGCCCATACCATCAGGTTCTGTAGCAGCAGACGTTATGTCTCGCCCCAATCCGATTTCTCGTGCAAGTTCCGATCTGCGCACTGTGTAATTGGGAGCGACCATAGGATAATGAGACGGAAGTCCCCACTTCCGCCGATATTCTTCAAGCGTCACGCCATAGGATGTTGATTTTCACTGAGAACTGATGGTGTGGACGGCTCGCAGTGGTCCTGAGAGGATGCTGAAGAGTTGACTGTCCAGTGGAGGAAACCATCACGCCGCAGTTGATCCGTACCATCAGTTCTCAGTGAAAATCAACGCCGTGAGGGCGCTTCAGCGAATGGGAATTATTGATCACAAAGACGAAGTGACGAAAGCATACGCGTGGCCACGGCTGTCCACATATATTTTTTTACACAAGGCACCGTTTATATGCGATTTTAAGCATCAATAAACGGTTTTGGACAACTCGGCAGGAATCTAACTCCAATGGCGGACCCGATTGGCGGCATGTGGCTCGCACTGAAACATGATGCAGAGCCATTCGGTGGACTGGCTGTCAAAAGCCAGCTTGGAAGTCGCCGGTCGAGCAGTCATCATAATTTATACAGCATCGAGACATATCCCGAAAACATGCGTCCGGCCGACACGGCGGCCGCGCATCTGCAGTTTCATCTGCGACACGAACCCACCAGCCTGGAGTTACTGGCGCGCGTCTTTGCGAAGACCGGACCAGGTTTTGTCCAGGAGTGGATAAACAGTGCACCGACCGGACAATATGCCAGACGGGCGTCATTTCTCTTTGAGTTCGTCACCGGACAAACGCTCGTGCCGCCAGTCGACCTCGGCGGCAACTACGTCTTCGCACTGGACGCATCTTTTCAGGTAACAGCTTCTCCGGACAAAACGAGCAACGTCAGCAGATGGCGCGTCCGTGACAACATGCCCGGGAACCGCTTTTTTTGCCCCTTTATCCCGCTTTCCAGTCAACTCAAGACGGCTGCGGAGATGGACGTATCTGCCGGTTACGGTGAACTGGTGCAGGAGTTCGGCGAGAGCATGCTTGCCCGGGCCGCAGTGTGGCTGACAAATCGTGAAAGCAAGGCAAGTTTCACCATTGAAGGCGAGGCGCATCAATTTGACCGGATCCAGCGCTTCAGCCACGTACTCGCCACGAGAACCGGGCAAGGGACAGTCCCCCTGACAGATACTGACCTTGCCGAATTGCAACGCAACATCCTCGGTGACGTCACAATAACCGAGCATTTTGGCTTGCGACTGTCTCCGGTATTCGTTGGAGAATACACGATGAGGTACGAGAATGTTGTTCACTACCTCGCGCCTCCCGCACAAGACGTAGCGGATATGCTTGAGGGATTAAAAATTTTCCTCGACAGGACTGAAGAACAGTCTCCTGTCATGCGTAGCGCCGTGGCAGCCTTCGGGTTCGTCTACATCCATCCTCTTTCTGACGGGAACGGCCGTGTCCACCGGTTCCTGATAAATGATGTTCTCAGGCGGGACGGCGCCATCCCCGACCAGATCATCCTCCCCATCTCAGCTACGATCATTGGAGACCCGACAAGCAGGCGAAACTACGACCAGATTCTGGACAGGGTTTCAAAACCCCTGATGCGACAGATCACGGATCATGTCTCTTTCGATCGTGACATGAAGACCTATCCTGATGGGATAAAATCCAATCTCGACTTCTCGAACCCTGATCTGGCGAGACCGGCCTGGCGCTATATCAATTTCGCCCCCCACGTTATCTATCTCAGCGCAGCACTAGAGATGACCATCAAGCACCACATGAAAGAGGAAGCCATATATCTCCGGTCGCACCATAATGCCCGGCAGGCACTCAAGGAGCTTATTGAAATGCCGGATATGGATGCCGACCGCATCATCAGGTCATTACGGGATACTCGTTTCATACCCAGCGGCAAGATTCAGAAAGAATATCCCATGATCGAAAAATTCAGGCTTTGGAACGCCATCTCTGAGGCGCTGAGGCGTTCATTCTCTGAATGATTACACGTGGACCGCTCGTGATAAGGAGAAAGCTGTCCGTCACCAGACATGGGATCTGCAAAAGGATTGTCCGAGCGGAAAAGGCAGGCTTCCCTCGTGAGAGCACAACTTTGTAGTCATCGCTTATGGGTTTTCACTGAGAACTGAATTCTTCCACAAGGTGCATAACGCAAGGGCTTAGGATCGCGATCCGCAACCTGGATTGTATAAAAGGCATCTTTCGTCCGGATTTATCGACGTAACGCCCCGAACTGGATCATGGTCCGGTCAAACAGGAACAGCCCCAGTCGGCACCCTACGGCGTAGCCAAGAAGTTCTGCCTTCTCATATTGCTGCGTTCCTGAGCCAGGAGATCGCCGCGCCGCCTGGTCCGGCGGCGCGTTCCCCTTTTAGTGGACGGCCTTCTTTCTACCCCGGCGACGTCCTTGCGGCCTGTCAGACAATGCAGGTTCTGTCGCGCCCTCATCACCAGATTTGGTGGCAGTGGACATTATATCCCGCCCCAGCCCAATCTCTCTTGCAAGTTCCGATCGGCGTACTGTGTAATTGGGAGCGACCATAGGGTAATGAGGTGGAAGTCCCCATTTCCGCCGATATTCTTCAGGCGTCATGCCATAGGACGCCTGCAGATGCCGTTTGAGCATTTTCAGCTTTTTCCCATCTTCAAGACATATGATATAATCCGGAAATACGGACCGCTTGATGGGAACGGCAGGTATCTGTTCTTTTACGCCCGAAGCAGTCGGGACGGACAATGAATTGTAAACAGTCCCAATCAGCCTGATAAGTTCGTCCGGCGATATTTTATTTTCCGATACATAAGCAGTTATGATTTCCACGGTCAGCGCCAGCTGTCTTTGTTGTTCTTCGGGCATTGTCCATCACCTCAACAGACGAAAAAACTCTGGCCCTGTATATAACACCGCTACTGGGAATATTCCTCGACGTTTTCGAGGATTTGGCAGATTGCAAAACAGGTATGCTCTTGAGCAGATATCCGATAGGATCCTGTGCCTGCTCATCTGTATTTTATCTGACCGTCAACACTTCTTGCTTTCTACAGCAATCCTGTTACCCGTTTCCCGCACAGCATCAAGACGCCGTATCTGCAATACGAAATCATCTGGAGTCGGTGTCAGCAGAACACTCAGACACAGCTTCCTCCTCGGTCCAGGAAGGTCTTGAGGCGTGAACATGAGCGGAAGCTTCAGTCGCGCCAATAATGCGCAGCAGACCTTCAGGGATCGGTTCACGCACAACATCATTGAACCGCGCACGCAATTCGTTCTTCAACCAACAGTCGAACGGATCAGGATCTCCCCGGAAAGACACATCGTCCATCATTGGCCTGTTATCTGCTGCTCCCCGCCTGCCTAACGATACGCATCCGACTTCGTTGCGCAAATGACCAAAGCGTGCGTCAGATCTGAGACGTTGTCGCGGTATGGCACACTGTCAGCGGGATCCAGATACGGGTGAGAACAGCAGAAAGCCGGACGCTCTAGCTGGCGGCGCCTGGCGACGCAGATGGCACAGGGGGACGCCTGCCCAGCACCTGGGCGGCCCGTTGGCTCCGAAGCGTCTGCTCCGCACCCGTCATGACCGCTGGTGCGTTCCTGATCATGACCTGCAGCCTGGCGTCGATCTCGGCCAGACGCGCCTTATGCAGGCGCTCGGCCTGCCGCGCCTGCGTTTCCAGAATAATCTCCCTTCCATAGGGGCGACCTGACTTCGTCAGTGTCTCCTGCATGCGCCCAAGCACGATCAGTTCCCGGATCCTCGCATCCCGGGCCTTGCGGGTTCGGGCAACCAGATCCGTGCCCAATGATTTATATGGTTTATGCGCCATTTTCTTTGCCACGTAATTCCACAGATCGTCACTGGTGATGGGCGTCGTATCCCCGAGCGGCCTCTGGTTCCGGACCGCCTCAAACGTCGCGCCATCGGAGATCATGGTCCATGTGGTTCCACGCGCCCGGCTTTCCGCGACGTATGAGGTAAATCCCGTCGCCAGTTCGACGCCTCGCGGCAGGGCATTGATGTGCTCATCTGAAGTAAGCCCCTGTGCCGCATCAATCGTCATGGCATGCCCGAACCCCAGCAGTAGCCGACCAGTCTTCGCGTCACGAAGCCGCCGCCATTCGACATCGGCAACAAGCCCGTCCTTCGTGCGGACGCGAAGCCCCGCATCGCCATGGGCCAGAACTTCCACCACATCGCCGTTATTTCCAACCGTGGTGCCCTTTCCATCCACGCTGCCCCATGTCCGACGATACAGCCGAAGCCGGTCGCCCGTAGCGATCGCGAGATCATAGGTTTCGCCACGCTGATCAATAGCCTGCACGGTGATTTCATGCGTCGAGATCTCGCCGCGCTCCTGCAGGATTTTACGGACTGCCCGACTCAGATCGGCAGCATCCTGATTGGTCAGCGCCGACATGCTGATCGTCTTGGTCCGACCACGCCGCGGGCCGGCACCCTCGGCTATCAGGGCATCGCGACGCGTCACATACAGCCGGGCAATATCCTGCAGGACTTCCTCATGGTCGCCGCCGACCAGACGGATCGTTCCATCCGTCCGTTTCATATCGATCGCATTCCGGACTTCCTTCAGATGGAACCTGTTACGGACGTCGTCATCATTTTCCTCGTCCGTATGCGCGTTGGCCGCAGCCCCCCTGAACTCGTGGGCTTCCAGATCGCTATCTTCCGGCTCTGCGCCACGAAACAGATCAGCAATCTGGCGATTTCTCGCTGATACCTGCCGGACACTGGACAGAAGTTCCGGCATATCTTCCGGATCCAGAACCCGGCGCAGCATCTCGATGGAGTCCCCTGCCTCGATATTCTGCGCCTGCTCATGGTCACCCAGCGCCTTGATCGTGCAGCCGGTATCGCGCTGCAATTGTAACAGGCGAAGCAGCTGGCGCGGGCCGACCTGACCGACCTCGTCAATCACCAGCACCGTATTCTGGTCCACATCGACGTCACCGCGCTCAAGCCGCGCCAGAAAGGGCAGCATCGCGCTCGTGTCAAAGATGCCGGCCTCACGTAATGCGTCCGCCTGACGCCAGGCATTGGCAATCCCGATAACCCTGCGACCATTCGTGTCATAACGCGTATCATGTTTCCACGCATCAACCAGCGGAGACAACAGGGCCGTCTTCCCTGATCCCGCGACACCGGTGAGCATGGAGAGCGCACCGCCCCGGCCGAGAGCGTAGATCGCAGCCTTCTGGGTCTTTCCATGATCGCTTGCGAAGTCGAGAGATGATCGTCCGATCGCTTCTGTGATCTGGCGGTCCGACAGCGCCCCGCTTCGGTCTCCTGAAGCACGAGCCGCCTGAATCGCGAGGTTCTCCTCGATGGCGATCTGCGCGGAATTCGTCACCCTCAGCCTGTCGCCACGCATCTCCTGAATCAGCGAGACCCGTTCCCCGCCGAGTTCAAGACCACGCTGTTCAATAAGGGCCACGACATGATCAATGTCCTTCACGCCACCCTCGATACCGGTGCCGATCAGGCCCCGGGCAGCATACGTTCTGAGCTTGTCGTGATCGATCACGGCGGCTGTTTCAAACTCCCCTGCGAGATGACGGGCAGCGAAACGGTAGGCAATATCGTATCGTTGTTCCCTGGCGCCCACGGGCGCTACTGGCGTGCCAAGCAGGCTTTTTTCCTCCCAGCCAAGACGCCTGGCCTGCGCGCGCCATATCTCATGGTCACTCGTGCCTTTGTCCTTGTCGAGCCGGGCCGCCAGGCCGGCCATGGACAGGATGCGGCGCTTGCGGTCGATCGGCATATGCGCCCAGTCCGCTCCTTCCGCCGCGGCGTACTCCTTGGCCGCCCTGATGACGTTCCGTCGTCCCTTGCTGAAGAAATCCGATATATCCTGCGGCACGGCCGAGATGACCGTCGCCTGCTCATTCGCATCGTATTGCTGGGCGATGCCGATCCGGCGCAGTTCATCGGCGAGCTGTGCCTGGAAATATGCTCCAAATTCGTGAACGCGCGATCGCAGCCGCTTCGTGTCGAGTGAACCCACATGTCCCTCTTCCGTAACCACGACATTGAACAGGGCATTATGGATATGGGCATGGGGATCGCCGCCTGTTGGCGTATCGATCAGATAGGTCTGGCCTGTCCCCGCGTCACGCGCCTCGACCGTCGGGCGCGCGGTATCATGCCGGAATGACACCCAGGCGACCTCGCCCGGGTTGGCACCGTCTTCGCCCCCATGACCGCGCCGCGCGAAGCCGATTTCCCGCGCGACATAGAGCATGGTGGCGTCGTTTGCCCGATCAATGGCGTGCCAGAGGGCTGCCCTCTCGGCTTCGGTCGGCGCAAACTCGGCCGCAAGCGTAACTGATTTGTGTGGCGCCAGGGTCAGATCATAGGCACTGATCTTGCGGGCATTCCTTGACCAGTCATCGCCATTATCGGCCCTCTTTGCTTCAAACAGGCGATTGAGTTGCGCGTTCTTCGGTGGTGTCTTCGGATCAATGCCAAGAGCCGCTGCAATCTCGGGTCGCATGTCCGGTCGCCACGAGGCCCGCCCATCGCGACCGGTGTAATAGCTGGTCAGTCGGCCACCATCCGCGTCAGGCACTTTTCCGGGCTGGGTACGGAAGTCGTGTTCCGGATCTGGCAATTCCTGCGTGAAATAGGCAGTGATCAGGCGACCGCTGCTCTCAGCCGAGATTTTCCGGAACGTCATCATCAGACACCCGTTCCGTCCTTTTCCTCGGGTCGAGAGGTGCGGGGCGCCCGGCCCTCCTGAATATCGAGGGTTCTGCCGGTTGTGGCGTCAATATGCCTGAGAAGAGGGCCCTGCGCGGCGACAAGTGTCACCAGTCGGCCGAGGATCTCATCAAGTGTCGGACCATCAGATTCCTTCGGGGCGAGAATTTCAATGATCAGGGACAGCTTGTCTTCGATCATTCGAAGCCGTTCCCGGATATCGTCGTCCCAACTTGCGGTCGTGTTAGGTTTTCCGACTGACTCGCTCATCATCGTCACCCCCCGTGTCAGAATCACGGGAAGCGTGACGCGGAATCATGCGACCGTTCAGGCCTTCTTCTGGTTGGCCCCGGTGAGTTGGTCCTTGACGGCCTTGGCCGGCGCAAAAACCAGTTTGCGCGAGGCCGGAATCTGCATCTCAGCACCGGTCGCCGGATTGCGACCCATGCGGGCAGCGGTGTGCCGGACGGTAAACTTGCCAAAGCCGGGCAGCGATACCTCGTCGCCGACCTCTGCAGCCTGAACGATAGAGGTCAGGACGGTCTCAAGAGCGGTCTTCGCATCGGCCTTCGTGCCGCCCGTGGCTTCGGCGATACGGTCAATCAGATCGGTAATTTTCATCAACGTTGTCTCTTTCAATTAAGGTGACACGAAAAGATCGAATCACAACCGTGGCGGCTTTATGATTTCTCTCGGGTGGGCACGATGATGCTGCGGGACAGGTCGACCCCGATGCGAATGGCGTCATCAAGCTGGCGACCAATACCACTCTGCAGAACGGCGGAACAATACATCACCCCGTCGATTTTGCGGCATACGCTCCAGACCGACCCGATCAGGTTCATGGCATGAACCAGCCCCTCCACGTCGTGACGATCCAGATCGCGAATGAACTGGTGAGGATCAACCTCCTCAATGTATGGCTCCTGTCCCGGCATCACAAAAACCATGTGAGGACCGGGCCGAGAAAGGCGCCTGAGAAGATCCATCTGGCTGCTGGTGACTGCAAGTTGCACGCCACTTCCGGGGCATCCACCGGGGATATAGGCACCGGTTCGACTGATCTGTGGCATCACCTCTCCAGTAATCCAGCGCCGAACCCGTTTGGCAACAGGCTTTCGAGAAATGAACGTCAGGTGATTGGCTCCGCTTTCACTAACGAAGAGTTGGTCCTGCATCCCGCCTGCCGTCACCACGCCAATACGGCAATATTCATCATCATCAAGCCGTTTGACCGTCGCAGAAGGATTGCTGAGGCCCAATATGGAGCAAATCTCCCGCGCCGAAATCCATCGCCTTCCGGTGACTTCCTGAACTGAGATCCGGGTGTCTTCGAATGTCAGATAGTCTCGTTCGCTTTTATGCAGAATAGGTTGAACCGGATCACTGACCGGCTTCCTGACTCGTGGCCTGTTAGGGATGGTATCTCGCATCTCATATCTCCCCTTTTCCTAAGGAGATTGTGCGCGGGGAACATGCGACCTCTTGTTAAAATGGGCTCAGCGGCATCCGGAAGGGTCTAAGCATTGCTTATACCCTTTCCAACTCCCCCGCTCCTGGCGGCGAAGCCGCCCGCACCAACGGTGCAATGGTGTATGAGGACCGGCTATTTATGGGTAGCTGCGATGTCGGCCTCGGGTATGTCAATGGGTCGTCGTAAGGGTAGTCGTTGGGTCGTGAAACAGTCGTTCCGTCCGTGCGTCAAGGGTAGGGATATGGGTCGTTCATGAGTATGCGCGCGCAGATCACATGTGAGAATCTGCATGCTGACGAAGTTGCGCCCCAGGTATGATGATGCAGGAGGGGATGAATCATGACAGGCAGGTTCGGCAAGGAACGGCTGAAATCGCTCATTGAGAACCATAGGGCCCGAGACAGTGCGACACCTCTCTATCGGTGGCTGCTCACCAATTGCGAGGACATAAGCGCACTGCGATCAAAAGGGGATTCCTGGGCTCCCTATGTTGCGGCAGCCCGAGAAGATGGCCTTGACCTTCCGGACGAAAAGGAAGCGATGAAGCGTATGGAGCGCTATTGGCGCCGTATGGCCGGCACCCGCCGCATGCATCCGGAAGCTGAACAGGTTCCACAATCTCCTGACACCGAAAGCGCCATGCAACCCAGCCGCTTCCCTCGCGGCTGGAGGCCCGCTGTTGTCGATGACGGTCGCGTAAGCTGCGCGCCCGATGGAACTGGCGTTCCCGCACAAATAGTGCCCGCCGAAGAAAACGCACAGGTCGCATCATTGCCTGCGACAGTGCCAGTGTGCTCGGACAGCGAGACAACCGGGGAGAAGAACTTCCCCATTGGTCGCGCCCGGGCCGAGGCCATCAAGCGGGATCTTCTTGCGCGGCTGAAGCGAAAGGAGCCCGGTTTTCATCGGGAGTAAGGCATGGCATCCGCCACGATCACAGACGCCGCAGAACCAACGGAACTGGTGACACGCCCAACCCTGCTCGTCGCAATCGGGCGCCAGCGGGTGGGAAAGACGACATTCCTCAAATCACTGGCCGAGATCACGGCCCAGCAGGGAGGCAGACCGGAGATCTGGAACACGGATTCCATGAACCGCTCGCATACGCTTTCATCGCTTGGTCCACAGGTTCTGGAAGCGGACAGCATGTCCCCGACCGGGCAGGCTGCCTGGCTGGAAGGGCAGATCGAGAAACTGGTTGAATCCCGCCATGATGCGATTCTCGACATCGGGGGAGGATGGACCGCGATGCACGAACTGATCCGCTCATCTCCCCTTGTCGCGGCGCTGGACGAGCTCGGGGTCTCGCTTGTGACGATCTTCATGATCGGTATGGAGAATGCGGACATCGACTATCTGCAGGACCTTCAGGAGCAGCATGGTTTCCTGCCGCCCCGCACGGCTATTGTCATAAATGAAGGCCTGCTTCCCGTCGGTATCGACACACCGCAGGCGGTAAGCCAGATCCTCGAAAACGAAGCGGTGCTCAACGCTCTGGACCGAGGAGCCGCGCACGGTGTGTTCCCCGCGATCAACGGGCTGAAGAAAATCGCCGATCGTGGGCAGTCGTTCATGGATTTTGCTGCAAACAAGCCGGTTCCCGGACAGCCGAAAAGCTCGGTATTCGACAGGCTACGGGTCAATCGCTGGCTCAAACGGGACGTGCCCCTCTTCCTGCGCGACCTCGGAGCGGACTATCTGCCCCGGATGCCGAAGGGACTGCCCGACGTGGTTATGGAGAATGTCTGATGGCAGCCCAGGGCGACATCGAGGCGGCAGACCGTGAATTCGCGGTCCGAATGGAGAACCTGCGCCGGGTCGCCGCCCAGTGGATCGAGCGTCCGATCGCGCCCGAAGTCGAAGTGCTTTCGGCGCTGGTCGCAGCGATAGACCAGATCGGCACCCTCTGCATTGAAGCCAGGCGCGCCTCCATCCGCTCCATTGCCGAGAGCAGGCTGGTGGCCGAACAGCAGCGCGAAACCCTGGCGCAGGACACGATCGCCATACGCAGCCACCTCAGGGACGGCATTGAAGCGGTGCACACGCTGCGCACCATCAACGAAAAACTGGTCGAGAAGAAACTCCTCGCGATCACGGCGGATATGACGAAAGGATTAAGGGGCGCCATCGAGAGCCAGGCCACGGCCATGACCAGACGGTACAACCTGCAGACGGCCTTTCGGATCCTGGGCTACAGTTCCATCGTCCTGATAGCAGGATTTGCGCTCGGACGGATGCCCTGAGCGTGCCCACAACGGACATGCTCAGGGCCAGAACTGAAACGCCGTACGAAGTACTGACACAGGTCGCATGATGCTGGCCGATCCTGTCCGCCTCGCAACAGGAGGCCAAGGTGATCCGGCTCCCCTTTCCATGCCGCCGCACGACGCAAGCGACCGTGGTCCTCGTAACGTGCGGCCTCGTCGCGCCGCCGATCGGGCACGCACAGACAGTAAACGTGCCGGGCGGGCTCCCGACACATGTCAACGCAACCTATCAGGAACCGGGGCTCGGTGGCTGGACCCCGGACACGACGGGCACAGCCCAGGCCACCAGCGGAAGCGGCGCCGTCACCCAGACAGCGACAGCAGGCACGTCCGACAGCGATGCGCTCGAGACCCTATACCAGCAATCCTGGGGCTATGCGGCAGCCCAGAACGCCGAGGCGCTGGGCGTCAATCCATCAGCGCTCGCCGCGACCTGCGTGGTGGAATCCGGCTGCCAGAACCTCTACACGGCCGGAAACGGCAGTACGATCACCGGCGCGTTCCAGATGAGCAACGGGACCTACAGCCAGACCCTCGGAGAGGCACTGGCAGCAGACCCCTCGCTGGCCTCATCCATCACCAGCGGCACGGCGGGCCAGCAGGACCCGGCAACACAGGCGGTAGCTGCAGCGCAGTATCTCAAGGATGCCGCGACCAGCCTGCAGCAGAGTGGCATCAGCAACCCGACAGCCCTTGATGCCCGGGCCTATTATAACTTTGGCCCGAGCGCGGGCGCTGAAATCGCGACGGCCGACGACAGCAGCCTCATGTCGTCCTACATATCGAGTACGGCGATGTCGGGGAACAATATCAGTTCAACCACCACGGTCGGCCAATGGCGCGCGGCGGTCGCAGCAAAAATGGGCAGTGCCGCGTCCAGTTCGATCCTGACCGGTTGACGAGGAGTCCAGCATGAGGCTTTCCCATCGGGCCGCGATCCTTGCGGCCCTCACCTGCAGCATCAGCCACCCGGCCTTCGCGCTGCACAGAACCCCGGTCCGTGCGCTCGACGGGTACAGATGCATGGCCCTTGATGCGCCGGAACGGGTCATGATGGATTTCAGGCATCCGATCCCGCTGCAGAGCGAACCACGGGACGGTGCCCCGAGCATTGCTCCTGCGCTGGCAGTACTCCCCATCGCCACGGACGCACCGCCTACGAACGGCTACGTCCGGAGCATGACCCTCGCATTGCGTCCCGGCTGGGTCTCCACAAGGTGGCTGAAACCCTACGACGCGGTCCATCCCGGCATGACCTGCACGCCCTATGTCATGAATGACGGCAAGCTTGGCTTCGTGTTCGGCAGGGCGACACAGTAGGTTTGTCATCTCCACAGTCCGGCATGCTGCATGGCCTACATTGTTTTCCCCGGGAGCGGATCAGGGAAGGCCGCTGCCCGCCGGGAGGACCGCGAGGTGCCCGGGTCAAGCCTGAGGGCATGCCCCTGAGGTGGACCGGGTTGCCCGGAGCGCGGGGCACCGCCCTGCGATCCGGGTGGCCCTGTTCACTGAAAGGGGCGTGCCCTCACCGCGCGAAGCGCGGCGCGCAGCGGGCTTGAGGCGGGCGCCTCGCGGCGACATGCTGGTTTCAGGGCATTTTTTTGCAAGCACGATGGCGACCCCGGACACCAGAAGCAGGAACCCGGTTTCCGGGCTCCTGCGGCGTGGGCTCTCAAGGCGTCGGATCGTCGGGCCACCAGGGGTCGGGAGCGTCCGCAATCTCGCGCGCTTTCGCTTCGGCTGCGGCGATGGCTGCGGCCCTTGCGGCCCTGGTCGCCTCCCGCCATGCGTCGATGCCGTGGTCGGCAATAAAGTCATGGGCGCCGTCATCTTCGGGGTGCGGCATTTCCGGGCCATGATAAAAAGGATTGCGATGCCAGACGTCCCGGTCCGTCAGGACCCATGCGTGGTGGGGCGCAGCACGCGAAAACGCAAGGGCTTCGTCGCGGTCTGCCATGGATTCATATTCGCTCATGCGGGTCGATCCTTGCGGAAAGGTACCTTGCCGTGGGTGGCCGGACCCGCCGTGGGTCCGGCCGGGTCGGTCAGAAGCCGAGGGCGTCCATCTCGGCAGCTGCGGCCCGCTGGTCGATGGTGCGGGCGTTGCTGGCCGTGTAGGGCTTCCACGGGGTGCCGATCATGTCCTCGTAGGCCGCAAGGGCCCCGCGGGCGGACGCGACCAGAGCGGCGGCCTTGATCCCCTGCTCGGCTGCGAAGCGGCGGGCGTTGGCCGCCCTGTTTTCCAGCCCATCGACGCCCATCCGGTCCTCTTCGCGATACTCGTTGAACTGTGAGGACAGTTCGCGGGCCTGCGCGCGCTTGGCGTCATAGAACTGGGCGGCCCCGAAGGCGGACGCGACAGCGGCGCCAGCCATGCGCTGGAGGTGCATTTCCAGCCCCTTGTCGTTCTGCTCGCCGTTCCATGTGGTCACGACCAGCACGGGCGAGAGGCTGCGGGCGATGACGGTGAAAGCCTGCCGGGCCGTTTCCGCGAGGGCGTCGGCGTCGAAGTCCTCAAGACCGAAATGGGAAACGATCTTGGTGATCTGGTCGGGAACGGGGATCAGGGCTTCGGCGGCCTCGATGGTGATGACAGGCGCGCGCCGGGCCGCTTCCTCGAAACGGCGGGCGGCGGGGGCCTTCTGGCCCGCTTTTGCCTTGCTGGCGGCTTTCTTCTCTTGCGCGGAAGCGAGGGCGGCGGTCATTGTGTTGGTAGCGTTGGACATGAAACTAGGCCTTTCTGTCTGGCGTCAGCCCTGTCCGGTGTGTCAGCACCGGGCGGGGCGTCTGTGGCGGGAACCATTTCCCTCTCCACAAATAAAGAATAGTACAGACAGAATATAAATACAATAAAAAAGACAATATATTATGAGTAAACATTAGTTTACTATTGTTTTTATTCCCTTTATTTCCTTATGCCCATTTTATCAATCGCAGTATTATCAGGAATCTCATAAGTATTCATCCTGAAGAACCCCAGGGCGAGCGGTCGAACCGTTGCGTGAAAGCGTGGAGACCCCGCAGGGGGCTCCAGTGAGGTTAGCGGCGCAGCCGCTTAGCGAACCAGAGTGAGAGAACCCCGAAGGGGCCGCCCCTGATTTTCTTTTTTTCCTGTTGAACAGAGATGTTTCCCGGACCGGCCCTTTCGGGAGAGGAAACCGTATCCAGACGCCCTGTACCTGCGCCGCGTTTTGCGGCCATGCGCTGCAGGGCCACAGCTCCCGTTCGTCTGTGACCCGCGACATTCCTTCAGATACTCTTGATGAAGCCGGAAGGCGTGCCTTCGGCAGGATCGACAAACACCACGTCATCCGGTGCCCGGCGCGGTGTGTCGATGGCAAGAAAAGTGACAGGATCACGCAGGATACGCGGCACCGCATGCACCGCACGCCGCGGAAAGACCAGCAGGTGCCCGGGAACAAACGGCGCTTCTTCAGCCGGATCATCAATCCAGAATGTCCCTTCGCCGGAAAGCACATGGAGGACTTCATCACACTGGGTATGATAATGCGGCGGCACGTCCCGATAGATCCGGAACACCCTGATACTGGCTTCCGGCCTGTCGGTCAGATAGGTATCCAGCAGCATCGTATCCGCAGTGTGCGGGAACGCTGCCACAATCCTGTTGAGATCGAACCGTCCACCGGTACGGTTCAGGGTCATCAGATGCTCTTCATCAGTCATGAGGCCTGTTCTCCGCCCATGTTCCACACCATGTCTCGACGAGCGCTTTTGCGGATTCAGTCATGGTCTTCTCCATTTCAGCCAGGAAAACCTTCGAGCACGATCTTGCCCTTTGCCTGGCCGCTCTCGATCAGGGCATGGGCCTGCCGCAGGTTCGCCGCCGTGATCAGGCCGAGGTTCCTGCCAAGCGTGGTGCGGATACGCCCGTCATCCACGAGGCGTGAGACTTCGTTGAGAATCTCGCCCTGCCTGCCCATATCGGCTGTGCCGAACAGCGGGCGGGTGAACATCAGCTCCCAATGCAGCGACAGGCTTTTCTTCTTCAGCGGCAGGGCGTCGAGCGCGGCCGGGTCATCAATCAGGCCGAAATGCCCCTGGGGCGCGATCAGCGCGATAATCTCTGGCATATGCCGATCGGTCTGCGTCGTGGAAAAGACGAAGCCGGGCGCGCCGGTCGGAAGGGCGGCGACCTGCGCGGCAAGCGGCCTGCTGTGATCCACCACATGATGTGCCCCGAGGGATTTTACCCAGTCGCGCGTTTCTGGCCGGGAGGCGGTGGCGATGACCGTGACATCGGTCAGGACCCGCGCCAACTGGATGGCGATGGAGCTGACGCCGCCAGCGCCGCCGATAATCAGCACGGCTGGCTTCACGCCGGGGACTGACCGACGGATATCCAGGCGATCGAACAGCATCTCCCAGGCGGTGATCGCTGTCAGCGGCAGTGCCGCGGCTTCAGCCCAGTTCAGGGAACGGGGCTTACGGCCGACAATCCGCTCGTCGACCAGGTGGAATTCGGCATCGGTTCCCGGGCGATCGAGCGCGCCTGCGTAGAAAACCTCATCCCCGATGGCAAAATCCGTGACTTCAGGTCCGGTGCCGACAACGATCCCGGCGGCGTCCCAGCCCAGGACCCGCCACTGACCCGCGTCCGGCGCGGCGCTGCGACGGACTTTTGTATCGACCGGATTGACCGACACAGCCCTGATTTCCACAAGGAGATCCCGCCCTGAAGGAACAGGCTTCGGCAGATCGATGTCCTGAAGGGACGCGGGATTGTCGATCGGGAGAGGCGTCTGGTAACCGACGGCGCGCATGATGTCTGCTCCTGTGTTGATGAAGGAGAACAGTGAGCATTATGCTGGGTTCGGACAAGAACGCACTTTTAACGCCCATAGTATCGGAAATGATACCGTCATGGCCCGTATCCGGCATAAATCACTTGATTGCAGTCCCGGCTGTGCCGTTGAAGCGACGCTTCAGCTCATCGACGGGAAATGGAAAGGGGTGATCCTCTACCACCTGCTTGAGGGAACCCTGCGCTTTAACGAAATCCGCAGGCGCCTGCCCAATATCACCCAGCGCATGCTGACGGCGCAGCTCCGCGAACTGGAGCAGGACGGGTTTGTCCTGCGGACGGTCTACGCCGAGGTGCCCCCGAAGGTGGAATACAGCCTGACCGCACGGGGACGGACCCTGGAGCCGGTCATCATGGCCCTCAAGAAATGGGGGGACGAGAATACCGGGTTCAGGCGGGATCCTGAATCCTCTGCGGACCTGGACGAGCCTGCCGCCGATTGTCCGGTCTCCTGCGTTCAGGCTGGCGGGTAAGCGGGCACTGTTGGTGATCCGCATCCACGCTGCAGACATGTACCCGGCCCCTCACCCGGAACATAGACGGTTCCCAGTATTTCCTGCCCCAGTCGCATGACGGACAGATATACGGGACACGCTATCGGGCCATGGAACCACAGGGGGAAACTGCGTGGTAAGACTTCGACGTCGTCGCGTGAAGCCTCCCGACAGGTGCCGGCTGACGGCCCATGAGGCGCAGGTCTGGCGGTCCTTTCGCGCCGCCATCCAGGGCGAGAAAGGAGAGAGCGCCGTAGCCCATGTGCTCGACCGGAGCGGCCTGGCCGTGCTGCACGACGCCATGCTGCCGGCAGGTGGCGGCAGGACGACCCAGATTGACCACCTGTTCCTCAGCCCGCGGGGCATCCATGTCGTGGAGACAAAGCGGTATGGCGGCAAACTGACCGGACACCCGGAAGAAGAACGGTGGCGACAGCGTTTTGCAGGCGAGGCACCCGACGCCCCGCCCCGGCTGATTTACAGCCCGGTGATGCAGAATGCCGCCCATTGCCGGGCCGTCTACGCGCTGGCCCGCCTCGTGGACCCGACCATTCAGGTCTTCAGCCACGTCGTGATGACGGGAACTGCGGTCCTGTCACCTGCGCTTGTGGCGTGCACCCTTTCCCTTTCCGGGTTGGAAACCCTGCTATATGGTCTTGAGCGCCACGTGCCACGGGGCACACTGATTGACGCATGGCGGCGCATCGGGCTTGCCTGCCATGCCAGCAGGCATCAGTAAGCAGCCTCCCTGTCGAGAAAATCGAGGAGTTCCGCGATTTCCCCGGTTGAAAGCATGCGCCCGCGACAGGCCTCGCTATCGCGGGGAAAATCGAGCGGCTCACCACCATGGTCACGGTTGCCGGCACTGATCCAGAGTACCCGCTCCGGCTCCTCGGGGTCATAATCGAGGCGAACCCCGAGGCCATCTCCCAGGTCGATAAAATCGGAGAACAGGTCATCCTCACACCGAAGCGGAAGCGTGCCGATTTCCACACCGACCCATCTGTCGGGAAATCTGGCCCGGAGAAGGTCGGCGAGCTGGCGCGTATGCGGCCTGAGATCCGTCGGGTCCCGGACGGGTGGCGGTGGCTCCAGAGGCTGCAGGAAACCCGCCTCGTCATCATCCCAGTCATCGGGTTCAATCGGCGGCACTGGCTTTTTCGCCATAAATCAGACGTCCTTCGACCAAAAGAAAAGCAATTAAAGACCGACGCGTCGGACAGGGACAGCCTGTCTGATGCAATGCCCTGACGCTCGTGTGAAGCCGATTATATCGCAGCTGTGTGACTGCGTGCGTATTGTATCGAAACGCGGTCCTGTCCGGTTATCCATAAGCTCGCCAACATATGTCTGGGCCGCACCCGGCCATGCAAGAGCAGGTCGCCGTCCTGCGCCGCCCGCGCCCGATTACCCCATTCCTGCATTCTCAATCCGGACTGCATCCAATTCCTGATCCGCAAGATTCCAGTGATCACGAAACTTGAGAGGCCAATTTAAAAGTTCATAAATCTCATAAATACTATAATTTTAGTTTATTTTTGTATTAAAAATCAAATGTTATATTTAATTTATTATATATTGATCTAATTATAATTACAAAAAATGATATCTGAAATTACTCCATCTCCCAAAGCCCCTCCTTTGGAACAGCATAATCTCCATCTTTTATAACAGGACGCCACCCGGATGCTGGATAAAACATCTTTAGATCTAATATACGATACATATCATCTGAAATCCGCTGGATAGATATTTCTCCATCTGCGTAATACGTGTATTTCCCTCCCATACCAGCAGGAGCTCTTTCGTTAATTAATTCAATATCCCATTCAGATACAATACCAACCGCTTCCTGAAGAGGAGCCCTAAATTCTATCTCGAAATCACGTGATATTTTGCATAAGCAAGGTACAAACTTCTGATCAATAGTCATTTCTGATATAAAATTATCTGGGAATGATATTCTTAATTTCAATTCAACTCTCCAAATCCAAAAAAAATGACAATCATTCTACGAATTGACTTCATGGATTTCAAGGTAATGCCCGCACCGCCTTGCTGGTAAAGCCGACCACCATCCTCATGGCGACATGGCCCATACGGCCGTCTTCATACCGCTCGGTCGCGGCGATCACTCTGGTCTTGCCTCCCGGACCCGAGCCCTGGTTGCGCTCGCCCCCCAGATAGACATCGTCTGCCTCGACCACGACCGGGGCACCGCCCGGACCAGAACCACCAAGAACATAACGGGTTTCCCGTTCGGTCATGGCGCGACGCAGGCGTTTGGCGAGGTACCACACGCCGTCGGATAGCTCACGCCCAGCCGCCGGCCCAGTTCTATGGCCGAAACACCCTGTTTGGTGCTGGTCATGATATGCATGGCCCGGAACCAGATCGTGAGGGGGAGTTTTGTCCCGTTCATCACCGTGCCGGCCGTGACCGACCAGCGACGGTTGCAGCGTGTGCACCCCACCCGGCGACCACAGAGGTAATTCCGATCGTGGCCGCAGGACGGGCAGGCCATCAATGCCTCCCGACGCGCCATCATCAACGCCTCGATACAGGCTTCTTCCGTGCTGTAGAGACGCTCAAACTCAACGTCTGTCAGACCTCTCATGACTTTACAACATCACCAGAACTCCCGCCACTCAAGTTCATATGGGATGTCAAGGGACGCCAGCAAAGGCCGTGCTGTCTTGTTGATAAGCGGGTAAGATCTTTGGTCCCCTGATCTGCCTACCTGCTTCGAGAATTGAATAGACAGGCAGTCGCCCTCTTCTCGGACGTAGGGCGCGGCAATCTGTTTGCCGAAAGCAGACGTCAAATCATAACCGGCCTGCTAGGCGGATCAGAAGATCCATGCGCTCGTGCAGGATGGCCACGACCAACGCTGGCGCACCTTCACGCAGCAGGCAGAAAATGTAGTGATGCTCGACCCGCACCATTCTCAACCCGGGATACAGCGTGCTCATGTCCTTGAAAGCGCTATGCCCCTCGACGAGACTGACAATGCCTTGTTCCAGCACGGCAACATATCGACGGACCTGAGCATCGCCCCACTGTTTTTCTGTGTAACGGATGACCGCACGCAGGTCAGCTTCCGCTGCTTCAGTAAGGATGTAGCTTTTCAATTACGCTTCTCATCGAGTTCCTCACCAAGGATCGCACTGATGCTCTTTGAACTTACCTTGCCATCAAGGCCTTCCTGAACGCGGGCTCTAAGAAGATTTTTAAGTTCCTGCCATGCATGGTCAGTATCAAGGTTGTCAGGGAGTAGACGCTCAAGGGCATACTGCTTGATCGTCTTGCCCTGTAGCGCCGCCAGTGCTTTCAGACTCTGGTGCTGCTGATCCGTCATATCAATGGTCAGTCGGCTCATGATATATCTCTCTTGCGAAGCATAAACCCACATTAGCACATATGTGGGTATGATGCGAGGAAAACGCGGCAGCCGCCTCATCTCTACCGTTTAACGAACTGTCATCGTGCAGGAACTGATCAGGGAGCGGGTCTTTCGCAGACTCTATCCCTCGTCCCCCGAACTGCCGCAGTAATGTCAGTTTCCCATCTCCCTGTCCGGATTTTGATCAGTTATCGCTGACGATCCATTCACCCTCACGGCGAACAAGAACGTTCGGAGCGTGTCTTGACCATGTAAACCCGTCGAAGGCCCTTTTCCTCGGCGCGATGCGTCTCAGCATACCCGATGCGCTGATACGCCCGGGATCGTTTTTTTAAGATTTCCCTCTCCTCCCGCAGAGTCCGATTCTCCAGACGAAGACGTTCATTCTCGCGAGCCAGATCACACTGAGGCTCGGATGTCAGCCCGGTGGGACGGTAATCCACTATCCATTTCACAGCGAAGAGGAAGGGTTCCAATCTCCACGCCAACCCACCGTTGCAGGAATTTCACCCGCAAAAAGTCAGCAAGCTGGCGCGTGTGCAGTCGGAGATCCTTCGGATCCCGCACGGGTGTCGGCGGTTCAAGAAGCGACAGGAAGGCCGCCTTATCGTCAGTCCAGTCCTCAGGTTCAATCGACAACACTGGCGTTTTCGCCATGAATCGGACGTCCTTAAAGCTACGCGGCTACGATTAAAGGCCAAAGCCCTGTGCTGGCCACCAGAGCAGATCAATTCAATGAGTTCAACGCCTGGCAGGCTAATGAAACCGATCGACTGTAATGGAGTTGACCGCAGCGCCCCTGTGCGGAGCAAACCCGTTTGCCTCCCGACAGGCCGAAGCGCACCTTAATGCAGGAGCGCCATTGCGCCGTTTTCGCCTGCAGACGAGATGATCCGACAGCCCTCGCCGGGCAGTTATGCCGACGACTGTCTGTACGGTGTGAAGATGCATGGCATGTTTCCGGCTGAACGCATGCCAGTCCCATCTGACGGTGCCAGCGGGTCCACATCACGCAGGTAACAACAGAGCCAGCAATAACAATCAAAAAACACATCAGCTACCCGGCTTCACTCCGGAAGGCGGGATTGCCTGACCAAGATGCCGATGTTCCCCACAATACCAGTCATCACCGCCACGGGTATTGAAACCGAACACCGCGCCTTTCCCACAGGCCTTACAGCTATGGGCATATCCGTGAAACGGGGCAGATCGCGCAGACGCAGGCGTCCTGCCTCCAAGGAAATCTTGCGACGGTTCATCGCTCATGATCAGAGCCCCTGCGCATCAAGTGCGCGCCCAGCCTGCATCCAGCGCCCACCGGTCTGGCGCGGCTCATGCCGAACATGGTTCCAGCCGGTAATCCGGTTCTGCAGTGGGATGTCGTCGATAAAGCGGGATGGCGCAGAAGAGCCGCCCTGTCGGTAATCACAAAAAGTGATGGTAGCCTGCTCCATCGCCCGGGTCAGCGCCACATAGGCAAGGCGGCGTTCTTCATCGAGATTACGCACCATGCCGCCAGGAAAGACAGCTTCTTCCCACGCAGGCAGAAACACGTGGCGAAATTCCAGCCCTTTTGCCCGGTGCATGGTAATGAGCTGCACCCGATCCTTTCCTTTTTCCCCAGGCGCCACGCTCGCCAGAGCTGCATGCTCCATCAGATGCTCCACACGTTGGAAGCCATCCGCCAACGCAACCAGTTCGGCCAGATTTTCACGCTGTGAGACTGCATCGTCCGTGTCGTCAGCGCGCAGCATGTCCAGATAACCGGTTTCCTCAAGCAGCCAGTTGAGACGCTGACCGAGGGTTTCACTCCCGCGAGAGGCCGTCCGCCTGACGATCTGAACGAAGCTGTCCAGCGCCCGTCCACATTTCAGGGGCAAGCGGACCCGCGTTGCAGCGGCACACAACGACAGTCCGGAATCCCTGGCTTTGGCCTCGATCATTCCCAGGCCTTTTGCTCCAAGTCCGCGGACCGGCCTGTTGGCGACCCGGCGAAATGCCTCATCAGACTGGGACTCATCGGGACACGCGGAGAGTGTGAGAAGGGCCAGCGCGTCCTTGACAGCCATACGCTGATAGAACCCCACGTCCCCGACAATCTCATGCGGAACGTGGGCATGAAGCAGCGCTTCCTCCAGAACCCGCGACAGCCTGTTCTGACGGTAAATGACCGCCATATCGTGCCAGGCTGTGCCCGCGGCCGCACGACGGCCGATCTCACGGGCAATCGCGGCGGCTTCCTCGGTGGCATAGGAAAAGCCCAGTACCTCGATCGGCATTCCCTCGCCCCGACGCGTGAACAGGCTCTTCTCGATGCGGGACGGATCGTATGAAATCACGGCATTCGCCGCATCAAGGATATGGCTGGTGGAGCGAAAATTCTCTTCCAGCTTGAATATTTTCGCACCAGGAAACTCTGTTGAGAAATTCCTGAGAAACCCGACTTTTGCACCACGCCAGGAATAGATGCTCTGCGAATCATCACCCACGCAGAACAGTTCGCCAGATTTTTTACTCAGCAGTGCACGCCAGAGATGCTGTGCATGATTCACGTCCTGAAATTCGTCTGCCATGACGGCCGTAAAACGGCCTGTCCAGCGGCGATGATAGGATGGATCATGCAGCATGGCGAGGGTTGGCCACATAAGAAGGTCGCCAAAATCCGCGGCGTTCTGATCGCGCAGGACGGCCTGGTACCGGGCGTACAGGCCGATCACGAAACGCCAGCTGTCATGATCTACAAAACGGTTTGCCGACTGCCGCGTGCGGATCATGGCCTCGACATGCGCTGCAGCCGTTTCGGGTGTTACCAGATTCTCTTTCAGACGTGAGATCCGCTCGGCCATCTTCCTGATCTGCCTGGCATCCCCGGGAGCCCCTTCCTGCGGGTCAGGGAGTTGCGCCTTCGGAACCGCCCTGATCAGGCGACGTATGATCGCGAGACTGTCATCTGCATCACGAATGTCGAAACCGCTACGCAACTGCGCCACCTCGGGCTCGGCCCGTAACTGGCGGGATGCGAGCGCGTGAAACGTGCCCAACCATGGCAGTACCGAATGTGGTCCCAGAACACTGGCAATGCGTCTGCGCATTTCCTGCGCCGCCCTGTTGGTGAACGTGACACAGAGAATCTGGCCCGGAACCATGCCGTGGAGTTCGATGCGCGTCGCCACACCCGCTGTGAGGGTCTTGGTCTTGCCGGTTCCCGCACCGGCGAGAACCAGGACACGCCCCAGCGCCATGGCAGCAGACCGTTGCTGCACCGTCAGATCGTTGAGGATTGACGCCAGGGCATGCGGAACAGAAAGATCCCCGGACGTCATAGTTCTTCCATCCCTTCCGCCAGGCAGCCGCGGGTCTGGGTAACCTCACCGCTCGCGAGCAGCAGCGTCACGGGACAGGAAAGATCCCAGTTCCCGAACCCCCTTTCCCAGCACCCGTCGATAACCAGCCCGACCGGACAACCGACACGTTCATAGAGCCTGACAGCCGTCTCGGGGATCGGCAGGTCATCTTCGATCCCCATTCCACGGCAGCACACATGGCGGTTCCAGATCGCCCCTGCCAGGGCAGAACGGGCGAAAGCCCCGGCTAGGGCCTCCTTGATGGCCAGGCGCGCAACCCCCAGATCCGCGTAACTGGAAATAGCCATCATCACTTTCTCCTGCATGAGATGGTCCTGAAAACAGGATCGCTCGGCCGACACGTCTGTGGCCCGCCAGCCGTAAATGACGGTCACCTCGTGATCGTCAGTGAAGAGAACGGTAAGCGCTTCGAGATCCCACCCCTCGGGCAGCGACGTGTCGCGCGTCCCGCCGATCACCACACCGCGGAACTCGGCGCTCCCGTTGCCCATCCCGACAAAACAGTCAGGGAGGGTACAGCCGGACGGACGGTGCTGTTGCCAGATCGTACTGGCCTGCTCGTGAAGCAGGAAAGCCCGAAGAATACGGCTCCGCCACATCCGGGAAGCAAAAGGTTCGAACCAGATCATGGTGATGCTTCCGGCGACGGGGCTGCTGAGCGCGATATGGTCGGAGACGGTGGTGCGCCCTGTTCCGGACCAGAGAGCACCTTCTGATGTTTCGCGTGATATGTCTCGGCCTGATCCAGCCAACCCGTCGAAACTTCCGCCGGGTTGGCAGCCGTTCTGGTAGTCAGGGCTTCGGACAGGCGAGACAGCGGATCTGCAGGCGCAGGTCCGGGCTGCGCCTTATCTTCGCGTGCCTGCAGCACCCTGTTCCAGTCATCTCCAGGTACTTTCGGCGAAATCCGGCCTGACCAGAGACCGGCTTCCTGCGCGAATGTCGTAAATTTCGAAACGTATCGATCACCCTGCAGATCGTTATCGACGGCAATGACCAGTCGCGCATGCGGCTGCTGCGCGACACGCGCCATGACCAGCTTCAGGTTCGCCTCGCCCTCGGGACTCATGCCGCCCCCGGTCGAAGCATAGAATGTTCCCTTACGAAAATGGTCCAGCGCGGCAAAAGACAGGGCATCAATGGCCCCCTCGGTGACCACAAGGCGTGTTACGGGTTCGGTTCCTCCATCGGCCCGGAAACCAAACAGGCGCTTGCCCCCGCCCCCCGTCGAAAAGCCCTTGTACTCGGGACCACGCATCTCCATCCCGGTAAGCTGCCCGCTGATATCGCGGTGACTGAACCAGGCGGTCCCGCGTGGGCCTTCTTTCAGCACACCCTGCCGGATTGCGGCAGCGAGGATATCGGCGGGCAGCCGCCGTTCTTCCGTCAGATAGCGCCACGCTGCCGTCCCTTTTCCGGGTGCGGAACGACGATCCCATAATTCAACAGGGTCACGGCGCGGTCCGTCACTGGCACCTGTGATACGCTGGGCGACTTCCAGCGTCGGGTTCATCCCGACCAGTGCGCGAAGTTCCCGTCTGACATGGCCAAGATTTTTTAACGGATCGAGATACTGGACGAGTTTGAACACGTCACCCTTTCCATCACCTTTTGGATCCCACCAGCCCTTGCCGCCATGATTGACAATGATCACATCATTGTCGCGGCGGAACTTCAGGTTACGGGCCGACTGTTGTGCAGTAGCCTGCCGATCCAGCCTGAACCCGGCTTTTTCAAGCACAACCGCGCAGTTTACCGCATTGCGAAGCTCGTCAAGCTCCCTTTGCTGCGCTTCTGGAGACGATACGTAAGCCATGGGATAAATCCTTTCATGAATGGCTCCGCCTTTCTGGAAACAATACAGCAGGATTCCCGAATAATATCGGCGAACAGAATAGTGAACGGAGCAATACAAGCCGCATAAAAGCGGCATTTATTACTTTAGGTCCGTATCCATATATGTTTTCTTCGTTCCGGCTTCCCGATATGGATGCAAGGGGCAAGGCAGCCTTCAGGCGCCTGCAATCCGGACAGAACGGGAAGACTGGAACGTACACGACACGGGACACTCCCTGTGGAATGTCCCATGTCCGCCCACATCATGCGACCAACGAGAAAAAACCGGGATCGGGAGGAGGAAACGCGCGATACTCCTGCCCGTACAACAACATGGGCACGCCCCGTTCCCATCCGCCCAGAAATCTATCATAACAGACCGGTTCTGCCGGCTTTTCAGTCCCCCGACCCGATCATCAGGCACCGTCGCGGGGACTTCGGGCAGTTACGCTTGTGGATCTCCAAGGCGCAATGCCGGAATTTGACCCTCTGTCCGGAAGATATCCCTGGCAGAGAAGCCGGGCTGTCTCCAGCCCGACAAAACCGCAGCTAGAACGGAATCTCGTCCTCCATTTCCTGGCCACCGCCAGCAGGAGCAGGTCGTTGGGCGGCGCTACGCGACGGGCGCTCTTCATCAAAACGTCCATCGCTGGTGCTGCGGCCATTGGCCAGCACCTTCAGGTTCCCATCAAACCGGTCGATGATGATCTCGGTTACATAACGGTCCTGTCCCTGCTGATCGGTCCATTTGCGTGTTTCCAGATGGCCTTCGATATAGACCAGGGTTCCCTTCTGGCACCGACGTTCGATCACGGCCGACAGGTGATCGTTGAAAGAGACGACACGGTGCCACTGGGTTTTCTCCCGGCGTTCGCCGCTGGCGCGATCGGTCCAGGTTTCGCTTGTCGCCACGCCGAAAGACGCGATTTTTCCATCCCCCTCCCTGCGTGCGGCAAGATCCGGATCCCTGCCCAGATGACCGATGATGATGGCGCGATTGACTGACTGGCTCATGGTCCTGTTCCTTTTTTCCTTCCCGGTCCTCTCCGGCCCCTGCCGGATCTCTGACCTGGTGCGGTCACGCGGAAGCGGGTATCAGGCGGCGGGCGCAACCCCTCGGGGCGGCAATGGTGCGGAAGCCGCGCCTGCGGCTTCACGGTGCCGTCCCGACCGAAGGCCTGGGGGTTGCGCCCGACGACGACCGCTTCAGACCGCAGGAACCAGGTCAGAGACCCGGCAGGAGCACTGATGCAAAATTCTGTTTCTTCGGGGTCTTTGTTTTCATATTATTGTTCTTTTTTTATTCGTGCCCATATCGTTTTCTCTTGTACAATGAAAGTATTCATTCTAGAATTTCCCTGTTGCCAACGTGGGGGTTCATCATGGCTGTGATTACCGTGTCGGGAGACCGCATCACGCTGAAGGCGGATTTTCATCCCGAACTGTCGACCCAGGCCGGGCGGTACAGGGGACGGTTTCTCGGCAAGGAAATCGGCTGGTCCTTCCTCCCCGAACACGAGCAGGCGGTCCGCCAGATCTGCCAGACCCTGTATGGTGTAGATGGCACGCCGGCTGCGTGGAACGACTGCTGCACCGTGCAGGTCGACGTTGACGAACAGGACGTCCGGGCACCACTGTGGCGCAAGTTCAACGCCGATATTTACCTTGGTGGTCGTCACGTCGTCGGCGTTTTCGGGCCGCGTCAGGCCGTCCGGACTGGCAGGGGCGTAAAATTCCTGCTCGGCCAGCCGCGCTGCGCCACCCGGCTCGGCGCCTACCATATGGAGGTGCCCACCGGCAGCCTGCTGGAAATCAGGAAATACCCACGCGCAGCGCTGGAGTTCCTGGCCAGATGCCTTGATGGGCATGGGTCCTGGAGCGTGGATGCAGGCTAGAAGAGCCCAGGCTGCACGGGAGGCGCGGGGGCAACCGCGGATGTTGTGGTCCCGCCATGCTTTGCCATCAGGCCAGCCAGTTCTGACTTCTCACGCGCAATCTGTTCTTCGCGGGCACGGGCTGCCCATGCCTCGACCAGAAGGTTCTCGCGGATGCGCTGCCCGATTTCCTTCTCCACATCCGACCAGACAAAAGACGGGTCGCCCCAGCAGGGATGTCGCGCAACCTGATCGAGGAAATCGCGACGTGTGGCTGCATTCTCGAACCATGTCTGCGCAAAGCCGATCCGATTATAATGCGCGATAAATCCGAACATGTTGCTCAGGCGGTTATACAGGGCCGGGGTAAATTTTCCTGCAGGCATTCCGAGTGCGATGAACCGCAGGATCGCATTACCAAGCTTTGCCTTTTGCTGGGCGGTCGCCCATTGGGTGGGTTTCAGGACAGCCGGGTCGAAAGGCGGGATCCGAAGCCGCTCGCACAGGATTGGCCTCGCCGTCATGACACCTGGCTCCGGCATCGATAGCCGTTATGAAAGCGGTTCACATCCGGCAGTTCTGGATAATGCCCCTCGCTCAGGCCCTCTTCACTCATCCTTTCCAGATAGCGCACTGCCACGGTCACACGGCGGGAATTGGCGAGGCTGCGCAATACGACCAGATCCGAGCGGCCTCGCATATAACGGTCTTCCCAGAGACCGGTGACGGGGTTCAGCGCAGCCGCCCCCATCGTGCCGTTCAGAAAGCATTCCACGATCCACGGCCGGGTCCGATAGGGACGTCCCGAAACAGGAGCCGGAAGACGGAAGATGGTTCCGCTGGCAATGGTCCCGACCCGGAGCGGGTTATTACCGCCCTGAAATGGAGACGTATAATACTGGCGGATCATGCCATGTCTCCTTTGCAGGACGCCATGTTTCCGGTTTCGGCTGCGGATCGTCCATGCAGGATCCGCGCGCCATCAGCGTCGTTATCGACCATGAGAACCCATCTGTCGGTCCCCAGGGCGCCAGTGCGGTAAGCCGCATCAAAGCCACGTGGCTTACGATCGCCCCGACGGATATGCACACTGATGGAAAATGAGCGCCCGGGATGCGCGCCGGCGATCCTCTCACCGTAAAGCGTTACGGCAGTCGAGATTTCCGCGAGCGTCCGGGCTTCTGTCATCCCCCGTGCACCAAGGTGTTCCATCGGCAGTGCCTTAAGGATGGCGCAGCCGTCGGAACGGATGCGCACGGCGGGAGTGGCAATCAGGGCAAAGACAGGCATGATGAACTCCATCACCCGGCACGCCCTCGCAGGCGCACAGGTTTCCAGGGTTGGGTTTCAGGCGGCAGAAGCCACATCTCCGACGGACGGCTGACGTGTCGATGAGCTGAAAATGTATTGGGCCGCGGCTGAAGCTGCGCTCGCTGCGGTGAAAATAGCGCGCCTGTCAGCCTTCAGCAGTTCCAGCCAGTTCCCGATGTAATCAGCATGGCGGACCGTCGGTTCGATCTGCAGTTCCGCGCACACGAAAGCTGATGTCATCTCTGCGACGAGTTCCTCGGCCGCGTAGGCATGGTCCCCAAACCGCCTGCCAAAAGTGCGCGACAGCCGGCTTTCAGCCCCGGTCCAGTGCCCGATCTCATGAAAGACGGTTCTGTACCAGTCGATCTGGTTGAAATAGGACTGCCGGGGCGGAACCCGGATGAAGTCCGCATCCGGGGCATAAAATGCCTTGTCGCCGCCGATACGGATGTCCGCCCCGGTTTCGCTCATCAGCGCTTCCGCATGCGGCACGATTTCGCGTTCCGGCAACAGAGCGGTCGGCGCGACCATGCTCTCTGACAGGTTCTCGCACTGGTCAACATTGAACACCGTAAACCGCTTGAGAAACGGGATCTGGCGGGGATCATCGGAGCCCGCTTCCGACTTTGGCGTGAAACGGTCAGCATAGAACACCGTCGTTCCCTTCTCGCCTTTCCTGACATTGCCGCCTTCGGCCTGCGCCTGACGGAACGTCAGCCATTTCTGGGTGGAAAACCCCTGCATCTCCACCGCGCCCCACAGCATCAGGATGTTGATCCCGGAATAGGCCCGATCGGTCGCGGCATTACGCGGCAGCGCAATCCCGCATTTCGCGCGGTTCCATGGGCAGACCCATGGCACGGTTCCCGCTTCAAGTTCGAGGATGATGCGGTCGGTGACGGACTGATGGATGTCGGTACGTTCGGTTCTGGCCATGATCAGTCTCCAGAATATGCAGACGCCGCCCTTCAGGGCGGCGCGGATAGACGACTTGCGATGCGGGTGTCATCTGAGATCGATGATGCCTGTGCACGGATCGAGGAAGATGTCGGGCAACAGGAGGAAGGTGACCAGGGAGGCCGTCCAGAGGAGCACGATGGCGACGAATTTGGCGATTTCGGCGGCAGGGCGGGACGGCGGCACGATGCGGTTCTGAGTCATGTCCAGATCCTTTTTTCTGGCGTTTCGACCCCTTCCGGCGACCGCAGGGCAGACTGGCGGGCAAGGGCGCCGCGCAGCGGCGGCACCGAAGCCGCGCACAGATGGCGCAGCCATCGCGCACGGCGAGGAGCCACCCCTTGCGCGGCAGGCTGGACTGTGGTGCCCGCCTCCTACCTTTACTGTTTCATTTATTTATATATTTTGTTTTTATTGTATTTTTATTCAGGTCAGGCCTTTCCAGATCCGCCATCCGGTCGTCCGGATCGGTTTTTTTGCGGGGATGCCAGATAGGGGCAACTGATCCGCGCAGGCGTGACATCAATCCACAAACGACTGCCCGCAGTCGCTTCCAGTGCCTTGCGGATGGTATCGGCGGAAAGAAATTCCGCGCCATCGTCACCGCCAAACGACGCGCGTTTGACATCGTACCAGTCGTCAGGACATGTGCGCGGGTCCGCTTCGACAGCATAGGCGACAAGGTTCGCCTGACCCTCGGCGTCACTGAAGCCCGGATAACCATTCGACATCAGGTACACCCCATGATCGCCAACCAGCATGAGGCCTGCCGGTATTTTGGTACGATCGACATCCGCACCGGTCGGATGGCGTGACGACACGCCAGCCTTGAGAAAGGCCGGGTCAACAAGCTGATCATAGGTAGGGGAATGTTCGCTCGCGGCTTGCGCATGAGCAAGAATACGCGCCACCAGGGCACGGTCGAAATGAAGTTTCATGGCAGTATTCCTTTGTGTGAGCCTCTTGCGAAGACACAAAAAAGGCGGAACACCGAAGTATCCCGCCTTAAGAAATGGGAACCGGCACATCTGGACCGTGGTACCCCCGATGCCGTTGCCGATCATTCATTTTCATCGTCATCAAAGAAACGAAGCGAAGCATCGACCGGGCCGTCCGCGTCAAACAGGACGTAATCGCAGTCGTGATTCCGGGCCAGGGCGAGAATGGCCCGCAGTGACCGCGACCCCGGCCAATCACGGGAGTATGG
>NZ_JAIWOT010000001.1:3390000-3529188 GCF_021295335.1 Komagataeibacter sp. FNDCF1 | reverse complement strand
GTCCGCTCCCGGCCCCTATGGCAGGATCGCACGTGCCCCCGCACATGCGTCCCCGCCCCACTCAGATCAACACAATTCCGCAACGCCGATCCGTCCCGCACAGGGCAGGCACCCGGCCGTGAGCCGACACGATCCACAACCCGGACCCAGACGGGACAGGCCACCGATGACGTTGGAATTATCCACACAGGCTAGAGCACGGGATGACGGGAGGCAACGGGAATCTGCCCACACAAACGGCAAAACACGATCACGCCCGATGGAGCGGAAAGCAAAAAAGGCCGCAACCACCACTATTGGTGGCATGCGGCCTCCTTCATTACTTTCGGCATTCTTTCAGACGCAAAGAAACCGGCAGTATATTGCGCAGCAGAAAGCGACTTGATGCGTGCGGATAGGCGGGAAATACGGCGCGCAACCGTGTTGGCATGCATCACGCCCTTGCCAACGGCACGCTGCAGTTCCGGCTGTGCCTCACGCAGGGCAACGACGGCGTCGTCCTTCTTGCCCGCCAGGATAGCTGTCTCCACCTTCTTGACAAAGGTGCGGACGCGGGACATGCGCGCCGTGTTGCGGGCGTTGCGGACTTCGTTCTGACGGATGCGCTTGCGCGCGGATGCTGTATTGGCCATTGCTCTCAGTTCATCTGCATAAATCAGGTTACGGCGGTCCGCCACCCGGTCGTTGCGGACATCCCCATATCAGGACTGGCGATCTAGTCCACCCCGACCCCATCCGTCAAGACAAGTCTTCATCCGGATCATTTTTCATCTCCTGCCGGCGGGGGCAGAAGAAGGTCGAACGCCCGGACTGGGTGATCCGCACCACCCCGTTGCACGCAGGCGGGCCGGGACACTCGGGGCATCCCTGCCCCTCGCGCCCGTATACGCGCCACGCATGCTGGAAATAGCCCAGCTCCCCGTCGGGTTGCACATAATCACGCAGGCTTGAGCCGCCAGCGGCGATCGCCTCTTCCAGCACGGCGCGGATTTCGGCGGCAAGGCGGTCATATTCCGCTGCGTTCACATCACCCGCGGCGCGCGCGGGGTGGATACGGGCACGGAACAGCGCCTCGGACACATATATATTGCCCAGCCCCGCCACCACGCGCTGGTCCAGCAGAAGCGCCTTGATACTGCTGCGCCGTCCCTGCCCGCGCGCGGCCAGCCATGCGCCGCCAAACCGGTTGCCCAGCGGCTCCGGCCCCATGCCCGCCAGCAGGCGATGACTTTCCACCGCGCTGGCGGGCACCAGGTCGACCATGCCGAAGCGGCGCGGATCGACCAGCCCGCAGCGCGCGCCCATTACGGTTTCGATCACCAGATGCTCGTGCGCGGCGGGAGACGTGGCGCCGGCCGGGGTCGTCAGCAGCACGCGGCCCGACATGCCCAGATGCAGCAGCATGACCATGCCCCCCGAAAGCGTGACGAGAATATATTTCCCCCGCCGGGAGAATCCATCAATCCGCCTGCCGGCCAGCGCCTCCGCCAGACCGGGGGGAAACGGCCATCGCAGGCCGGTATGATGCGTGCTGGCGCGTGAAATAGTGTGACCTTCAAGATGCACTCGCATCCCGCGCATCACAGTTTCGACTTCTGGGAGTTCCGGCATGGCCTCATCTGGGGTTATACCTGTGCATCATGACCGACAATAGCCAGCCCTACCACCCCTCCCCTTCCGCAGGCCGTCCCGGGGACCGCCAGGCGGATACAACCGATTTCGGCTTCCGCGATGTGCCATTGCGCGAGAAGAAATCCATGGTACGCGAAGTCTTTGACAGCGTGGCCTCCAAATACGACATCATGAACGATGTGATGTCGCTGGGAATCCACCGCGCCTGGAAGAAGATATTCGTCAATGAACTGGCGCCCCATCCCGACCTGTCGCTACTCGACCTGGCGGGCGGCACGGGCGACATTTCGTTTGGCTGGCTGCGTGGCGGCGGCGGGCCGGCCATCCTGTCCGACATCAATGTGAGCATGCTGACCGTGGGCCGCAACCGCGCGCTGGAGCGCGGGCTTGTATCCGGCCTCAACTTCCTTGCCGTCGATGCCGAGGCCATTCCCCTGGCCGACAATTCGGTTGACCGTGTCTCCATCGCCTTTGGCCTGCGCAACTGCACCGACAAGCTGCAGGTGCTGCGTGAGGCACGGCGCATCCTGCGCCCCGGCGGACGGTTCCTGTGTCTTGAGTTCTCACGCGTGCAGGTCGCGGCTTTTGCCCCCGTCTATGATGCATGGTCGTTCCATGTGCTGCCGCGCATGGGCGCCGCGATTGCAGGCGACCGGGAAAGCTACCAGTACCTGGCCGAGAGCATCCGCATGTTCCCCGACCAGGAAACCCTAGCCGACATGATGCGCGAGGCAGGACTTGAGCGCGTGTCCTACCAGAACCTCTCTGGCGGGATCGCCGCGATCCATTCCGGCTGGAAGATCTGATGATGGCGGGGGCAGGCCGCCGTGTCCTGCTGGTCGTATGCGGGGGCATTGCCGCCTACAAGGCGCTGGAGCTTGCCCGCAGGCTGCGTGAGCACGGCATCCGTGTCCACCCTGTGCTGACAGCGGCGGGTGCCCGATTCGTTACACCCATGGCGCTGCAGGCGCTGTGCGGGGAGCGTGTATCCAGCGACCTGTTTTCCCTGACCGAGGAAAGCGAGATGGGTCACATCGCGCTTTCACGCAGCAGTGACCTGATCGTGGTCTGCCCCGCCACCGCCGATATCCTTGCCCGCATGGCAGCGGGGCTGGCCGATGATCTGGCCACGACCCTGCTGCTGGCGACCGACACCCCCGTGCTGGCCGCACCCGCCATGAACGTGCGCATGTGGGAGCATCCCGCAACACAGGCCAATATCGCCACCCTGCGCGCCCGTGGCGTGACCTTCGTGGGGCCGGAAAACGGCCTGATGGCCTGCAACGAAAGCGGGCCGGGCCGACTGGCCGAACCGGAGGCCATGATTGCCGCGATCCTGCGGCAGCTTGACGGGGAGAAACCCCTGGCCGGACGCAGCGCGCTGGTCACCGCGGGCCCTACCCATGAACCTGTCGACCCGGTGCGCTATCTGGCCAACCGCTCCTCGGGCACACAGGGCTATGCCATCGCTGCGGCCCTGGCCCATGCGGGGGCAAAGGTCACGCTGGTCAGCGGTCCGACAACCCTGCCCGACCCGGCGGGCGTGACCACCATACGGGTGGAAACCGCACGTGAAATGCTGGATGCCTGCCAGCAGGCCCTGCCGTGCGACATCGCCATCTGCGCCGCCGCCGTGGCCGACTGGCATGTCGCCCCCAACTCCCAGAAGATCAAGAAGGCCGCGGGTTCCCCGCCACCCGTACTGCATCTGGTTCCCAACCCGGACATTCTGGCGGGCCTGAGCCAGCCCTCTCCCCTGCGGCCGCGTCTGGTCATCGGCTTTGCGGCCGAGACCGAGCATGTGCTCTCCCACGCCACGGCCAAGCGCCTGCGCAAGGGCTGTGACTGGATCGTGGCCAATGATGTCAGTCCCGCCACCGGCATCATGGGCGGGACGGAAAACGAGATCAGCCTGATCGACGCCACCGGATGCGAACACTGGCCCCGGCTGGACAAGAGCCAGGTCGCCCATAAACTGGTTGCGCGCATCGCGACATGCCTGCGCGCGCCCCAAACGGACCCAGACCCGCAAGAAGCTGACGAACGCCTGCCATGACATCTTCCCCCCTTCCCATACAGGTCCGCCGCCTGCCCCATGCACTCGGTCTGCCCCTGCCGTCCTACGCCACGGACGGGGCCGCCGGCATGGACCTGCTGGCCGCCGTGACCGAAGCCATGACGGTTCCACCCGGCGGCCGCGCGCTGGTGCCAACGGGGCTGTGCGTGGCGCTGCCCCGTGGCTTCGAGATGCAGGTCCGCCCCCGTTCGGGGCTGGCGCTCAGGCATGGCATCACCCTGCCCAACGCACCCGGCACGATTGACGAGGATTATCGGGGCGAGATCGGGGTCATCATCCTCAACACCAGTGACACGCCGTTCGTGGTCGAACGGGGCATGCGGATTGCGCAGGCGGTCCTGGCCCCGGTCGTGCGGGGGGCATGGGTCGAATATGCGGAACTGGAGGAAACCGCGCGGGGCGCTGGCGGCTTTGGCAGTACGGGCACCGCAGGGTGAGTGAAACCGGGCTGACGGGCAACCTGCGGGTTCGCCCCAACATGGCCGACCTGCTGGGGCTGCTGGCGATCATGGCCGGGGCGGTGGTCATCGCCACCGCCGGACGCCACATGCTGGTGCCCATCCCCCCCGGCGAGGCAGGAACCATCCACCTCAGCCCCGCATGGCTGCCCGCCTATGCGGTGCGAACGACGCTGCGCATGTTTGCGGCCCTTGCGGCGTCGCTGGTCTTTACCTTTACCTATGCCGTATGGGCAGCCAAGAGCAGGCGGGCGGCGCAGGTGCTCATCCCGCTGCTCGACATCCTGCAATCCGTGCCCATCCTGGGGTTCCTGACCTTTACCGTGGTGTTCTTCCTCGGCCTGTTCCCGGGGCGGATGATGGGGGCGGAACTGGCTGCCATCTTCACCATATTCACCAGCCAGGCATGGAACATGGCCTTTGCCATGTACCAGGCCCTGCGCACCGTGCCGCCAGACCTGGAGGAAGCGGCGCGCTGCTTCGGCCTGACACCGTGGCAGCGTTTCTGGCGGCTGGAAGTGCCATTCGCCATTCCCTCACTGGTCTGGAACACCATGATCTCCATGTCCGGCGGGTGGTTCATGGTGGTGTATTCCGAAACGATCACGGTTGGTAATACCGACATCGCCCTGCCCGGAATCGGCTCCTATGTTGGCGTGGCCATCGAGCAGCGCAACATCTGGGCCATTCTCTACGCCATCATCGCCATGCTGGCGGTCATTACGGCCTATGACCAGTTGCTGTTCCGCCCGCTGGTGGCGTGGTCCGCCCGGTTCAGCACGGATGATGGCGCAACCCTCGCCACCCCGGAGCCGTGGGTGCTGACCCTGCTGCGCCGCACCCACCTGCTGCGCCAGGCCTGCCTGCGGCTGGGCGATACCTTGACCCGCATCGGCTGGCTGGCGCTGGGGCCGCGCCCCTCGCAGCCGGTCCGCAGCTTCATCCCGTCACGCATCATGGACGGGGCATGGATCATGGCGCTGGCCCTGTGCGCGCTGACCATCGGCTGGAAAACATGGAGCTATGGCAGCACCCACTATACCACGGCGCAGGTGCTGCACGTGATCATGCTGGGCGGGATCACGCTGCTGCGCGTCATGGGCACGGTTGTCGTGGCCTCGCTGGTCTGGGTGCCGCTTGGCATCTGGCTGGGCCTGTCGCCGCGCCGGGCGCGGCACGCACAGATGGCGGCACAGTTCATGGCGGCCTTTCCCGCCAACCTGTTCTTCCCGCTCGTGGTCATCGGAATCGTACACTGGCACCTGAACAGCAATATCTGGCTGACGCCGCTCATGCTGCTGGGCACGCAGTGGTATATCCTGTTCAATATCGTGGCAGGTGCCTCCTCCTATCCCGGTGACCTGCTGGAAGTTGCCAGGAATTTCCATGTAAAGGGCTGGCTGTGGTGGCGGCGGGTCATGCTGCCCGGCATCATGCCCTACTTCATTACCGGGGCGCTGACCGCATCGGGCGGGGCATGGAACGCCGCCATCGCCACCGAGGTCGCAAGCTGGGGTGACACCACGCTCAGCGCACAGGGGCTTGGGGCCTACATCGCCCATGCCACAGTGGCCGGAGCCACCGACCAGGTGGGGCTGGGCATGGCCATCATGGCGGCGTTCGTGCTGCTGCTCAACCGCGCGCTATGGCGCCCGCTGTCCAATTATGCCGCACGGCATTACACCTTTGACTGAGAGTTCATGATGCAGCCTTCCGCAGCCCCGCCCACCGCAGCAAAAACCGGTACGGAGCTTGTCCGGATCGTCAACTGCCGCCAGGCCTACCACAAGGAAAGTGCCACCGACCTGGTGGTGCTGGACGGGGTCAACCTGTCCATCCGCAGTGGCGAGATCGTGGGGCTGCTGGGCCGTTCGGGTTCGGGCAAGTCCACCCTGCTGCGCATCATCGCGGGCCTTCTGCCCCCCACTTCGGGCGAGGTGATCTGGAAGGGCAGAAAGCTGGAAGGCCCGGCGGATGGCATTTCCCTGGTGTTCCAGTCCTTTGCCCTGTTCCCGTGGCTGACCGTGCAGAAGAATGTGGAGCTGGGGCTGGAAGCGCAGGGCGTGGCACCCGCCGAACGTGAAAAGCTGGCGGAGGACGCCATTCACCTGATCGGCCTGGGCGGTTACGAGAACGCCTACCCCAAGGAACTGTCCGGCGGCATGCGCCAGCGCGTGGGGCTGGCGCGCGCACTGGTGGTGCGGCCCGACCTGCTGCTGATGGACGAACCCTTTTCCGCGCTGGACGTGCTGACAGCGGAAAACCTGCGCACCGACCTGGTGGAACTGTGGGCGGAAAAGAAGCTGCCCATCCAGTCCATCCTGCTGGTCACCCACAATATCGAGGAAGCGGTGCTGATGTGTGACCGCATCCTCATCTTCTCCTCCAATCCCGGGCGGGTGGCCTACGAACTGCAGGTGCCCTTCGAACATCCCCGCAACCGTGAGGACATGGCCTTCCGCCAGTTCGTGGACCGGATCTACGCGCTCATGACCCGGCGCGCGCCACTGGTGTCCGAAGCGGACATGACCGATCCGGACATGAAGCATGTGCAGATCACCGCCGATGCCGTGGCCCTGCCCGCGCTGCCGATCAACACCATTGTCGGCATGATGGAAACACTGGCCGCCGACCCGCTGCATGGCCGCGCCGACCTGCCGCTGCTGGCCAGCCGCCTGCAGCTTGAACTCGATGACCTGTTTCCGCTGGGCGAATCGTTGCAACTGCTGGGCTTTGCCGAACTGGAGGACGGGGACATCCTGCTCACGCCCGAGGGGCTGCGCTTTGTCCAGAGCGAACATGACACCCGCAAGACCATCCTGCGCGCCAGCATGCTGCACAACCTGCCCATGGTGCGCACCATCCGCGCGGTGCTGGATGAGCGGCCCAACCATCGCGCTTCCGCCGAGCGCTTCCGCGACGAGCTGGAGGACAGCATGTCCCCCGACTATGCCCGCCAGACATTGCAGACCCTGATCGGCTGGGCGCGCTATGCCGAACTGTTCGACTTTGATGAGGAAGCCGACCAGCTTTTCCTTGAGGATGAAACGGAATAGGCGCCTTGGAACAATCTTGGGAGAAAGAAGTTTTTGGTGAAGCTTCTTTCAGAAAGCTTCAGCGAATACCGTCTTTTTGAAAAAGGGCGGCACCCGAAAACTTTCATTCTTCCTGATTAACCCGCCGTATCCACCAGCCTGTCACGGAACAGGCGGCGCATTTTGGCAATCTTGGGCGGAATGACCGCGCTGCAATAGGGATTGCCGGGATTACGGGCAAAGTAGTTCCGGTGATAATCTTCCGCTGGCCAGAAATGGTCCAGTTTCACGATTTCGGTCACCAGCGGATTTGGCCACACGCCTGCCGCCGCGATCTCGTCACGGATGGCGCAGGCGGTTTTTTCCTGCTCTGCGTCCTGCCAGAAAATGGCGGAACGGTACTGGGTGCCCACGTCATTGCCCTGCCGGTTGAGCGTGGTGGGATCATGCATGACAAGGAAGATACGCAACAGGTCGGCGCGGGACAGTTCAGCCGGGTCAAAGGTCACGCGCATGACCTCCGCATGGCCGGTGCGACCCGTGCAGACCTGTTCGTAAGTCGGATCGGGGGTCTGGCCGCCAGCATAGCCGGGTTCAATGTCCAGCACGCCGCGCAGTTCTCTGAACGGGGCTTCCATGCACCAGAAGCAGCCCCCACCCAGCACCAGTGTTTCCAATGCCTGTCCGGTCATGTCCGCCCCCCGTTTTCCGTCCGCCTGCCTGATCAGGCGATACGATCCAGCGCGGCCCGCAGGCGCACGCGTTCCGCCATGAACGCATCCAGCCGCTCACGGTTTTCCACCACGACTTCCGGCTTGGCGCGGGCGACGAAATCGGCATTGCCCAGCTTGCGCTCGACCTTGGTGATCTCGCCCTCCACCTTGGTGCATTCCTTTTCCAGCCGCTGGCGTTCCTGCGCGATGTCGATGATGCCGGCCAGCGGAATGACCAGTGTCGCCTCATCCACCACCAACTGGGCGGCACCCTGCGGCATGTCGCCTTCCAGCGGCAGCACTTCGGATACGCGCGCCATGCGGCCAATGGCCTCCGACCACTTGGCGGCCCGCGCCACGGTGGCGGGGGATGCATCACGCAGCAGCACGGGGGCAAGGCGTGAGGGCGGCACGTTCATTTCCGAACGCACGGTACGGATGGCACTGATGAAGCGGATCAGCCATTCCATCTCGTCGCGTGCCTCCGCGGCCCCTGCCAGATGTTCGGGCTGCGGCCAGGCTGCCGTCATGAGCGTTCCCTGCGCGCCAAAGCCGAAATGCTGCCACAGCGCATCGGTCATGAAGGGGGTGACAGGCTGCATCAGCCGCAGGATGGTACCCAGCACGTGGGCGGCCACGGCACGGGTCTCGACCGCTTCCGCCGTCTCACCGGCACCAAAGACCGGCTTGGCGAATTCGAGGAACCAGTCACAGAAGCAGTTCCATACAAAGCGGTAGCAGGTGGCGGCATATTCATCGAAGCGGAAGGCTTCGAGTGCTTTCGTCGCGTCTTCCACGGCCTGCGCCAGCTCGGCCAGCACCCATTGCCCCAGCGGGGACTGAACGCTGGCGGGGCTGAACCCTTCGACCGGTGCCACGCCATTCATTTCGCAGAAACGCGCGGCGTTCCAGATCTTGGTCATGAAGGAACGGTATTCCTCCACCCGCTTGCGGCCCAGCTTGACGTCCCGCCCCAGCCCGGTCAGCGCGCAGATGCAAAAGCGCGTGGCGTCGGCGCCATAGGTGTCGATCATCTCCAGCGGGTCGATGCCGTTGCCCTTGGACTTGGACATCTTCTGCCCGCGCTCATCACGCACCAGACCGTGAATGAACACCTTGCGGAAGGGCACGTCCTTCATGAAGTGCAGGCCCATCATCATCATCCGCGCGACCCAGAAGAAGATGATGTCAAAGCCTGTGACCAGCACATCGGTCGGGTAATAGCGCGCAAGGTCCGCCGTCTGCTCCGGCCAGCCAAGGGTGGAAAACGGCCACAGGGCGGAGGAGAACCATGTGTCCAGCACGTCTTCATCACGTGTCAGAACCGTGTCCTGCCCGTAATGGCTGCGCGCCTGCGCCGTTGCGTCGGCCTCATCACGGGCTACGAACACATGCCCGTCCGGGCCGTACCATGCCGGGATGCGGTGCCCCCACCACAACTGGCGGCTGATGCACCAGGGCTGGATGTCGCGCATCCAGGCGTAGAAGGTATTCTCCCACTGCCTGGGCACGAATTCGATGCTGCCGTTTTCCACCGCTTCGATCGCGGGACCGGCCAGCGTCTTGGCATCACAGTACCACTGGGTGGTCAGGCGCGGCTCGACCACGGCGCCACTCCGTTCGGCATAAGGCACCTGGTTGGTATGGGGCTCGATCTTTTCCAGCCATTCCAGGCGTTCCAGTTCAGCCACCATCGCCTTGCGCGCCGCATCGCGCGGCATGCCGTCCAGCGTGCGGACAAAGGCGGGATCGGCCAGCCCGTCTTCCGTGCGCAGTTCACCCTCGATCTCGGCCAGCGTAATGCACGCTTCCTCATCCAGCACGCCGGGCATGTCCAGCCTGTGGCGGCGGCCGACCTCAAAGTCATTGAAGTCATGGGCAGGCGTGATCTTGACCGCGCCACTGCCCTTGGTCGGGTCGGAATGTTCATCGGCCACGACGGGAATGCGGCGGCCCGTCAGCGGCAGGATGACGTTTTTGCCCACCAGATCGGCATAGCGTTCATCTTCAGGATGGACCGCCACGGCCATGTCACCCAGCATGGTTTCGGGCCGGGTGGTGGCGACCGTGATGGTGCGGCCCAGCATCCCCTCCACCGGGTAGCGGATGTACCACAGGTTGCCCCGTGTCTCACGGTTGTCCACTTCCAGATCGGAAATGGCGGAGCGGAAGGCGGGGTCCCAGTTGACCAGGCGGCGGTCACGGTAGATCAGCCCCTCGCGATACAGGGTGACGAATACCTCCTTCACCGCATCGGACAGGCCATCATCCATGGTGAAGCGTTCACGCTTCCAGTCCAGTGAACTGCCCAGGCGGCGCAGCTGTTTTGTAATGCCACCGCCGGACTCGGCCTTCCATTCCCATACGCGCCCGACAAAGGCATCGCGACCCAGTTCCTGGCGGGATGTGCCTTCCTTCTGCAGCATCCGTTCGACCACAAGCTGGGTTGCGATACCGGCGTGGTCCGTGCCGGGCTGCCACAGCACGTCGCGCCCCTGCATGCGGCGCCAGCGGATGAGCGTGTCCTGCAACGTCATGGTCAGGGCATGACCGATATGCAGCGTGCCCGTAACATTGGGCGGCGGGATCATGATGGTGTAGGGCGCAGCCGCGCTGGTCGGCTGCGCGCCAAAGGCGCCACTGGCTTCCCACAGGGCATAGAGGGAAGTTTCTGTCCCGTCGGGGGAGAACGACTTGTCAAGCATCACCAAAAACCAGATCCACCATAATCAGACGCAGGACAGGGCAACGCGCCCGGCCAAGGGCAGATATACCCCAAACCGGCCCGAAGGGAACGCCACCGACGCAATCTTTATATGCCCGTGCCCGAAACGCCGCCCCCCTTCAGCGGCCCGGCTGGCTGGTGGCGTAATCGCTGATACCCCACAGCCGGTCATGCACGGCACGGTAATAGGCGCGCTCATCATACAGCGGCACATCCAGATTGAGGTCATGGGCGGTCAGCCGGCCAATGGCCGCTGTGGTCTGGTAGGTGGACTGGACAAGGTTGCCCGCGCTGCGCACCAGCGCAATCTGGGCCTGGAGCAGGGTTTCCTGCTGCTGGAGCACCGCCAGCGTGGTGGTGGTGCCGACAAGGGCCTGACGCTGCATGCCATGCAGGGCGACCACATCAGCCGCCACGGCTTCACGGTTGCTGTCTATCGCCGCGCGGTTGGCCTGCATGCGCTGCCAGCTTGCCGCCGCCAGCTGCACGGCGGTCCGGCGCTGGACGTCAACCATGTGCGCGGCCTCGGTCGCCTGCTGTCGGGCCATGCGCACGGCTGCATATTCCCCCCCGCCCTGGTACAGCGGCAGGGAGGCGCTGACCACCGCGTATTTGTTATCGGCCAGTGACCGCCCCTCATCCTGATTGATGCCGTGCATATAGGCGGCCTGCGCGTTGATGCTGGGCATGAGGGCGGCAAAGGCCACGCCCACCGCGTCCTTTTTCGATGCCTCATCGAACAGGGCGGCGATGACCTGCGGATTGTTCTGCACCGCCAGTGCCATGGCTTCGGGTTCGTCATGCAGGGGCAGTACCAGGGGCTGGGGCGGGGTCAGGCCATCAGGCGCATCCGTGCCCACAACCTGGCGGAACGTGGCGCGGTCGGCCTGCAGGGTGCCTTCGGCCAGTTGCCGCACGGCCCGCGCATTGGCCAGCGCGCCCTGTGCCTGCGCCACGTCGGTATGGGTGATCTCGCCGCCGCGGGCACGCAGTCCGGTCGCGCGGAGCTGGGCGGCATAGACCTGTTCGTTATTGATGTCGATGCCCAGGATCTGCTCGTCCTCGACCACGTTGATGTAGGCATTCACCACATCCGTGAAGACCAGCTGCTCCGCCGCGATCAGCCGCGCGCGCTCGGCCATGACGGCATGGCGGGCCTTGTGCGTGGTAGCCGTGGTCTTGCCCCCGGTATAGATGGGCTGGGCGATACTGACGCCGCCGGAATAGCCCGGTGATTCATACTGGCGGGAATACCCGCTCTCCCCCGCCGTGGGGGCCATGCGGGTCACGCCCGAATAATAGGACATGGAGGCGGTGCCGGTAATGGTGGGACGCCAGCCACCCAGCGCCTGTGGCACCTGTTCATCGGTTGCACGCAGGGTCGCGCGCTCCTGGCGCAGCAGCGGGTTGGTCAGGTAGGCCATGGCCAGCGCGGCACGCAGGGTCCGGGGTGGTTCCGTGGCGGCCGGCTGCGCCTGTGGCACGCGCGCAAGCGCCGTGCCACAGCACAGGATGGCCGCGCTTCCCGTTCCGATTACCCAGTTACCGCTCATCGCCCCACCTGCCGCCTGGTTGCCGTGCGGGGCGAAAGACGCCCCGAAACGGATCTAGCAGCAGGATATTGCCCGCGCGTTAACCGGGCGTGCGGGCGTCAGAACACGAAGGCGGGGGCCGGCGCCAGTTCAGGCAGCATGGGCACGGCCGCATCGAACAGCGGCTGCACCGCACTGCCCTGGGGTGTGGGCAGGATCAGGCTGACTGATGTCACGCCCCCGTCGGGGCATATGGGCGCGACAATACGCCCCCCGTCGGCAAGCTGCGCCAGCAGGGCGGGCGGAACATGCCTGACCGCTCCGTCCACAAGGATCAGGTCATAGGGCGCATCGGCGGCATCGCCTTTCACCAGCGGTCCGTCGCGCCACTGCACGCCAGGCGCCCATTGCTGGCAGAAGGCCCGACCGATATCGGCCAGACGCCGTTCCGATTCCAGCGCCGTGACGGCAAGCCCCTGCCCCATGCCGTACAGCAGCGCCGCCACGTAGCCCGTGCCGCCGCCCACCACCAGCACCCGCTCCCCCGGGCGAATTTCGGCCACCTGCAGCATGCGGCCAGTCACGCGGGGTTCGGTCAGGTAGCGCCCTTCGCCCAGCGGAAGGCTGCGGTCGGAATAGGCGAAGGCCCGCAATGCCGGTGGCACCGCCAGTTCACGTGGCAGCGCACGCATGGCGGCAATGACCGCGGGATTGCTGACCTGCGCGGGCCGGATCTGTGCATCCACCATGCGCTGCCGGGCGGTGACGGGATCAAGTGGCGCGTAATCGGGGTCTGTCTTGTCCATGGCGTTTCCTTGAAGCACGGCGCCGGGCCGAGGGGCTGAAATCTGCTGCCCGGCCGGACGGGCGGAAATTTTCCGGTTTTTTTTATATCTATGCGCCCCTTTTACACGGAAACAACGGCAAACCTGCACACAACGGCTTGACCTGCGCCACATTTCGGCAGATATACCCCGTATGTTGCCGGGGTCTGGTGGCAGAATGGTGATGCAGCGGACTGCAAATCCGCGTACGTGGGTTCGATTCCCGCCCAGACCTCCAATATTTCTATAAATTGACAGAAATTCCAAAAGGTTAGGGTAGGCGCTACAAGCTCCGCCCCTCTTGCGGCCCCTCTTCCTAACCGCACTCCCCGAGTAGTTTAATCCCGTAGAGCATAAGAGCGGGAGTCGTTAGCCCGCCTTACATCCCTGTCAATTATCCATGCAAGCGATTCCAAGAATGCAAACCCCAGCAGGATTCGCATGAATGTCCTGCCTGACATAGATTCGTACGATTTATTTGAATGGGCTGCATTGCTGGGACATGGCCCTTTCTCATGGAAGAAAGAGGCGATCACAGAAAAGACATCAGGCGTCTATATCAGGCGTGCAAAAAAGTTAAATCGGCGACTCGGGCAATTTATCCGGCACATATCCGGACGGCACGGTCCTCATAAGGGAGGGGCAACCATAATTCCTCTCGAAAAATTAGCGACAGAATTGCTGGTATATTACGCTCCATGGAGTGTTACATTAGTCAAAAATGGCCTCTTTTGGAACAAACTATAGAAACAAAAAAGTATTCCCTATGAAATAAAAAATAACTTCTATAGGTAATTAGAGTTAAATAAGAATTAGTATAAATATAAAAACAGCATTATATTATTTAGGTTGACGGTTAGCCATGGCCGGATACGTCTGTGTCACCTCGTAAGAGGTGGTTACCTACCCCTCCGCTGCTCAACCCGGCGGAGGGGTTTTTATATCGGGGCTACGCTGGACCGACCGGGGCAATCAGGTCGGCAAACCGCTGCCGCACCTGCTCCCGGGCCTTGTCCGTCTTTAGTTTCCCCGCACCGTTTAGCGCCTCAAAGGCAGAGGGCGTGAGCTGGCTAAGGTCGCCTGAAATTGCGTTCCACGGGATCGCTGCCCGACCGGTTGTACCAAGGGCGACAGCCTCCCGCACGGCTTCGAGGTATTCAGCCCACAGCGACTGAGCCCGCTCCCATGCGTCCGCCTGCTCGGCCGACAGGATAGCCCCTGCTTCCTTACGGATAGCTTCGTCCGCGTCCTGCATGGCCGCATCTGTAACTGCCCGCTCAGCGCTCAGGGACTGCGCCCGCTTGGTTGCCGCCGCCAGTAGGGCATCAATTTCCTGAACCCGCTCGTACTGCCTCGATAGCGCAGCCGGAAGGTATATCGCTGTCTCCCCGGCCTCCATGGCGTCCAGACGGATGTTATTCACCTGCTCCTGGACCCCGGAGAGGGATTCCTTTTCAGCCTTGAGCCGCTCAAGGAGCACCCCGGCCTTGCGCTGCTTAACGCCTACTTCGTCCAGTGCCTTTAGGACGTCATGGCGGAGGTTCTTGGCCGCAGCCAGCTTAATTTCTAGATCGTTCATGTTTTATTCCAATATTCTTTATTGCGTCGAATCATGTCCTGCAGCCGGTTTGCATCGGCTTCGGCCTTGCGGCGGAGGGCGTCTCTCAAGAGGGCTTCCCGGTCTGCGCCTTCGTCCGCAGGGGGTGCATTAATCTCGGCCGCGCGGTCCTGCTGTTTCTTTTGGACCAGCCCTACCGGGGGAAGGCCAGCCCGATCGCTGGGCGGCCGGACAGAGGCGCGGGGATCAGCCAGGAGCATCCGTATCGGCTTATCCTTGGTTCGGGCACGAGGCCGAGGGACAGGCCGAGGACGGGGCTTGGCAAAGCTCCTGCCACCCGACCGGGGGGATTTGAATGCCATGGGGTTATCCTTTGGGCGGTGTGCTGAATGGGCCGGTAACTAGATGCCCCTCAAGAATGACCCTCGTGAGCCATTCCGGGTCGGGGGGTTCAACAGGAGGCGGGGCAGCTACAATCGGGCTGGGGATGAGTTTCTTGCGCCTGTGCAGCCTCTGACGGCGTCGGCGGTGGCGTAGTGCCCACTGGAAAAGGTCGCCCCAGAAGCGCCCTCGCCGGCCTCGTACTGGGACGGTCATTTCTGCCCCCTTAAACGAACCCATCAAGGAAGGACCGACGGCCACCCTCAAGGGCTACAAGGTTGCGGCGGACAGCGTTCTGCCACGCGATATACTGGTTGTTATCGTGCTGGGTGAACTCGGCATCTCGCAGGACCAAGTTATCGAGATAATGCAGCCGGGTCAGAAGCATGGCCGTACGCTCGATTAGCAAGCGCTGGCCTACGACAAGCACGCCCCCATGGTCGTCCGTCAGTTCCTTGACGTAACGGCGGTACTTACGGGCCGGGGCACTTCGGCCATCAGCGATCAAACGGGCATCGCTTTTTGTGTATGGTCCCACCACATCGGTGGTCATTTTCTTTTCTCCACAAATACAGAAATAATGAAAGCCCCCTAACCTGTCGGCAACAGGGGCTTAACTAGGGTGTATTTTAGCGGTTTATTGTTTTCATTTAATAGTTCTATTATTCGGTAATGATATATTTTCTTTCCATTTATGCCAATCATTTTGACATTTTAGTAGGCCGCACGGAAAGAGTTGGCGTAAGTATTACCGAAAAATGGGTTTCTTTGGTCTAGGAATGGCGGCCAAGGGGTTGAGGCTATAATTCGCCATGTCAAGCTTGACCGCCCCAAAACAAAATGCTCGTTACTTGCCCAAAGAAGGGCAACAGCGATGCAAGATTTATCTGAAGAAGCAAAAAATATTTGTCAGAACATCTACGAAGAAACTCGCAAATACTATTCTGAAATTACTGGAACGCTTGGTGAACACGCCCTCGGTTTTCGTATCCTGTATGGGCCGCCTGTAATTGATGCTCCATTTTTGTTCATCGGATATCAACCGGGTGGCCGAGGGATTGACTGTGCGGAACACCACGATACATGGCCAGAGGTCAGCGACTATGTGATCCAAAATTGGCCTCTCGCCAAACAAGTTCGTTCTATTTGGGGCCTTGATATTGTTGAACGCTGCACCGGGCTCAACGTAATCTTTTTCCGTGCACCCAGTGTTACCGCATGGAATAAAATAGCCAAGCCTCTTCGGCAGCAACTTGAGAATTTTAGTCGACAGCATGCCGAGCAAATAGTGCGGACACTCCGACCGAAGTGTTTAATTGTCATTGGTCTCGGAACATTCGATTGGCTGACTGAAGGTCAGCCGTCCCTATATGGAGAGAAGGGCCGGGTGCTGACACGTAAAGGCACCTTATGGGACTGTGAAGCGATTGGAACAGTTCATCTGAGCGGTTCCAGAATAAGCAGGGCAGACCGAGAGCACTTGAGAGCATACTTTGCGGCCATACAGACACCTTAAGCTCCACAGCAGACACAGGAAGGACATGCGCCATAAGGCGCTACCCCTTACCGACGCCTGGAGCAAAAGGATGCCAAAGGCGATACATGAGTCTATTGCAGAGATACCTTATGTCGGACCGTTTTGACGATGCGGGCCATAGCCTTGTTTTCCGCCTCAGTTGGAATGGGGCCGGGATAGCGATACTGGTGGGGAACTGCCTCAGCCAAGAAGTCCCGGATAACTGAAAAAAAGGTGGCTCCCCGAGCCGTCAGGTTGCCGATGGTCTCCCCAAGTAGCCGGTAATAAATCGGAATTGCTTCCATGAGAGCATCTTCAGCACGGTAGGGATCATGATCCCATATCTCCGGATTTTCGAACACATAACCTGCTGCGTCCAAGATCATTATTTCTTCGGCTGTGAATTCATACATCCGCATCGGGTGCGGGCCACTGGTGGTGGTCCAAGGCATTTAATGCTCTCCTCTTGCCACAGAGTATTTTACTACGAGAGCTACCATAACGAAATGATCGCTATTAGGCGGCTATGTCCCAAAATTCGGGGTCATGCCGGATAAAATCCGGGAGATCTGCGGGGTTTAGCTCCATCCACGGGAACGGTGCGTCAGGTTTTTCGGCGAACTCAGGCCAAGAGGCCGGGTTATCATTGGGCGAGTCAGCCGGGGATGGTTCCAGATAGACCGGAAAGGATGGCATCGAAGGCTGCTTGGGGTGCGTAACCGGGGTTACTATTATAAGAGAATTAGACTTCCGCACCCCATCCCACCGGCGAGCTGCGGCTTCTTGCAGGAAACTAATCCCTGTCACTGTGTAGGGTTTTGCTCCTGACTTCCCATTGTCCCTTACCTTAACCGTCAGCCCAAGCCGCTCAAAAATGTCCTTCAATTCATCGCCAAGCCGTCGACGCTTCGCATCTACCCGCCATCTCACTGACACGATCCCAAGATGCGCCATCAGGAATCGTTCATCCCAAGCCCGGTCCGTGATATCCTGTGCATCTTTCTTACTGAGCCGCATCCCTTCTTTCAGGTCCATCCCGGCAAGAATACGTCGGTAGGCTTCCCGTGTCTGGCTCCACAGCTTTCGCTTCAAAATAGTCATCTCCCCGCGATCCGGCACCTCTTTTCCCATGACCGACGCCATGCAGTCCAGCACACTTGTCCCTCGGCCATGGTCCCACAGCGCAATGGTTGTGTCATCAAGATCGGCGACATTAAGCTCTTGTCGAATGCGAAATGCCTCAATCTCATAGCGTTGCTCTTCAGTCAGTCCTTCCGTTTGCTTCAACTCATTGAAGCGGCTTTCCCCGATGATTGCTGCATTGCGCACCCCGCGAATATAGGCTGCCTCACTCTCCAGCCGGAGGGCCTTGCGTTCGTGCGCCAGCACTGCATTCGTCCCGGCATCACCCTTCCGGATGGAAGCGCCCATCTCTTCTAATATCCAGAGAAGGCCGTTGCCGAAGTCTGCCTTACTGTTGGCGTCATCAACTGAGAGCCCGATCCGAAAGTTTTTCAACCCTGACAATGCCTTGCTGTCCGTCGTGTGAGCATTCGGATTGAGGCGATCAATGTCCATGCGGTTGAGGAAGCAATGGATTGTTCCCAATCTTTGGCGAGCCGCCTGCATCGTCCCAGCCATGCGAATGTCCGTTCCACCACCCAGCGACGCGGCAGGATCTGAAAACCCTTCACCGTATCGGACCGCCTGATGATTTCGAGGGTCCATTTTCCCATGGAGGCGAGCGCGGATCGCAATTTGTCGCCAGCATAGCCGCCATCAGCGAAGATGTGGCGCAGCCAGGGAAAGCGCCTGCGTATCGCTGCCAGAACATCAACGGCCCCATCACGGTCCTGGATATCAGCGGCATGAACGAGGAGAAAGATCAGGAAGCCGCAGGTATCCGTCACGATATGGCGCTTGCGGCCCTTGACCTTCTTCCCCGCGTCATAGCCCGAAATCCCGCCGCTTTCCGTGGTTTTCACCGACTGGCTGTCAATCACGCCCGCGCTCGGAGAGGCGTCACGTCCCTCGATCTCGCGCAGGCTCATGACCAGCACCGTATTCATGACCTCGAACACTCCGGCATCACGCCAGGCGTAAAAATAGCGCCTGATGGTCGAGACCGGCGGAAAGCATTTCGGCAGCAGACGCCACGCACACCCGGCCGAGGCTATGTAGAGCATCGCATTGACCACCTCGCGCATATCCGTCGTGCGCGGACGACCGCCCCGTTTCGCCGGGGGCACAAATGGCATGATCAAAGTCCACTCCCCGTCCGTCATGTCCGATGGATATCGCAATCTTTCCCGGCTATACTCGCGCCGGGCAATACCAGTCCATGTCACCATTCACTCCATCTCTCTGCAAAGACGGATGAATCACAACAGGCTGGTATTGTTCAAAAACTTTCGGATCGGGCTCTGAGACCTCCGACCGGAACGTGTCATAAGAAAGAACAGTTACCCCAGCTAGTAGTGCCGCTTCCCGCTGTCCTTTCATGATGCCTTCAAGGTCATCGCGCTGTCTGAGATTATTGATCTCCGGAAGCGATACGACCAGTTTTTTCAGATAGCGGACTCGCCGCATCATCTGTGCTGCATCTGCTGGGGTTACGGTGTAACCTGCCCCAATAAATACCCCAAGAGTGAAATGTTCATTCTCTCCATGTTCAATGGAAATTCCAGAACTAATCACCGGAGAGTGTACAACTACATCATATTCCCGGCTTTCGTTCTCCGGAGAAAGGAGAAAAGATTCCTGATTCCGGTTGAATTTATTTTCTGCCCAGATTCCCAATACTTTTTGCCCTCGATTTGCAAGATGTTCTGTCAGGGCTTTGGCTTCTTTTACGCTCTCGCACGAGACCCAAATTCGTTCGCCCGCGTCCAACTCAGCATCTATTCGGCCCCAAATGGCTGATGCGGCACCTTGACCATTATGCACGAGATATTCGACGTCCAGTTCAGGCCGCTTTTCCGGAACTACATCAATGATACGGAAGGTTTCTCCTGGCCTACACTCTTCAAGAAATCGCACTGTCCGGGCATCTGCACCCGCATCTGCTGCAACCACGCACTTTGCCTGCCGGACCACATCCTTCAGAGCATTGTAAATAGCCCGGTCATTGATATCTGAGGCAAGAAACCGAAGAACCTGTGACACTTCGTCTATAAAAATATACTCGCAGGCATTCCTTACTCCGGAAAACCGCGACTTTTTTAATGACGGGAGGCATGTTGCCAGATTGCTCTCTTGTCCATCCGCATCTTTATAGTAGGCGACGTCAAGAACACCGGACAGGCTTCCGGTGAGCGTGACCCTATGGCATAGAGCAATGAATCCCGGCTTCTGTGTCCGTATCCCGTCGCCCAGAGGATCGGGCATTTCAAGCGGAGGCCGACTCTTTACCCAGTCAGCGAACCGTCGGCCTACGACCTTGGTTTTGCCCAACCCCATGGGCGCACGCAAAATAATGACGCCCCGGTAATCCTCCCCAGTCAGATTGGGTAAAGTCGCCCGTTCTTCGTAATGATGTTTCTTCTGCGCTTCAGGCGGAATGCTCATGGTGCTGAGGATGAACGCCTTACGCTCGGCCACAAGCTTTCCGACCCACGTTCGCGCCACAGGACTGCCTTGCGCGGCACTATCTATGTCTGCAAGGAAAGGAACCCGTCGGGACAACATACCGGCCTTTTTCCAATCAACGATCACTGCGTTGCGGGGCTTCTTAATGCCCGTATCCAACCCGTTGCGGACGGCTTGTATGGTCTCTCCCAAAGGCAACCCGGTCGCAATTCCCGCTGCAATCAGCTTTTCCTCGGCAAAGGCGCGGTTGATCTCTTTGCCACCGACAAGTTCGCCGATACCTGCGGAACAGGCAAACACCCGGTTGTTGCGTCCTCCTTCAGCGGTATCCGTGATGCGGGCAACCGCCGCGTCGAGTTCTTGAAGTGCCACTTCTGTTGCTCCGGTCCGTTCGACAAGGGCCTTCTCTGCATCGCTCAGTTCACGGAGGGGCATTACTTCCCGTTGAGGGGCCGGGGCTGCCTCTGCTGTGTGCAGAGTATCGAACTGCGCTTCTGTGATACGCCCCGCTTCGGCCGTTTTGAGGAACTGGTAGAGTGATAATCCACGACCGTTCTGTCCAACAGCATAGCGTGTCCCGTGCTCGGCATTGAAATAAGGCATATTGAGCCAGTTGCCGATATTGGGGACAGCTTGCTTGGGAAATACCTCTGTTTCGATGGGCCAGCCTAAATCAGAGACCATACCTTTTAGTTTGGCCATTACCTTTCCGGCATTTATCGGCTCACTGAAAAAGAAGAGGATATGTGCGCCACCGGACTTTGACCGGCAAACAATCCCGGGGAGGTTCCTTTGTGCCAGCACCTTTACGATATCCGCGTGGATCATATCGTATTTGTCGATATCGATACCGGCCCAATGACAGGTACCTGTCTGCGTAACAGGGATGACGCCCAAGGGCCTTGTTCCATTGAGATGCTGCTGCCAGAGATCGGCTGTCGGACCAGATGTCGTAATAGTCCGGGCGGTGCCCTTGATCTCGACTTTCTGCCCGATAGGAGTTGGCTCGGAGGCCGCCGCCATATAGGTACCGTGTCCAGCATCATTGCCAACGAACAGACGGAACATCCGCTCAGCATCACTAAGATTTGGCTTGTGCTCTTGGGCTGTATAAAGTATATTCATTCTTGACTATTCTCTATTTGTACTGAATTTAAAACCCCTCTTGTTGTAGCAGGAGGGGTTTTGTTTTTGATGTCATAGACTTATGTTATCAGATATACGAAAATATCTCATTATTACTTAACAGACCGACGAGCGATCCGGGTGCCGGTCGCATCAGGCTGATCCCTGCGTGATTCAAAATAAGCCTCAACCTCGGCAATCTTGATCCGTCGTGCTCGGCCAATCTTGCACGACCCGAAGGCCCCGGCGTTCAGCAACCGATGCACGGTGGCCTCGCTGATAGAAAAAGCTGCCATGATGCCGGGGATAGAAGCATAGACAGGCCTCCCAGCCTGCTCGATCATATCACATCTCCATCGATATTATCACTCTGTAGCTAGTATAATTCGGATGGTCAGTGACATGCCATTCATTTTTACATTGTTTTACACGGTCAATTACTTTGCACGATCACGCAATGCCTAAATGAAGTAAGCGGGCGTCATAGCAGACCACTGGGATCGGTAGGGCGGCGGCCGAGGGCTTATGCCCCAGTTGTGTCCAAAAGGACACCAGCGGTCTGGAAAGCCGTCTGTCGGGTGTGAAATGCTGACACGCGCTAGCCTGAGAATGGCGCTGGCAGTATAATTATTGAGGAAGGAACGAAGACGATGAAGAAAACGGAGATTAGCATAGACACGCCGTTGGATGATTTGGCTACTATGAAATGGTCGGGATGGTTGTCATACCCAGACGCAACTCGTATTGATCAGGTTGGTGTAAAAGTAAGACATATTATTGGTCAGGAGTGGGCTGCTGACGGGGATTTATATGAAGTGTACTTCAATAAGTGCGGCGACGACGGAATAGATAAAATCTTGGTAGCGGAAATTAAAGACCAAGGAACGACGAAAACCCCCGTTTTTTATTATCGACATAGAGTAAAAAATATCTGACTACTCCCTCAACGTCGCTAACATGACACAAGCTATCGAGTGATCGGAGGGGCTAACCGGTGTTACTATTATAAGAAAATTAGACTTACGCCCCCCATTCCACCGGCGTTGTCATGGCCCGCTACACCACCTCTCCCAGTCATCCATCATCTGTCGCCGCTTGGCGAACAGGTCACCTCTCCGGTAGGCGGCCTCAACCTTGTCGCCGATAGCATGAGCCAGTGCCATCTCAGCCACCTCGCGGGGGTAATCAGTCTCCTCGGCAGCCCAGTCCCTGAAGGTCGACCGGAGGCCATGCACAGTTACGTCCTTAGTCCCGGCTGCAATATGGAGCGCTTTTGAAACGGCGACGTCGGATAGGGGCTTGCCCGCTTTCTGTCCCGGGAAGATAAAATCACCGTGTCGCTGATCCCGGAGCGCCATGACTTCCTGGAGGATTGCCATCGCGGTATCGCAGAGCGGCACACGGTGCTCCTTCGCTGCTTTCATCCGCTCTTTTGGAATGGTCCAGACGTGATTTTCAAGATCGATTTCGGACCAAACCGCCCCACGTGCTTCTCCCGACCGAGCCGCTGTTAGGCAGATAAATCGCGTTACCTTGGCTGCAATACCCTCCGATGTGGTAAGTGCTGCCATAACCCGAGGAACGTCCTTCCGATCAAGGGCTGCAAAATGGCCTGCCTGAGCCACCTTACCGGGAGCTGGCAGAATGTTGGACAGGTGGCCGCGCCAACGGGCCGGATTCTCACCCTCCCGCCAGTTCTGTGTTTTTGCATAATCCAATATTCTTTCGATGCGACTTCGAACACGGCTGGCGGTCTCAGTCTTTTCGGTCCAAATGGGACGTAGAACGGCCAGCACATCATCCGTATCTATGGCCGATACAGGTTTCTGACGCAGGATTGGGTAGGCGTGCTTTTCTAATGATGAGCGCCAGAGAGCGGGCCACCGCTCATCACGCCATCCTGCGCTCTGTTCGGTGATATAGCGCCCCGCCAGTTCTTCAAAGCTGATGCCACGTTCCCGCTTACGCTGGGCTTTCTCATCGCTCCGGTTGTCTATCGGGTCGATTCCCTCCCGCAGCAATATTCTAGCAGCAGAGGCAAGCTCACGAGCCTCAGCAAGAGAGATATCGTGGGTCGGGCCAAAACCCATCTCCCGACGCTTTCCGGTGACAGGGGACTTAAACCGGAAGGACCATGCTTTGGAACCGCCCCTCGCCACGACCCAGAGATTACCCCCGTCTGACAGTGAGCCTTCCTTAAGCGCGTCAACCTGCCGTGCTTTTAGCCTATGTGGTGCTACCTTCATTAACCTATCTTGCCCATCTTGCCGCCCCTCTTAAATTACGCTTTCCCTAGATAGCTTGAGATAGGACTCGACAGCCAGAAAATAATTTTCCTTTTGAAATCAATTAACTTAAGACTGTTTGAGCATGCCTCAGCTAGGACCGGTAAGTGGCCGCCCAGACCTCCAGTCCACCCCTGACAGGGGAGGACAATGATTGACACAATCCGCGAAAATCTGCCGTTTTCTTCTCTCTGGCTATGACAGCAAATGACAGGGAGAGACGTCTAATGACAGGCATGATGGGGGTATCCGTGGGGGTATCGATGCTGATGGATGACACCCTGGCATCCGGCGTCGAACTGCCAGATCCTGGGCTATGAGCCCTGCCGGATATGCACGAACGGCCAGCCTGCCCATATCCCCCTGCCCTCCCTGACCAATGACGAAGCGAACGGCTATCCGGGCATGATGCGGGTTTGCGAATCCACAACAATGATGTCCGCCTGATTGCCAAAAGGAAATACATTCCCGATCCGGATGGAGGCCATGACCGTAGGCGGCAATACATGCGCCGGTCCGGTCATTCCGGCAGCGGACAACGATGCGCTGCGGTAATGACGCGCCCTGCATAAAAAATCGTGCTGCGGCAACATATTCTTGAATGAAACCTGCCAGACATATAATATTTTTTTTAACAAAACATTGGCAGTATATTTTTGATGAAACATTTCCATACGCGTCCTGACGCCCCTATAGAAAAGCTCTTCCTGAGTGCTGGCGCCGCAAAGGCTGGCACTACGTGGCTCTATAGAATAATGGATTGCCACCCGCAGATCCTTGGCACCCCGATCAAGGAAATTCATTACTTTGCGCGTGATCTCGTGCATTGGGATGTTCTGGGCCGAGAAGAACGTCTGAGGCGCATGCGTGAACATCTTGGCTGGATCATCAATGACCAGAACCATAGCTATATCGAAAAGAACATGCGCTGGTTTGCTGACTTCCTCATGGATGTTGACGGCCCCCAATGGTTCGCAAATCTGTTCAGAAACCGAAAAAATGATGTCTACTGTAGTGAGTTCAGCAATCTGACATCGCTGATCCGCGGGGATGAGTGGAAACGTGTTGCGGAGGTTTCCAATCATGTCAGGGTTTTATATACAATAAGAAACCCTTTATACCGTTACTGGAGCCATATGAAGTTCCACTACAGTCTTTTTGATCATAATTTGGATTTAAAAACATTAACAACAGAAGAATACAAACGCATCATTTTGAGCGATGACTTCTGGAAGCATGGTAATTATTCTTCTTTTATAGAAGATGCGAAAAAAAATCTCGATCCGGATGAATTCTGTGTCATGCGGTTTGAGGATTTTCGTGTGAAAGGGGACAGGGGGAATGGAAGTGAAGGAATGGCGGGATTATGTGGGCCAGACGGGGATTTCGAGGGATGAGGAAATGCCGGTTGCTGTAGGCGTAGGTTAGTCTGGTGGGGAGTTATCCACAAGACGAAATCGCCATCTGGGAATGTCTGGAAGCAAATGGCGTTTCGGGCATATGGGACATACCCTTTGGAACTTCGGCATGTTCAGCCGCCGGGATGCTCTGAACAATCTTATGACCCTCTTAGAGCCCGATCCGAAAGTTTTTCAACCCTGACAATGCCTTGCTGTCCGTCGTGTGAGCATTCGGATTGAGGCGATCAATGTCCATGCGGTTGAGGAAGCAATGGATTGTTCCCAATCTTTGGCGAGCCGCCTGCATCGTCCCAGCCATGCGAATGTCCGTTCCACCACCCAGCGACGCGGCAGGATCTGAAAACCCTTCACCGTATCGGACCGCCTGATGATTTCGAGGGTCCATTTTCCCATGGAGGCGAGCGCGGATCGCAATTTGTCGCCAGCATAGCCGCCATCAGCGAAGATGTGGCGCAGCCAGGGAAAGCGCCTGCGTATCGCTGCCAGAACATCAACGGCCCCATCACGGTCCTGGATATCAGCGGCATGAACGAGGAGAAAGATCAGGAAGCCGCAGGTATCCGTCACGATATGGCGCTTGCGGCCCTTGACCTTCTTCCCCGCGTCATAGCCCGAAATCCCGCCGCTTTCCGTGGTTTTCACCGACTGGCTGTCAATCACGCCCGCGCTCGGAGAGGCGTCACGTCCCTCGATCTCGCGCAGGCTCATGACCAGCACCGTATTCATGACCTCGAACACTCCGGCATCACGCCAGGCGTAAAAATAGCGCCTGATGGTCGAGACCGGCGGAAAGCATTTCGGCAGCAGACGCCACGCACACCCGGCCGAGGCTATGTAGAGCATCGCATTGACCACCTCGCGCATATCCGTCGTGCGCGGACGACCGCCCCGTTTCGCCGGGGGCACAAATGGCATGATCAAAGTCCACTCCCCGTCCGTCATGTCCGATGGATATCGCAATCTTTCCCGGCTATACTCGCGCCGGGCAATACCAGTCCATGTCACCATTCACTCCATCTCTCTGCAAAGACGGATGAATCACAACAGGCTGGTATTGTTCAAAAACTTTCGGATCGGGCTCTTAAAGACCTTGTACCCTCTTTCTGGCGCAGGCTATAATGAGCCGGAATACCAAGGGAAGATACAGGCATGCAGAGCAAGGATGACGAGCCTATCGTGGTGACGCCCGCAATGTGGGTGGCAGGCTTTCTGGCAGAGGGCAAATATCCAGATTGGAGTATGGGAGGCCGCATGGCGGGGATATATGCCGCCATGGAACGTGTCAGGCGTGCCGAGCTTGACCCAGAGGTAAAAGCCCACAATCAGCGTGAGGTGGGCGGGTCAACGATTGTACTGCCAGGGAAGGTCCGTAAAAGCGGCAGCTAGGGACATCATCCGATCCATTTCAGGGCTGCGAAGTCTTGAGCCAGCAGTGACCGCGTGAAATTGCGATGCCAAGTAGGCAAGTATGATCTGAATATCTACCGTTGCCGCAAGCAGATCATCAGGGGAACATGGTATATCGACGGAATCCGCGCCAGATACAGATGATAAACCGGATATAAAATCCCCATTTTTATGCATTTTTACCGGCTTATGGAGGACTTCGTTTCTAAGTTCTATGATCGTTAGGAAATGGGGCAACACCCTGCCACTATAATCATTGCCCCGTTCTTCAATCAGTTCGCGTATAAGGGCGCTTAGTGGCGTTTTATCAAGTTTTTCTGATACTTTTCCTTCTCGATAATAGGCGTCTTTCAGATACAGAAGGCGCAAGGCATCTTCAGCAACAGAAAACTGATATACAAACCTACCCAGCGCCAAATAAAACGATTGCAGTTCAGTGCTTTCGCCCATCATGACATTGCCTGTAGTCTGTAGGCGACGCGACCGATTACGGTGATTGTGCTGTCTCCATCTGGCTTTCCCCAGCGCACGCGGGCCATATCTGCAAAAAGTGGCGGGTAGAGGGGGTTATCAGATGCGATCCGCACCTTGCCATCCAGTTCCGCTGACAGGCGTTTGACCAGCAGGCCGCCATTCACGACCAGAACGTGGATGCCATCAAGGATGTGCTGCTGGCGGGTATCGACTACCAGCCGGTCCCCCGCGTGCAATGCAGGCTCCATGCTGTCACCACGGGTTTCCAGCATGAGGGCGCGGTTTGGTTCCAGGCCAAGGTCTTGCCGCAGGAAGCGCTTCGAAATGGCTACTTTCTCCGGTTTTTCTGCCTCATCGGCGCACAGGCCGAAGCCTGCGGACGCAGCGATATTGTAATAGTCGATGTAGGTTAGATCGTCGTCGTCCTGCATCGGTGCAGACAGAACGCGGGCTTCCTGCCTTGGCGTATCCTCACGACCAGCCAGCCACTCAAGAGACACGGCGCAGGCGCGGGCGATCTTTAAGGCGGCACCGAAAGGCATCTGGCGACCACCAAGATAGTTTGTAAGAGATCCGAGAGGCACCCCTGATAGCGCCGATACCCGCTTATTGCCTCCAGCGCTTCTTATCGCTTCACGCAGTTTTTCAACCACCGGATCAGAGGAAGTCACATCCGAGTTTACACTCGGAACTCGGATGTTGTGCTCATCAACCGTATTAGAGTTATTTTTTGTAGTCATTTCAATCACTTCCGGTGCTTACGCACAGGTTTTCCACATAAAACAACTCGGATGTGCCTTTTTAGAGCTTGAAGGCAAACTCGGAAGCGGTAATATCACGGCACACCTCGCGACGAAGGACAGCGACGTAAAGTCGCTGTGACGGGGTTGAAGAAAGGGGCGGCTGGCACCGCCCCGAATCTCAGGAGCTATATATATGGCACAGAAGCCTAGAGGAATGCACGCCGAGGACATCAAGGCGGAGCTTCGGAAGCGATACGGCTCGCTTGCGAAGTTTTCCACCCTGATTGGCCGCGACAGCCGTGCTGTGAGCAAGACCATCGGAACCGTGGGGTATTCGGTTCCGATCGAGCGCGAGATTGCCAGGGTGCTGGGGCGTGAGCCGCAGAATATCTGGCCGGGTCGCTACCATAATGACGGGTCTCCTGTTTCCATGACCGTTATCAGGACACCTACCGCCCTGCCGCATGACGCGCACCGTCAAAACGGAGTGGCGGCATGAACATCGAACAGATACCTGTAGCTGACATCGAGGTTGGCGAGCGCCTGCGGGCGGTTGATCCAGACTGGTCGGCACTAATTGCCGCCTCCATGCAGGAGAACGGCCAGCGGGCACCCATTGAGGTCCGCAAGCTTGGCCGGTCTGGCAAGTATGCGCTGATTTCTGGCGGCCACCGTCTGGCTGCGATGAAGCTGGCGGGCATTGACCATGCCGCTGCCATCATCGTGAAGGCTTCCGATCTGGAAGCGAAGCTGCTGGAAATTGATGAAAACCTGTGCCGCCGGGAGTTGAGCCCGTTGGACAAGGCCACGTTTCTGGCCGAACGCAAGGCGGTTTATGAGGAACTGCACCCGGGAACGAAGCACGGTGGCGACCGGAAGTCAGATCAAGAGTGCAACCTTGCACACTTGATCCCTTCCTTCACTAAAAGCACGGGCGAAAAGCTGGGCATTGATGCCAGCACCATCCGCCGGTCCATTGCCCGTTACACTCACATCATGCCGGATGTCCGCGAAAAAATCACGGGCACCTGGCTGGCCGATAGCGGCGCACAGCTTGATGAACTGGCCAAGCAGGAGCCGGACATGCAGCGCCAGATCGCGGATTTCGTGTCCCAATGGCCGGGCGTGCGGAAGGTGTCCGAGATTGTGCGTCAGCTTGCCGGTCGCCCCAAGCCCACGCCGCCGGGTGTGATTGAGAAGGTTGCGGGTATCTGGCGCAAGGCGTCCCCTGCAGAGCGCAAGCAGATCATTGAGTTCTTCGCGCCGCACCTTCCCGGTTATCAGCCAGAAGAAAGGGCAGCAGCATGACCCGGAATGCACCCGAGCAGCTTTCCCTGCTGGACTGGGTTCCGCCCAATCCGGTGGTGCGGTTTGACCCGCGCCTGATCCGCGCCAATCAGTTCACATCCCGCCTTTCGCGCGCCATTTCCGTATCGCTGGAGACGTGCGGACGGTCGCGGGAGCAGATCGCGGAAGAAATGTCTGCGATGCTGGAACGGCCCATCAGCATCAACATGCTGAATGCCTACGCGAGCGTGCAGCGTGAGGGCCACCAGATCAGCGTGCCCCGGTTTGATGCGCTGATTTCTGCCACGCGGGACCGGCGGCTGCTGGAATTCATGGCGGAACCATTTGGGTGGGCGGTGATCGAGCGGCGTTACCTGCCCGCCATCGAACTGGCGGCGGTTTCTGAACACAAAAAGGAGCTTACGCGGCGGGAAAATGCCCTGCGGCGGCAGGCCATGCGTGGGGGTAGCTGGTGATGAGCAAGCGGCCATTTAAGGTGGTTTATAAAAACACCGGAACCATAGAGCGTCCTGAACGGACATTGGAAATCGGTTCGATTGCCATCGTTCATGGGCGGAATGACCCTTACATTGCCGGGGCCGCCCTGGAAAAGGATGGAACCATTACCATTGGCGGGGAAGAATTCAGCTTTCTTGCACAGCTCGCGTTGTTTGCCTTGCAGGCACCGGGCAAGGATGCAGCCGCCCCGCATGAGGTCAATTCCTGGCTGGAAGGTTATCGGGCGGCAGCTTCGCGCGTCCGGACTATGCGCTATGCGAATTCTTCATCGGGTAGCGAGACGAAGTGATGGCGGGAATTGCACAGCAGCAGTGGTTTTCGCTAACCGAACTGGCGGCAATGGCGCTTCCCGCTCTCCCTGCTACCGAACGAAATATGCGTGAAAGATGCAACGCGGAAGGATGGTTGAACCCTGAACTTAAGGGTCAGACATGGCGTGAACGCAGCGGCCGGGGTGGTGGATACGAATTCACCATGTATTCCCTCCCGCTTCCAGCACAGGCCGCCCTGGTCATGCGGATGCAGGCCGCCAATCCGGCAGCACAGAAGCCGGACGCAGACCGCACGAGGCGCGAACGTGAAGACTTGTGGTGGCGCTTTGATGCCATGCCGGAGAATAGAAAGGCGGAAGCCCGCCGGGCGTACCAGATACTGGATGCAGTCGAGACGCTGATCCAGCACGGGGTGCGCAAGAATTGCGCGATCATACAGATTGCGGCCCTGCGCGGCGTAGGAACGACCACGATATACAACTGGTATCGGGACGTGCGTGGGTTGAACCGATGCGACTGGCTGGCCGCCCTGGCACCGCATTACGCCACGGCCAAGTCGCGCGCGGAGTGTCCGCGTGAGGCATGGGAAATCCTGAAGGCCGATTACCTGCGCCTGTCTGGCCCGACCTTCAATGACTGCTACCGGCGCTTGCAGGGGCAAGCCAAAAAGGAGGGATGGAAGTTGCCATCAGCAAAGACGCTCAAGCGGCGCATGGACGCACTGGGACCGGCGCTGCTGACCCTGTGCCGGGAAGGTAACGACGCCCTGCGCCGCATGTTCCCCGCGCAGGAACGTGACCGGTCCATCTTCCACGCCATGGAGGCAGTGAATGTCGATGGCCATGTCTTTGACGTGTTCGTTGATTATCCGGGCATTCAGAAGCCTGTAAGACCTGTTTTAGTGGCCTTTCAGGATCTGTTTACCGGCATGATCCTGTCATGGCGTCTGGATATTTCCGAAAATAAGGAGATGGTCCGTCTGGCGTTTGGTGACATGGTGGAGCGCTATGGTATCCCGCAGAAATGCTATCTGGATAACGGGCGCGCCTTCGCCAGCAAGTGGCTGACCGGCGGGGTCGAAAACCGCTACCGCTTCAAGTTGAAGGATGATGAACCGCAGGGGATCATGCCCCAGCTTGGGGTGGATGTGCGGTTTGTTAATCCCTATAGCGGGCAGTCGAAGCCGATTGAGCGCGCCTGGCGCGATCTGGCGCAGGGGCTGGCCAAGCATCCGCTGTTCGAGGGGGCGTATGCCGGGAATAACCCGATGAACAAGCCAGAGAACTACGGCAGCCAGTCCGTGCCCCTGGAGTTGTTCATCAAGGTGGTGGCGGAAGGCATTCAGGAGCACAACGAGCGCATAGGGCGGCGCAGCAAGGTATGCGGTGGAAAACTTAGCTTCAAACAGGCTTTCGAGGCATCTTATGCTACCGCTCCCATCACCAAGGCCACGCCGGAGCAGCGTCGGCTGTGGCTGCTGGCGGCGGAAGCCATCCGGGCGGACAAGACCACGGGTGAATTCAAGCTGGAAGGCAACCGCTTCTGGGCTGAGGAACTGACCGCGTTGCGCGGGCAGCAGCTTGTGGTGCGGTTTGACCCGCAGGCGTTGCAGGGATCGGTGTTCGTTTACCGTCTGGACGGCACTTTCGTGTGTGAAGCGCCGTGCCTTGCAGCGGCGGGCTTTGCCGACAAGGGCGCTGCCCAGTCCCATAACCGGGCACGCAAGGCGTGGATCAAGGCGCAGAAGGATATGGAAAAAGCGCAGAACCGCATGTCCATCGCGGAATTGCAGGACATTTACGCCCCCGATCCCGATGCGGCGGAAGAAACGCCCATGGAGGCCAAGGTGGTGCGCCCGTTCCGCCCCGCCGCACTGACATCCGGCAATGCCGCGCTGGCTATCCAGCACCATCAGGATGAAGACGCGGAAGACTACATGGTGCGGGCCATGGAAATGGAACGTGCCGAACGGGCTGAATTACGGCTTGTTGACCCGGACGAATACTGAGCGTCCGCACTAAATACTGCCTTTACACAACAGAAAAGAACACGGAACGATGGTTAAAGAAACCGCGAACGCTACCCCTGTGCCCGTTGATACGGACAGCCTGCGCAACCATGCCCGCCTGGCGCAGGAACAGCATGGACTTTCTAACCGACAGGCAGCCGATACGATGGGCGTTGCCTATTCCACCTACAGCGCGTGGCTGAACAACAGTTACGCGGGCAACAACGCCAAGATTGATGACGCCGTGGAAAAATGGCTGAAATCTCTGGATGCGCGGAAGAAAGAGCGCGACATGACCCCGACGGTTCCGGGGTTCATCATGACCGCGACGGCAACGCGCATTTTCGCCATGCTTGATGGCGCGAAGTTTGGCCCGGACATGGCCATGATCGCGGGAGATGCTGGTGTAGGCAAGACGGTAGCGCTGAAAGCCTACCAGCGCCGCAACAACAACGTGTGGATGGTGACGGCCCGCCCGGCCATGAAGTCACCCACTGCGATCCTGACGCGCATCGCCAAGGAGTTGGGGGTGCGCGAGCGCGGCTCCGGCCTGGACGAGGCCATCATTGAGCGGATGGCGGATACGGGCGGCCTGCTGATTGTGGACGAAGCCCATCACCTGAGCATTCAGGCGCTGGAAGAAATCCGCTCCCTGCATGATCTGGCGGAAATTGGCGTCGTGATCGCGGGTAATGCGCCGCTGAACAACAAGATTGATGGGCTTGGCCGCAGCAAGGAGCATGCGCAGCTATTCAGTCGCATCGGCCTGCGCCGTTACATCCAGTGCCCGATGGAGCGCGATATGTGCGCCATTCTGGCCGAATGGAACATTCAGGATGATGAGGTGAAGAACCGCGCCAAGGGCATTGCCCAGAAGCCGGGCGGCCTGCGCTCCATGACCAAGGTGCTGCGCAGCGCCATGCGTATCGCCCGCATCAGCGGGAACAGCCACATCACGGGCGATGACCTGAAACATGCCTGGGCAGAGCATATGACCGGGAAGATGCCGATCTTCAGTCGGGTTGGGGGATGATTATGTCAGACAACACGAAAACCGTGGCCGGATACCTGATCCCGGCCACCATTACAGCAGAGAAGATCAAGCGCGCCTGCGCAGCCAACGGCTACAGCGTGATGGTTGTGGCGCAGGGCGAAAAGCCGGAATGCATGATTGAGAGCATCATCATTGCGTTGGGGCGGCCCGTTCGTGTGATCAAGGATGTGGAAACGGCTGCGCACATTCGATCCATCGACGGCGCGCCGGATTGCGGGATGCTTAATACGGCACTCCTTCCTGACGGCGAATGGACTGATGTGGTCCGCCGCAGCGATCTGGACGCTATTCGTGACAGTGACGCAGTGGTGATCCGGGAACTGGAGCGCCATCAGCACGCCCTGTATCGGACCATCGACCGCCTGACCGATGCGCTGTCGCACATCATCAACGCCCCACCATCAATTTATGACGCCCGCAATTTCCGCGCGATTGCGCGTGCGGCCCTGCGTGAAGGAGAGGAAAAGGCATGAACATGCACTCCGTAATTCCCATCCAGAGACACGTCCGGGGCGTTGGCACAATCATTGCTCCCACTGCCGTCATGGATGCCCTGCACGATGTTACGGCAGGTACGCCGCTGGACCAGCCCGACCGGTTCGATGCGCTTTACCGCGATCTTATGGACCTTCTGGATGGCTTCCACCCCGATGCGGGCATTTATGAATGCCTGATGGTGGTGGGGCACCCCATGAACCAAATCGCGGGCCGCGAAGAACGCCGCGACGTGATGATCCGCTTCTTTGAACTGCTGATCCCCACCCACCTGACCGCCGGTGAAATCCTGACCGGCCTGGAGACACGCGCATGACCCATATGACCCCGCTGGCGCAGCTGCGCCACAGCACAGGCAGCATGCGGGAAACCGCAATCCGCATGCGCGAAATTAAAGGCGACCGCACCCTGACCGCTGCTGACCTGCATGATCTTGGCGACTGGCTCATGCGCCAGTGCATCGAGATTGACGGGGCCATCGGCGCCGCAGCCCTTGCCGGACACCTGCCGCATCTGGGCAGCGTCGTGATCGAGGGCGAATGCCGGGAGATCGGGGCATGACGGAGCCCATGACCGTCAATGCCCGCCTCTTGGTCGAGGTGGCAGCAAGAGCCATTGATCTGCTTGAGCGGGAGCATGCGGCATGGGTCAACAAGGGGCCGAATGAACTCACCAAATCGGTCGTTGATGCCCTGAACTGCTCTGTCGATGCGGCTCATGCCGGAAACATATGGGAGGCAGCCAATCAGGCAGAGCGCGCAGTGGCGGCTGCACTCGTGCTGTCAGCAGGACTGCGCGTGCTTGCAACCCGCATGCACCCCATCGTGCCGGGAGTTCATTGATATGACCTGCACCGCACATTGCGACAGGAACGGGATCATCGGCTTTGCCGATGGTCTCCATTTCCCCGACGGCACACTGCCCATCGCCTACGGCAAGCCTGGCGTGATCCGGGGCGTAGTGGAAGTCCTCGCCCGTCATTCCCGCAAAGGCAAACGTCTGTTGGTGCCCGGCATCCCCGAAGCCACCAGCGACCATGAAGCATTTTCCGCGCTCATGCACTTCACCGCCACAGTCCTCACCCGCAACGCCAGCCTGCGCCGCTGGCCGATGAAATCCCCGAAAGGAACCCGCTCATGAACGCCACCACACGCATTGCTGCTGCTCTTGAAGCAGGACAGGACGTGTATCAGCCGCCCCGCGAAGGCACGATCCGCAATGCACGCGGCGGCGAAAACCTGCGTCAGCATGTGCAGGTGCGCTGCCTTCTGCAGAACGACATTACGGTGAAGATGGTTGAAGGCGCACGCGCCCTGCGCGACCTGATCGCGGAACAGAAACGCCAGCTTGCAGCGGATGGCGAACTGTATGTCCGGTCCATGATGGCGATCTATAACGCCAATCCGACCGGGCGCAGGGGCGGCTTTACCATCACATCGTATGACGACCTGATGAAGGCCGAGTTTTCCGTCAGTGATTACCGTGCCGTTGATGGTGCGATTGTTGCAGCCCAGGCACTGGTGGCCGAAGTACTGAACGATCTGATGGGGCAGATTGATCCGTGGATACGTGACCTGCTGGATAGCGCCTTCAACCGGGACGAGAAGACCGGAAAAATTAATGTGGAGAACCTGCAAAAGCTGAAGAAGGTCGATATCCCCCATCCCAAATGGCCCGATGCCTGCGCGGCGATTGAGGATAGTGTCCGCGTCACGGGGTCGCAGTCCTACCTTCGGTTTTACGAGCGCGACAGGCCGGATGAAAAATGGCGCGCGATCAGCCTGCAATTCTCGGCACTATGAGGGATGCGTGGGCCATGGTCGGCATGCTGGCCATCCTGGTCCTTTCGTTCGCGGGCCTGCTGTATTTCGGCCTGCCCCGCGACCCCGATTTCGATAACCCCGGCTACGCCGCCTGCATCAGGCGCGGGCACGCCCGATACGACTGCAAGATGCACATCCTCGGCACAGGGAAATAGCGACATGACCACCACGCAGGCCCGTAGGGCCAGCCCGGCACGCGGCGCGATCTACGCCAAGCTGCACATCGCCCGCAAGGAACTGGCACTGCCGGATGAAGCCTACCGCGACATCCTGCACCGCATGACCGGCCATACCAGCGCGAAGGACGCCACCACATCGGCACTGGAAAAGGTGCTGGCCCATTTCCGCACGCTGGGCTGGAAGCCGAAGAAAGGCAGCCTGTCCACCAGCGACAAGCCGCATGTCCGCATGATCTATGCGATCTGGAAGGACATGGGCCCAATGCTGGACAGCGGCGGCACGCGCGAAGCCCTGCGCGCCTACGTCCAGCGCCAGACCATGACGGCAGACCATCCCGGTGGCATCACCGCGCCCGAATTCCTTGATGGCGTGCAGGGACGGAAGGTGATTGAGGGTCTGAAACGGTGGAAAGCGCGGCTTGAGAAGGGTTTGAAATAGCGATGAGCAAGACAGAAAAACCGACGGTATACTGTTCGTTCTGTGGAAAATCGCAGCATGAGGTGAAGATGATAATCGCTGGGCCGAAGGTATATATCTGCGATGAATGCATTCACCTTTGCACGGATATATTGGACGATAGAAGCATAGAAAGCCTGTCACGGCGGATCGCTACCACTGTCATCCGGTGGCGCAACCGGATCGGACGATGCTTGAGGCCGAGACGAACATAGCAATCCACGCACGCATTACATGAAGCCGCCCCTATCTGGGGCGGTTTTTTCGTTTACAGACAATACTGGATGCCTGTTTATAAAAGGGACGATTTCGCTTAATGATTACTGATGATGATCTGAACGCCCTGCGCGACAAAATCCGCTCCGTTGTCCGTCAGTCCGTAATTGCCGGGCGGCACGCCACCAGTGGCGAGGACGCGGCGCGCATTCAGGACCAGATGGTCGCGGCAAGTGAAAGCACGATAATGCTGGATATTGTCGCCCTTCTGGCAAAGCATGATGGTAAAGAGGTGACATGACCAATATTCGCCCACCCGCACAGATTGACTGGATTGTTGCCGATGTCGGGGAAGACATGGCGCTGTCTTTTGTTGAAAGCGCATGCGGGCGGCGTCTGTGGGTGCCCCGGAAATGGGAAGGCTCCGACCTTGCCATGACATATGGTGACGATATCGCCCGCTGCCTGGCCAACCATTTTGGCGGCGAATACATAAAAATACCGATCTGCCGCGCGTGGCGCATCCAGATGTATCGGATGATGGGCCTGTGTGTTGATGATATTGCCAACCGCGCGGGTGCGGACCGGTCATGGGTCAGCAAGGTGTTGAGCCGCGGCCCCTATATTCCGCCGCCGCCCCGCCAGAACTGGCGCAATGACCCGGCGCAGATTCCCCTGCTTTAGGGTGTGTCCGTCTAGTCGAACGTGATGCCCCCTGCCTGTCGCGCGTAACGTGGCGGCATGCAGACCAACTTCCTCACAATCACAGAATTTACCCTTGGCGAAGAGGGTCTGTACCAATGTCGCAGGGACGACGGCGGTAACTGGACCGGCGGCGCGGTAGGGCACGGGTTCCTTGTCGGCACCATGCGGGGCATTTCAGCGCCCACCATGCTGCGCTGGACGGGCGCAAAGCCGGGGAACATCACGGCCAAGGTCATGCAGTCCATTGACGTGCCGACCTTCCGCGCCATTGCCCGCGCCTTTTACTGGCGTCCGCTGAACTGCGACCTGCTGCCCGCAGGTCTGGACGCCATGGTGTTCGACTTTGGCTTCAATGCAGGCATCCGCGTGGCCGCGCGCCAGTTGCAGGCCGCCGCCGGGCTGAAAGGCGCGGATGTGGATGGCGATATCGGCCCGCGCACCCTGTCCGCTGTGCTGGATGCCATGGCTGGCCCCGCTGGCCCGCGCATGATCGGCACGCTGACCGACATGCAGGCCGCGTATTACCGGAACTGCCGCCTGTTCAACGTGTGTGGCGAAGCATGGCTGGACCGCACCATCGGTCGCGAGGCGCTGGCCAATGCGCTGGCGCAAAAAGCCGCGCGCACCGCCGCCGCATGATCCGATACGGTCATGCGGGCGCGCATGGCCGTTTTCATTCCGGCGAGGACGCAGCGCCAATTTCGGGAAAATCCATGTCCATCAAATGGAGTGCGATCCTGCCGGGCCTGTTTTCGGTCCTGGGCAATATCGGCAGTGCGGCGGCTGGCAACAAGCTGGCTACCTACAACGCTGCCGCCGTTACGGCGGTCAAGTCCGCCGTGACCAAGGTGGATGGTGGCGTTGACCACCTTCAGGCCGCGTTCACCAAGTGGGAAGACGCGAACCCGGTGGCGCAGGAAGCCATCAAGGGCACCGTCAGCCTGCTGCGCGGCCTTGGCGTCACGGTCCCTGACCTCGATGTCGTGACCACGCACGTCAAGGCCGCCGTGGCCGACCTGTCCGGCATTCTGGTGCCGCAGGACACCCCGGCACAGGCCACCACCGTAGCCCCCACCGCTGCGGCCTGATCCGTGCAGATGATGACCCCGGCCGCGCCAGGCGTAACGCCCGCTGTGCTGATCGTCCTGATGCTGGTCGGGGTCATCATCACCCTTGGCTTTGTCCTGGTCATGTCACGCCACCGCAACCTTGCCATCCGCCACGAGGCGCTGGCGCAGGATGTCGGCACGCTCAAGGCCACCATGACCACGGTATCCGCCCAACTGCTGGAAATCAGCCAGGACGGGAAACACAACGCGGAATTGCTCCGCACCATCATTCGCGGAACCATTGAGTCCGCCAGCAGGAAATAACCATGAGCGCCGCCGAAGCCCTGATTGAAGACCGCCGCCTGCGCATCCTGAAATCCCTTGAGGAAATGCAGGACCGCCGCCTGAACGAGGACGTGCTTGTGCGCATGATTGCCGCAAGCGGCCAGTCCATCGACATCGACACCCTGCGTGCCGACCTGACATTCCTTCAGCATCAGGGCTGCGTCGCCATCGAGAAGCTGCCCCGCATGCATGGCGACCTGTGGGTGGTGAACATGACCGACAAGGGCGCGCGCGTGGCATCTGGCGTGCAGCGCCTGCATGGTGTCGCCCGCAACCTGATGTTCTGACCCATGGCGCGTCCTTCATCCATCGAGCGCGAAGACGAGGAAATCCGCGAGGAAATCGCGAAGGCCCGCGCGCACGGCATGACGATCGACGAAATCCTTGCCCTTCTGCGTGAAGGCTACGGCAAGGATTTCAGCCGGTCCGCCATGGGCCGCCATTGCCAGAAGCTGGATAAGCTGGGTGCCAAGGCGCGCCAGTCGCGCATGGTGGCCGAAGCCCTTGCGCGCCAGATGGGCGACGCAAACGTATCGCGCCACATGCGGGCCAATGTCGAGATGCTGCATGGCGTCATGCTCAACCTGTTTTTGGCAGCGGAAAGCCCGGACGGGACCGCCAGCAAGAAGGGTGCCGAAGCCCTGAATGGTGATCCCGAAGGGCTGATGTTCCTTGCCAAGACGCTGGACCACCTGGCCAAGGCCAGCAAGACGGACACGGAATTCGTGGCGAAAATCGAGGAACAGCACGAAGCGCGCCTGCGCAGGCAGGTGGAACAGACCGTCACTGCCAACGCCAGACGCCAGGGCCTGTCCGCCGAAAGCGTGGCCGCGATGCTGGATGGTGCATTCGGGGTAAAGAAATGACCGCAACCACCAGCCCGATCTTCCTGCAATACCAGTCCGCCACCATGGAGGCGGTCATGAACAACCGCGTGGTGGTGGTGGAAAAGTCCCGCCGCACCGGCCTGTCGTGGGCTGCGTCGTTCATTGCCGACCTTGTGGCGGGCATGGACCCTGCCGCTGGCGGCATGGATGTGTTCTACATGGGCTATAATCTGGAAATGGCCCGCGAGTTCATTGATTACTGCGCGGAGCACGCGACGATGCTTCAGGTCGTCGCCAATTCGGTCAATGAATCGTTCTTCCGTGATCCGGGAAACCCTGAAAAGGACATCAAGGTTTTCCGCATGGATATGGGATCGGGCAGCAAGATACTGGCCCTGCCATCCGTGCCGCGCGCCCTGCGTGGCATGCAGGGGCTGGTCATTATTGATGAAGCAGCCTTCCATGATGACCTGGACGAACTGCTGAAGGCCGCCCTGGCGCTGCTGATGTGGGGCGGCAAGGTGCTGATCATCAGCACGCATGACGGCGATACCAACCCGTTCAACACGCTGGTCCAGGGCATCCGTGCTGGCCGCAATCCTTACCGCCTGCTGCGCATTACGTTCGATGACGCCCTGCGCGACGGCCTGTATCGCAAGATATGCCAGAAATCCGGGGAGGAATGGAGCGCGGAGAAAGAGGCGGCGTGGCGGCAGGAGATTGTCCAGTATTACGGCGATGACGCCGAGGAAGAACTGTTCTGCATCCCGTCACCCAGCACCGGCAGCGCCATCCCGCTTGCGCTGATCGAGGCGCGGACGGTGGAGAACATCCCCGTGGTCCGCTGGTCGTGCAAGGCGGAATTTGCCCTTGCCCCCGATGCGGTGCGCGCCAGTGAAACCCAGCGGTTCTGCGAAAGCGAACTGCTGCCCCTGCTGGCTGCACTGGACCCGAAGACGCCGCATGTCTTTGGCGAGGATTTCGCCCGTTCTGGTGACCTGACGGTGATCTGGCCCATGGCGGTGGAACGTTCCCTGCTGCGCCGCACGCCCTTCATCGTGGAACTGCGCAACGTGCCGTTCGAGCAGCAGAAACAGATCCTGTGGTTCATCCTTGACCGCCTGCCGCGCCTGCGCGCGGGCAAGATGGACGCGACCGGCAATGGACAGTGGCTGGGCGAAGTGACGGTCCAGCGATACGGCAGCCGGATTGAGGCCGTGAAGATGTCCGAGGGCTGGTACCGCGACAACATGCCCGCCTTCAAGGCGGCGTTCGAGGACGCGCGCATTACCGTTCCGGCTGATCGGGAAATCCATGATGACATCCGCGCCCTGAAGGTGGTGCGCGGCGTGATCCGCGTGCCTGACCAGCGTGCGACCAGCAAGGATGGCAGCAAGCGCCATGGCGACGCCGCCGTGGCCGGTGCGCTGGCCTATGCCGCCAGCCGCGCCGAACCCGAGGAATACGGCTACCGCGCCGTCCCGTCCCCTTTTGCGCCAGGCGGCCTGTCTTCTGACCCCGACCGCTGGCCCATTGAGGACGAGATCGCGGCAGATCGCGGCGGTATCCGCATGGCCAATTTTGGTTTGAGAGGAAGCGTGCAGCTATGACCTACGCCCCATGGATTGCGGCAGGCGTGATTGCCATCATCGCCTTCATCAGCTTCCTGCTGATCCGCAATGACGCGAAGAAAGCCCAGAAAGGCACGGACGAAAGCAGCGCCGTCGCCACCGCGCAGGATACGACCACCGTTGTGGCCGCCATGGCGCAGGCCGGTGCGGACGCGCCCACCACCGACAGGGCGCTGGACGCCCGGCTGGATGCGGGGACGGCATGACCGATCCCCAGCCCCATTACCCCAGACTGTCGGACCTGGTGCTCAATGATCTGGCACGCCTCCAGAAGCCTCGCCCGCCTCGTGATCCGCGCCTTGGCGCGGCAATACTGGCCATTACGATTTCTGCCCTGGCTGTTCTGGCTCTGGCGGGCTGCGCGCACCCTGCGATGCGCCCGGTCTGCATCCCTCTGAAAGCCTACTCAGCGGGTGATGAGAAGGCTCTTGAAGCCGAACTGAAGGCGCATCCCGACATGCCGGTCACGCATGATGTTGTCCGTAACTGGCTGGGCATGCGTGATGAGGACCGGGCATGTCTCGCAAAGGCACGCACGGCCCCTGTCGGGCCATGAGCCGCACATCACGCAAGGTGCGGCGCATCGTGGCGGCGGTTGCCATGCGCCCGCGCCAGACCGTGCTGCGGCATGTGCTGCTGGACGACGGGCTTGGCCTGGACATGCTGGACCGTCTGGAAATCGTGGTGGCGTGCCAGAACGCCACCGGCGCTTTCGTGGAAGGTGAAGGGGACTGGCGGACAGTAGGCGACGTAATCGACGCCTGCCGTAATGCCGTGATCTATGGGGAGTGCCGGTAATGGCGCAGCTACTTGACCAGTATGGGAAGCCGGTCCGCACATCGGACCTGACACGGCAGGTTTCCGGGCCGACGATGCTGGGGCAGCGCCCCGCCATCATCACCACGCCCATTGGCGGCCTGACGCCTGCGACCCTTGCGGCCCTGCTGAACGCCGCCGATACGGGCGACAGCCTGGCGTGGCTGGAATGCGCGGAAGAGCTTGAGCGGCGTGATCTGCATTACCTGGGCGTGCTGAACACCCGCAAGCGCACCATTGCACAGTTGCCGATTACCGTAACCCCGGCCAGCGATGATGATGCGCACAAGAAGCATGCGGATTTCGTCAGCGCCTGGCTGGACCGTGGCGTGCTGGAAAAATCCCTGTTCGACATGATGGACGCGGTGGGCAAGGGCTGGTCGGTCCATGAAATCGTCTGGCATGCCGAGGCCGGGAACTATTACCCCGAGGAACTGGCCTTCCGTCCGCCCCGGTTCTTTGAAGTGTCCTATCAGGATGGCGAGACAATCATGCTGCGCGACGATCCCGGCTGCACGGCCCCGCCATCAGCACCTGGCGGCATCCTTCAGGAAGGCTATACCGCGCTGGACCCGAATGCGTTCGTGATCCACCGCCATCCGTCATGGTCGGGCCTGACCCTGCGCGCGGGGCTGACGCGGGCGGTGTGCTGGGCACTGCTGGCCAAGATGTTTACCATGCGCGACTGGGGCGTGTTCGTGCAGAATTACGGCCTGCCCGCCCGGATCGGCCGGTATGGACCCGATGCATCCGAAGAAGACCGCAACGTGATGTTCCAGGCGCTGACCGACTTTGGCGGCGCGTTGGCGGCGATGATGCCCAAGGGTATGGATTTCGAACTGGTGGAACCGAAATCATCGGGCGGCCATGAACTGCACATGCTGCGCGCGGAGTTCCTGAACAGCGAGATCAGCAAGGCCGTGCTGGGGCAGACCGGCACGACGGACAGCAAGCAGGGTGCCCACGCATCCGGCGCGATCCACCGCGAGGTGCAGGAAGACATTGAGCGCGCCGACGCCAGCCTGCTATCGGCCACCATAAGCCAGCAGATCGTGGCGCGCATGGTGGCCTTCAGCTTTGGCCCGCAGGACGAATACCCAAAACTGCGCATCGGCAGGCCGGACGAGGTGCCGCTCGATACCCTGATCAAGGTCGTGCAGTTTGCGGGGCCGCAGGGCCTGAAGTTCCCGGCGCAGCCTTTCTATGACCGGATGGGCATGGAAGCCCCGCAGGAAGGCGACAGCGTGTTCGGCATGGTTGCCCAGGCGCAGCCGGTGCAGCCCGCGCACGTCCTGCCTGCCCAGGACAGGCCCGCGCAGGTCATGCCCCCGCGTGACCCCAACCCCACGCCCGCCAGCCCGCAGGCGGCGGACCAGCAGGAAATCACCCTGCATACCCGGCTGGGAAAGCTGTTGAGCCGACATGTGCGCGCCGATGGCACGCATATCATCAACCTCATGACCCAGCGCCTGGCGCGCGATGCGGAAGCGGGCCTTGCGCAGATGACGGACGCGGTGCGGGCCGAGGTGGAAAAGGCGGGCACCATGGCCGGGCTGGAAAAGACGCTGGCGGGGATGGACCTGCCCCATGACCAGTTCCAGCAGGCCATGCAGGTGGCGCTGATGGTGTCGGAACTGGCTGGTGAGGCTATGGTGCTGGACGAAATGGCGGCCAATGGCTGACACGGCCGTCAGCGCCGCCAAGCTGCCGCCCCGTGATGCGCTGGCCTTCCTGCGCCAGAAGGTGCCCGTGCCCGCTGCGACCTGGACCGATTTGTGGCATGAGGCGCATGACGTGTCGTTCGCTGTGGCTGGGGCCACGTCAAAAGCCATCGCGCAGGATTTCCAGAATGCCGTGATCCGCACGATGGAGGCGGGCGGCACGCGGCGCGAGTTCCTCAAGGAATTCGATCCCATCGTAAAGCGGTATGGCTGGGAGCATACCGGCACGCCGGGCTGGCGCGCGTCCATCATCTACGACACCAACGTCACCACGGCCTATGCGGCGGGGCGCTACCGGCGCATGACCACGCCGGAATCACTGGCGCTATATCCCTACTGGCGCTACCGGCACCACACCTGCCAGCATCCGCGCCCGCAGCATGTGGCGTGGGATGGCATGATCCTGCGTGCTGATGACCCGTTCTGGAACACCCATTACCCGCCCAATGGCTGGCGCTGCCACTGCACGGTGGAAGTGGTGTCGCAGCGCATGCTGGACCGCAACGGGTGGGAAGTATCTGACAGTCCGGTGATCGAGACGCGCCCATGGCGCAACCCGCACACGGGCGAAATCCTGCATGTCCCCGTCGGCATCGACCCCGGCTTTGCCTACAACCCCGGCAAGGCGTGGCTGATGAACGAAGGCGCGCGGGTGGTGACCGAACCCACGCCAAAGCTGCGCCCCATGCTGCCGCCCGCGCAGGATGCGGGACCGGCGCGTCCTGTCCCGGCGCGCCCCGTTGCACCTGTCGTGGTGCCCGAACTGCCGGGCGTTGCGCCAGCACCCAAACCTGTTGCACCCGAACCCGTGCCCGATGTTCCGAAGCGCCAGAAGGCGCAGCAGGATGCCGTGGTACAGCTGCTGCACAAACCGGTCGGCAGCGTGGAAGCCGGAACGCTGCCCGATCATGTGCGCCTGGAACTGGGTGGCAGGGAAGATGGCGTGCTGCTGTCTGGCGAGACGGTGGAGAAGCAGCGCAGCCATCACCCGGACCTGACAGCACAGGATTACCTTGCTCTGCCCGAAGTGCTGGCCAACCCGACCGTCGTGGCGCGCCAGGCCGACCGGCGCATCCTGCTGTTCCACTGGATGGGCAGGCTGTATCGCGCGGCAATCAAGACCACGCTGGATGGCAGCGAAAATTACGTGATGTCCTTCCACCGCACCAACCCCGAAGCCGCGCACAAGGCGCTGCTCAAGCTGGATATCCTGCATGGCCGGATCGAGGATGTGGAGGAGAAGTAACGGCGCGCAGCATGGGGCCAGCCACAAACCCCACAAGCGGTACGACCCCGAAAGGCCGCCCTACGGCAGGCTGAATTACACCGTGTCCCTGCGCGCCGCAGACTGAATATAGCTGCGTTGAAGGAAGATTTCCACCATGGCGTTCATTTCCATCTCCGGTAACACCGATCCCATCCAGTCTGCGCTGGACGCCATTGCCGCCATCGGCACGCGCCCGCAGGCCGTGCTGGACGCCATCGGGGGCGAATTGCGCGACAGAACCGTGCGGCGGATGGAACAGGGTGTCGATCCCGATGGCATTCGATGGGAGAGTTACGCGGCGCTTAATCCGCTCTATGAGCTGGACAAGAAGACTGACCACATCCTGATCGAGAGTGGCGACCTGCGGGACAGCATCCATCCCGAAGTCGAGGGGAATGCCCTACTGGTCGGAACGAACCTGATTTACGGTGCCATCCACCAGTTTGGTGGCATCATCCAGCCCCGGAGCGCCTTGCAGCTATCCTTCGTCATGGGCGGCGAACTGTTCCACGTCGATAACGTGCATATACCCGCGCGCCCCTACCTTGGTCTGGGCGTGGGCGACGAGGCCGTCATCATCGACCGGCTGGACGAATTCCTGTCCATTGCGATGCGCGGGCGCTAGTGCGCATCGGCCTTTTGGTTTTAAGAGACCCGTAAGAGGGTTTAAGAGGGGGTAGGATGCGTTTTTGCGTGTCCCGCGTCCGATTGAGCGTCCATCATCGTCGCACGCGCCTGTAGGGCGAAAAATCCGCATCGCCCCATTTGCCCCGCCATAGGGGCGACTTGGCGTCCGTGACGGCCCGTTCGAAAGCCCGTCATGCTGCGGGCAATGAACACGACGCTCCATTACCACACCGCACTGCCGACGACAGATAATGGCAAGGTGCCGGACTGGGTCCACCTGCTGCCGGTCGGTGCGTTCTCCGGCGTGGACGGGCGCGGCCCGTACCGGGTGGAAGATGCTGCGGCGCTGATCACCCATTCCATGGAAGCCGAGGGCGGCAAGCTGCCCATCGACGAAAACCATGCCACCGACCGTGCCCTGATATCCGGCGGTCCGGCCCCCGCAGTGGGCTGGATCATCGAACTACAGGCGCGTGCGGATGGCATCTGGGGGCGCGTGGACTGGACCAAATCCGGCCGCGCCATGGTTGCCGACCACGCCTATCGCGGGATTTCCCCCGCCTTTGCCACCCCCGGCGGCGTCGTGACCCGGATTGCGCGCGCGTCCCTGACCAATGCGCCCAACCTGAAAATCAACACCCTCCACACCACGCAGAAGGAACCGGCCATGCTGCCGCTTGAAGATGTCCTGAAGGCGCTTGGCCTTCCGGCCACGACGACGAAGGAACAGGTCATTGCGCATCTGAAGGAAATGAAGGGGTGCATGAGCATGCACTCCCAGCTTGCCCCGCTGGCGGGACTGGACGCCAGCGTTTCCCCCGAAGCCCTGGTAACGGGCCTGCGCGCGAAACTGTCCGATGTCAGCACCCATTCCCGGCAGCAGATCGAGGCGCTGACCGGCCAGATCGCGGAACTGAAGGCGGCTGGTGCGCTGGCGGCGTCCACCCACGCCATTGAGCAGGCCGCGCGCACCAAGGTCATTTCCGCCGAGACGAAGGCCGATCTGATCACGCTGCACACGACCAGCCCGCAGGCGGCCGAGCGCATCATCACCGGCTTGCAGGATGTGCCGACCAGCGGACTGAACCTGCATACGCGCACGGTGCCCAGTGCTGGCGGAAATGCCGCTGAAATCACCGCCATGGACGCAGACCTCGGCGTCACGGAAGACGAAGTGAAGAAGTGGGAGGCGTCCAATGCTCGCCGCTGATCGCGTCATCCCCGAACGCAAGATCGCGCCGGGGCCGGAGTTTCCGCACATGGTGGCGGCGGGCTTCCGCCTGTTCCGCAATTCCATCACCGCCGTGTGCGCCGATGGCACGGTCGTGCCCGCTGGCAGCGCCAACACGCCATCGCCACTGGTGGCCATCGTCGGCATGGCCACCGCGCAGTACGACAATACCGGCGCGGCAGGACTGGTGCCTGACATTGATACCGCGCCCGACGTGTGGATCAGGAAAGGCTGCTGGGCGCTGCCGTTCGACGTGGCCCCGACATGGGCGAACGTGAACGCGCCTGTCTACGCGGTCGATGATGAGACCGTGACCCTGACCGAAAATGCCGGAACCGAAGCGGCCCCCGTCAACCGGCTCCAGGTTGGCACGCTGGCGGGCCTTGAGGCCGACGGCACCCCCTATGTCCTGATCCCGTAAGGCAGACCCATGGAAATCAATATCGGCAACATGAACGCGCTGACCGCGCGCGTGAATACCGCCTTCAACAAGTTTCTGACCGTGGCCCCGCCCATGTATCAGGAATTCTCCATCATCGTGCCATCGTCGGCTGGCTCGAACGTCTATCCCCGCATGGCGGAAATCCCCGGCATCCGGGAATGGGTGGGCGACCGTGTGGTGCATGAACTCGAAGCCAACGGCTTTGAAATCCGCAACCGCACGTTCGAGGAGACCTTCTCCGTCCGGCGCGAAGACCTTGAGGACGATCAGTTCCATGTGCTGACCCCCGCCATCCAGCAGCTTGGCTACAACGCCGCGACGCTGCCCGATGAACTGGTGTTCGACACCTTCCAGGCGGGAACCACGAAAAAGGGCTGGGACAACCAGTATTACTTCGATCCCGAACACCGGAACTATGACGAGGGCGGGAAGCTCACGTCCTATTCCAACCTGCACACGCCGCAGCAGGGCGAGAGCGCGGGACCGGCGTGGTATGCGCTGGTATGCGACCGCCCGCTCAAGCCGATGATTTTCCAGACGCGCCGCCCCTTCGTGATCACCGCGAAGACGTCGCTTCAGGATGGTGTCGTGTTCGTCAAGAACCGCTTCATGTGGGGCGTGGACGGGCGGTGCAATGCCGGGCTTGGGCTGTGGCAGCTCGCCATCCGCTCCACCCGTCCGCTGAACGTGGATACCTGGGCTGCGGTCAAGGCGTCGTTCGCCAGCCTGCGCCGGAAGGACGGCGCGCCCTACGGCCTGGTGCCCACGCACCTGCTGGTGCCGTCCAACCTGGAAACGCAGGGGAAATACCTGCTGAACGCGGATTTTGTGCCGACGCTGATTTCCGGGTCCACGGCAGCGGCCTCCACGTCCAACCCCTACAAGAACGACGCGAAGCTGATGGTCTGCCCGCGCCTGTCCCAGAGCAATGGAGGCTGATGAATGACCCGCAAGTCTGAAAAACCGGAAGAACCCGACCAGGGCGGTGCCGATACCACCCTTGCGCTGAAGGACAGGGCGGATGCCCGCGCTGCTTTTACCCGCAGCACTTTCATTCTTCAAAAGGATGGCCCGCTGGAAGTTGCCCCCGGTCACGTCATTGTGGTGTGCCGTGACCCCGGCCTGCGACGCGGCGGCATCAACCACCCCCCGCTGCATGTCTACGCGCCGGGCGAACTGGACGATGGCCAGCTTCGCGCCATGGCGGGTGAACCCGCGCTGGAAGTGATCGGGGTCGGCTGATGGCTTACGCCGCCCTGGCTGACATGCTGACGAAGTATGGCAACGCCGAACTGATCGCCGCCACCACCGACCTGGACACGCCACTGGACACGATTGACCAGGGCAAGGTGCAGGCGGCACTGGATCAGGCATCAAGCCGGATGGACAGCTACCTGCGCCGCCGTTACCTGGTGCCGGTGGCCAATCCGCCGCCGGTGCTGACCCAGTATTGCTGCGCGGTTGCCCGCTACCTTCTGCATTCGGGCGGCAACAGCAATCCCAGTGACCAGATGCGTGCCGATTACAAGGACGCGATTGCGTGGCTGAAGGACATCAATAACGAGCACGCCACGCTGGATGGCGCGATCCCGGCCAACACGACCGAGACCTTTTCGCGCATCCAGATGCGTGCCCCAAGCTTCTATCCCGGAAAGCTGTACTGATGGAACTGCCTGAAAACCAGTATCCGCGCCTGCTGCTGCATGGCGGACCGATCGTGGAGGCATTCATGGCGCTGCGCCAGCGCCTGCATGAAGCGTTCCCGCCAGACATTTTCCGGCACATAATCGTGCCGCCCAATGCCAAGCGCGCAACGTGGGAAAGGCTCCTGACCACAAAGCCTGCCATCGGGCTGGCATGGAATGCATGGAAGCCGCATGGCGATTGTGGCGCAACATTCCGGGGCGATCTGGTTTTTGCCGTGTTCATCGCCGTCCAGCACACGGACCCCGGTCGGCTATATGTCGGTGTTCCCGGAAGTCTGCGCGGCATGGGGGCGATGGGTGCTGCCGGAGCGGCGGCTGCCTTCCTGCATTCACGCCCGCTGCCAGGTGAACTGGGCACCCCCATGGTTCGCCTGGTCGCGCTGCCGCCCACAGCGGACTGGCTTGCGGATGATGTTGGCCTGATATCGCTGGAAGTGACCGTTCCCAACGTGTCGTTCGATGGTTCGGCGTTGGCTCAGCAGCTTGATGACTTCAAGGGCCTGCGTGAGACGTGGCAGGACGCCGAGGGCGACACGCTGGTCGCGCCCCCACCCCAAACAGGAGAAACCGCATGACCACGCTGGTGCATGTGACGCCCGGCCGGGTGGTGAAAATCCCGGCCGGAAACAGGACGCGCAGGCTGCCCGATACGGGCTTTAACGTGAACGAACGAGATCCGTTCTGGGCCGCGCTGCTGCGCAATGGTGACCTGACGGCAGGTGACGTGCCCGCGCAGGCTGCCGCCGCATCCGCCACCCCGGCAAAGGCGACCACCGCCGCAACCCCGGCCACGACACAGGCCGCCAGCGGGAGTGCCACGAAGTGAGCGAGACCATCTCCTTCAGTGAAATCCCCGCAGGCTGGGCCGTTCCGGGCAGCTATGGCGAGGTCACGACCGTCCCCAGCGGTAACGATGTGACCGACATGCCGCTGCGCCTGCTGGTGCTGGGCCAGCGGGGCGGCGGCACGGGCACGTCGCTGGTGCGCTACCAGAATATCTCGCCCGCGCAGGCGGCTGCCCTGGCGGGCCCTGCATCCGCGCTGGCGGCCACCGTGGCCGCCGTGGTTGCAGCCGCCCCGTATGTTGCGGTGGACATGGTAATGGTGGATGCCCCGACCGGGGGCACCGCCGGGGCCGCTACCCTGACATTCACCGGCCCGGCCACGGCCAACGGCACGGCGGCGATTGAAGCCAATGGCGTGCGGGTGCCGTTCGTGGTGACCAGCGGCATGGCCGCGACCGACATGGCCGCTGCTGCCGCTGCCGCATTCACCGCTGACGTGTCGGTACAGACCGGCCTTAACGCCACGGTGGCCCTGGGCGTGCTGACGCTGACCAGTGCGGAAACCGGCAGCTTCGTGAACGACATCGACGTGCGCATGAGTTCGCTTACGGCCGACCTGGTGCCGGGCATGAGCGTGGCCGTTACGGCCATGACCGGCGGCGCGGGCACGGTGGACCTGTCGGCAGCACTCGCGCTGGTGTCCAACGTCTGGTTCACCGATATCGTGTCCTGCCTGAATGACGCGGCCAACCTGACCGCGCTGGCGACGGAAGCCGAACGCCGGTATGGCGCGATGGTCAAGAAAGACACGCATGTCTATTACGGCTACCGGGGCACCTACGGGCAGGCGCTGGCGCTGGCGGAGACGCTAAACAGCCGGTTCATGACCTGTGTTCCGGCACAGAACCCGCGCTGGGCACCGTGGATCATGGCGGGCATTGCCGGTGCCATCGCGGCACAGGCGCTGAACAATGACCCGTCGCGGCAGCTGCGCGCGCTGGAACTGACCGGCCTGACTGGTCTGGCCCCAGATGATGCCGACCTGTTCACGGATGCGATGCGCAACGTGCTGCTGCAATCGGGCCTGTCCACCTTCACCGTTGACCAGGACGGCACCGTGCGCATCGAGCGCATGGTGACGAACAACCAGACCGACGCGGAAGAAAATCCCACCACGGCATGGCGCAACATCATGGTGCCCAAGACCGTCAGCCGCGTGCGCTATGAGTGGAACACTTATATCAGCGCGACCTATCCCCGCGCCAAGCTGGCCGATGATGCGTCGCGCATGGTCGGGATCGCAACAGGCGTGGTGACGCCGGGCGCGCTGAAGGGAAGCTGGGCCGCGCAGTCCGAACTGTATGAGACGGTCGAGGGCTGGCTTACGGACACCGACGCGCTGGCGCAGCAGGCGGCGTTCACCATCAACCCGACCGACCGTAACCGCTGTGACGCGGCCCTGCCCATCCGTGTGATGGGATCGCTGATCGTCATGGCCAATTCCATCCAGCTACAGGCGTAAGGGCACATGGCAGGTTCAACCGTTGGTATCTTCAGGGCCTGGTGGAAGGGCCAGAAGATCGAGATCAAGCCGGGGGCGTCGCTGCGCCTGCCCGGAAACCAGAACAAGACCGAGGAAGCGGGCGGCACCGGCTTTCGCTACCAGCAGTATCAGGTCGGGCAGTTCCGCTGCACGCCCGTGCTGCCGCGTGGCGCGAGCCTTGCAGCCTTCCAGCCGGGCGATGAAGGGGAGCTTCAGGTCATGGCTGATACCGGCCAGCAGTGGGTTTTCCCCGACGCCTACATCATGGACGCGCCGGAACTGGCCGATAGCGGCGGCAATATGCCGCTGACCTTCAACATGAACACCTGCAAGGAACTGCTGTAATGAACGCTCCCGTCGTGAACGGCGCCACTACCCCCGCAACCACTCCGGCCACCAGCGCGCCGGTTGTGCGTCCCGACCGGCCCAAACTGCCCGAAGGTGCGGAATATCAGGCTGATGGGTCGGTCAAGGTGACGTTGCTGTATCCGGTGGAACAGAAGTCCAGCGTCAATGGCACGGTGCAGACCGATCTGGTGAGCACCATCGTGCTTAACCGGCTGAAGGGGCGCGGCATCACCGAGATGCTGAATGCCGAGGGCGAAGGCAACCGCATCCTCGCCATGCTGGAAGCATCCGCAGGCATGACCGGCCCGAAGGCCGATGCCCTGCTGGGCGAAATGGATGGGGAGGACTTCCTTACCCTGTCGCAGGTCGCCAGCACTTTTTTGAAGAGTGGGGCGAAGACTGGCCGGTAATCCTGGCCGCGCTCGCCCACGAGACCAGCTTTTCCGAAGCTGAACTGCTGGACATGCCGCTGCACCGCATCCGCTTCTGGTCCGCAGCCCTGGGGCAACTGGCCGAACGGCGGCGCGCGGCAATCGAGCAGCAGATGACCTGATGGACTGACAGGGAGGCCCCGTTGTCCGGTAACAACATGACGGCGGCCTTCCGTCTCGATTTTACGGTCGGTTCAGAGCCGCTTGAGGCGCTGCGCACGATCCTTTCAGAGGTCAATGGATCACTGAAGGAACTGGCCCGCGCGGCCAATCCATTCGATGAAATGCAGCAGCCCGTCGCCCGCGCGACCGAGGGTGTGACCGGGCTGAACGAAGTCCTGTCCGAGACCGGCGCGGTCGGTGCGGAAGCGGCGGAAGCTGTCGGCACCATTGGCGAAGCCGCCGCAGGCATCGAGGCCGCGACCGCTGCCGTGACCGGGCTGGATGATGTGCTGGGGGCAACCAGGGGCGCTGCGGCCGAGGCGGCAGGCGGCATGAACCGCATCGGCACCGAAGCTGAGGAAGCCGCCGAGCGCAGCGTATCCGCGCTGGGGCGCATCCGGACGGCGGCGTCGGCGCTGGGCAGTGGTGGTCTGGGATACGCGCGCAACGTCGGTGGCGCGGTGCGCGGGTTCGGGCAGTCCATTCAGGAAGGTGTCGGAAGTGCCTTCGGGGCGGCCGCTACCGGCTTCGGGATCGTGATGCCGGTCAGGGCGGCGGCGGAATATGACAACGACCTGACCCATATCGGGATCGGGCTGAACCTGCATGGCGCGGACAATACCCGGTTTGCCGCGACGTTCGGCCGCGACATCGACCGGCTGGCGCGTGACACCGGACAGCGCGGGACAGACCTTGCCGCAGCGGCGGGGTATTTCTCGCGCGAAGGCTACACGCTTGACCAGATCAGGGCGGTCATGCCGACCGTGGCGCGTATTGGCACGGCCTACAACGCAGCACCGGATGGCGTGGCGAAAACCACATTCGCCATGCAGGAGAACCTGGGCATTTCTGCCGCAGAGATGCCCGGCGCGCTGTCGGCCATGGCGCTAGCCGGGAAGTCGGCTGACCTGCCATTCGAGAAGCTGGCCCCGCTGTTCCCGCAGGTTGCGGCCCAGGCGGGCGCGCTGGGCGTGCACGGGCGTGATGGCCTGAACGACATGGCAGCCGCGCTGGCGGTCATGCGCAAGAACACCGGCACGGAAGGCGAGGCCGTAACTGATATGCGCGCCTTCCTGCAAACCATCACGTCCAGTCATACAGCCAAGCGGTTCCGGCAATATGGTGTTGACCTGTTTGGAGTGCTCAAAAACGCCCGCGCCAGCGGTGTGGACCCGATGATGGCGGTCCTTCAGCAGGTCAACCGGATTACGCGCGGCGGAAATGACCTGCGGGCTGTAGGAACGCTGTTCAACAACGAACAGGATCGTGGCTTCGTAAATGCCCTGCTGCATCACCTTGATGGCCAGCAGGGCTATTTCGCCATCCGGAAAAAGGTGGGCGGTGCCGATCCCGCCATGGTGGATGAGGATTTCACCACGGGCCTTGAGTCCACCAAGATCGTATTGCAGGCATTTGAGGAGGCCCTGTCCCAGCTTGAGCGCCGCATCGGGCATGGGTTCGTGCCAATCCTGAAGGCTGCCACTATCGGACTGCATGGGCTGACTACCCGCTTCGACTGGCTGGACCAGCATGTGCCGGGGGCCACTACGGCCATCATCGGCACTGTAGGCGCAATGCTGGCTCTGGCGACTGCAATGGGCGCGGTTGGTGCTGTGGCGGGGCCGTTAAAGGCTGGATTTGCCCTGTTCCGGGCTGTTCTTGCACCTGTCGGGGCGTTGCTGGGCGGCGTCAGTCTGGCAACGCTGGGCGTGGTGGCCGGTCTTGCGGCGCTGACGGTCGGTGTCGTGGCGGCGGCGCTGTATGTCTCGCGCAACCTGACGCGGATTTCCCATGCTTTTGATGCGGGCGGCAGCGGGATCACCGGGGCACTGAAAGGCACATGGAACGTGGCGAAGATGGTGTTCAACGACTTCACCACATGGCTGGATAGCTGGGGCGGCGGGATCGGTACCAAGCTGCACAACATCGTCACGGGGCTGGCGCGGATATTCAGTGTCCCGCTTGTCGCCATGTTCCAGTACGTCAGGGCGCAGTTCGCTGCCCTGGATCAGGCATTCAGCAATTCGTGGGTGGGGCGGCATGTGGAATCGCTGATGGGCCGTGGCGTACAACCCGCGCCCGCGATTCCGGCGGCCCCGCCTGCACGTCCCGCGCAGGATGGCGGCGCGGCCGTGGTCCATATCACGCATGACCCCGCCCTGAAGGCGCGCCAGACGGCGGGACCGCGCGGAGCCGTGCGCATCACGCCGGATCGCGGAAGGATGGTGGCGCAGCCATGAGCATCGGAGCGGGATTCCTTGGCAGCCAGCTTGGCCTGACAGGTGGGCTTGCGGCATCGCCGCTGTCATCCATCCTGTCGGTGGCAAGCTGGCGCGGCGTCAATTTCTACATGCCCAATTCCCGCGAGGCTGCGGGGCGTCGGGTCATGCAGATGTATTTCCCCGGCCGCGACGATTTCCGCGTGCAGGATTTCGGGCAGTTCGACGGCCCGATACAGGTGCGCGGCATTCTGGTGGGCGATGATTACGTCCTGCGCGCCGACCGGATGCGTGCAGCCCTGCTGGCCAAGGGACCGGCAACGCTGGTGCATCCGTGGTGGGGTGCGCTGCGGTGCTACCTGTTGCAGGCCGGGCAGATCGAGTTTTCGGACAATGAAATCCGTCTGGCCCGCTTCGAGGCCACGTTTGTCCGCAAGCCGCCCGCATCGGTGTCCAGCGGCCTGTTCTCGAACATCACCGACACCCTGACCAATGTACTGGAATGTGGCGATGCGCTGGTTGACCAGGGCGTTCTGGCCATGCGCGGCCTGCTGTCGCCTGCCGTGATCCCGCTTGCCCTGGCGAGTGCCGTCAGCAGCACGGTCACGGTGGCAGGCAATGTGTGGAGTGCCGCCACGGCATCGGCCCCGGAACCCGTCCAGTCCGCCACACAGGCATCGCTGGCGGCGTTGCAGACCGGCATCGTGGCACCGGCAAGCAACACGGACACCACCTATGCCGACGGGGTGACGGACCTGCTGGTCAATGTCCCGGCCGCCATCGCGGGCGTGGTATCGACCGGCACGACATCCGCCATTGCGCCCGCGACGCAGGTGGCGGACGGCAGCCAGACCACCGTGGACCCGGCGCAGGCGACGACGCTGCTGCTGGATGGTGCCACGCAGATCGGCGCGCAGGCACAGGCGCTGTCTGTCAAATCGCTTGCCCCGGCTGATGTACTGGTGATCGGGCTGGTGGCGCGTGCCGGGACCGTGGCGCAGGCCATGGCGGCGCAGTCGGCCATTACCCATGTCAGCCAGTCGGACGCCATTGCGTCCCGTGACGCCATGACGGCGGCGCTGGATGCGCTGGCCAGCGACCTGACCAATGTGATCCTTGCCGGGGCGGAAGTCCCGACAGCGGCCATGTCGGGCGCGATCCGCGATGCCCGCGCGGCTGTGGTGGCGGATATTTCGTCACGCCTGGGACGCTTGCCCAGGGCGGTCGCGGTGCCGGTGCCACGCCAGATCAGTGCCTGGCTGGTGGCCTATGCCGTGGCGGGGGACACACCCGCGAACGTGGCGGCCGTGTGGGATGATCTGGTCAGCCGCAATGGCCTGACCCACCCCGCGCTGGCAGGCCCCGGCAGCGTGGACGTTCTGGAAACATCGTCATGAGCGGCACCACCAGCGCCACGGTCACCGCGCGCGGCATGACCGTGATCGTGAATGGCCGCACCCTGAAGACCTACACCATGGCGGAATGCGGGCGTGATCTGGCGGACATCTGCGGGGCGTTCCATGTCGAATACCTGGACGTGGTGCGGGCCAATCAGGCGCTGGGTGGCGACCTGCCGGAATGGGCCATGATCCGCGAGAACGACCCGGTGGAAATCCGCATCCATGGCGTCACCCGCCTGCTGGGGCATGTGGATGACATTCAGCTTGAAATGGCGGACGGCGAAATCCGCGCCACCATTTCCGGCCGGGACAGGACCGGCGATCTGGTGGACTGTTCCGCCAACCCGACAGGACCGGGAGAATATCGTGCCGTTCATCTTGTGGATGTCATCGGAAACCTTACCGGCCCGTTCGGGCTGGCAGTGTCGGCCGACGTGGATACGGGTGATCCATTTACCCTGGTCGCGGTCGATCCGGCCGAACCCGCCATGTCCAGCATCGAAAAGCTGTCGCGCCAGCGCGGGGTTCTGGTCACGTCTGATGGCGTGGGCGGGATTGTCCTGACGCAGGCGGGCAGCACGCGCGCGCCGGGGAAGCTGACATTGCCGGGCAACGTGTACCGCATGGAATCACGGGTATCCGCACGCGGCCGGTATTCGGATGTGTGGGTCAAGGGGCAGTTCAGAAGCCTCTTACGACCCGCTAATGCCACCCTGAGCATGGACGCGGAGCCGCTTTCGGAAACGCCGGAAGATGCCCCCAGCGCACCCAGCGCCACGGAGACGGAAGCCGCTGCCATCGTGCGGTATGGGCACAGTGTTGACCCGGGCGTCGGGCGCTACAGGCCCCGTGTCTGGCTGTCCGCCACCCAGAGTGGTGGGTCAGTTTCCACGCAGGCCACGACGAACCCGCCGCTGGACAGCGCCGCCAGCGGTCTGACCGCAGACCCTGGACCAGCACCGGCCGCGTATCATGCGGGCACCCGGCGGTCGAGACGCCAGCGCACGAAGCCGCGCACGGATGGCAGCCCATGGGGATTGCAGGACCAGGCCGACTGGCGCATGCGCTCGACAAAGGCACAGGCCACGGCACGGGTCTATACCGTGCCGGGATACCGGGGTGAAACGGGGGATATGTGGCTGCCCAACGCCCTGGTGTATGTCCGTGACCTGTATGCGGGCATTGACCGCGACATGCTGATCGGGGCCGTGACCTATGTGGACGCGCCCGATGGCGAGGTGACCCGCATATCCGTGGTGGAACGCGACGCCTATGACCTGACGGGCGACATGGATCACGGCCATAATGGCGCGCGGCGTGCCGGGCGCATCGTGGCCCGTGACGGGATGGCGCGATGATCGACCGGCTGTTCATGGCCGTGCGTGGCCTGTTTGTCCGTGCCGTGGTGCGATCCATTGACGACACGGGGGGCGAGCAGATGCTGACGGTCCAGCCCCATTACGGGCGCGTGCGCTCACGCGTGCCGGTACACCAGCCTTTCGGCTTCGCATCCCACGCCCCTCTGGATGGTGCCGTGGCCCCGGTTGTGGCGGTAGGTGGCGACCATGCCGACCTGATGGCGCTGCCGCCCGCCAATCCGTCCAGGGCGCGGTTTGGCAAGCTGGGTGAAGGCGACAGCGTGCTGTATGACGCCTGTGGCCAGCGTATCTATATCCAGAATGGCAGGATTGTCCGCCTTGACTGCACATCGGAAATGCTGGTGACAATAGGCGGCAGCCCGATCCTTGACCTGACGGCCAGGCAGGCCACGCTGAATGTGCCGCTGGCGGTCAAGGGCGGGATCACCGCCACGGGCGACATTGCAGCCCGGGGCGATGTGAAGGCGGGTAGCATCAGCCTGACCAACCATGACCATCCGGTGACGGATGCGCCGGGCACGACCGGCAAACCCCAATGACCGGGTTCCAGTGACGGGCGACAAGTCGTCCGTGATATGATGCCACGCGCGCGCGGATACTGCGCGCATGCCAGCAGTCATCCCCTTTTCCCAGATCGCCATGGCCTGGTCACCCCGTGTCATGGCCTGCGATCTGGTAATCCAGCCCACCGGCAACGGTCGTGGCCGCATTGCCATTGACGGCACGGCGGCCACGGCGCTGCTGATCGCGCTGGGCACGGATCGCCGCGCGGAACCTGACGACACACTGCCCGATGATGTGACGGGCCTGCCCGCGCAGTCGGCCGGGCTGCTGGCGATGCGTGGCTGGGTGGGCGATGTCTGCCTGCCTGAAGGCCAGCGGCTGGGCACGCGGGCGTGGCTGGAAGCACGCGGCAAGGCCACGGAAGAAACCCGCGCCCGTCTGGCCGGATACACGGCGGAAAGCGTGGAGCCGATTGCTGATTACCATGGCACCGACATCACGACCGGGGCCGCGTGGCTGACGGATGACACCATCCAGATCACCGCGCAGGAAAGCGCCACGTCCGTCGCCACCGTGGTGGGTAGCTGATGCCCGCCGCGATCCCGACACCGGCACAGCTTGCCCAGCGTTTTGCGTCCGGCCTGGCTACGATCAGCTTTACCGCCAGCGACGGGACGCAGGTGGTGCTGGACGCCAATGCGCCGGGCAGCCTGGAACAGGTCCTGTCCATCGTGGCGGGTCTGGCGGGCGCTGAACAGTATCGCTACATGCGCGACTGGCTGCTGGAACTGATGGTCACCACGGCCACGGTGGATGGCCTGCTGCCCGACCACGGAACGGAATGGGGTGTCCCGCGCAATCCGGCCACGGCTGCCATCGGCAACGTGGTGGTGACCTGTTCACAGGCCGAGGTCATTCCCATTGGCACGCTACTGACGGTGGACGGGTCCATCCAGTGGGCGACCACGGCCGAAGGCAATATCGCCGCAGGCGCATCCGGGTCCATTCCCGTGCAGGCGACGGCCACCGGCACCACCGGCAATGTGGGCGGTGGCATCACGCTGACGCTGGTATCGCCCATTGCGGGCGTCACGTCCGTTGTGACCGACAGCGACGGGCTGGCCGGTGGTGCCGCCATTGAGGGGCAGGAAAGCTGGCGCGCACGCATCATCGAGAAAATCCGCAATCCGCCCGCAGGCGGCAGCGTGAGTGATTACGAGGGATGGGCCGAGGATGCCGGGGCTGCGTACGTCAATATCGTGCGCGACTGGGTCGGTCTGGGCACCGTCGGCATCATCGTGGCCATGACTGGCCCCAGCGTGCCGACATCGGCCGAGGTCGCGGCGATCCAGTCATACATTGATGATCCGACCCGCAGGCCCGTGCGGGCGAATGCGTATGTCGTGCCCGCGCAGCTCGCGCCGCAAAACCTGACGCTTTCGATCACGCCCGATACCCAGCAGAACCGCGACCAGGTGCAGACCGCGATTGCCGCCTATTACGCGACCACCAGCATTGCGGCGAAGCTGTTGGTGGCGCGGATTGACGCGGCCATAGCATCCGTCACGTCCGTGACCAGCTACATCCTGTCAGCCCCCACGGCGGATGTGCAGTTGGCCAGCAACCAGATTGCCACACTGGGCACCATCACATGGCAGGCGTCATCATGAGCCGCACGGCTGCCGAAATACGCGATGAACTGCTGATCCAGTTGATGCCCAGCGGCTGGGCATGGCCGAAAAGCACGCAGGCCAACATGGCCGCGCTACTGACACCGTTCGCCATCATGGCGGCGCAGTTCGAGGCGGATATCGACGCCCTGCGCAATGAGATCAGCCCGGCGAAATCGACCCTGCTTCTGGCGGATTACGCGCAAGTGCTGGGGCCTGACCCATGTGGCCGCGACCTGCTGGACCTGACCACGGCCGAGATGCAGGCGCTGCTGAATTCGCGCTGGGTTGGCGGCGGTGGTCAGTCCGAGCAGTTCTTCATCGACCTTGCCCAGGCGGCTGGCGTGACCATCACCATCGACTACCCCGAACCCGCAATCTGCGGTGAAGCGGTCTGCGGCGTGGATGTGTGCAGCCAGGACACGGATCGCCTGATCTGGATCATCAACCTGCCCAATAAAAACACCGGGCTTGAATGCCCCATCCAGCGGTTCTGTCCGCCGGATACGGCGCTGGTCTTCAATTATACGGATGCTGCCTGATGGATTACACAAGCGCCACCGGATACGTCACTGATGCGCAGGGCCGCAGGCAGTATCAGGATCGTGACCTGCTGAATGGGGTCAAGGGCACATCGCTGGTGGCCGCGGATCGCAATGCGATCCTGAACGGGCTGATGTATCTGATCCAGGCCGTTCAGATCGTGCCCAACCCGAACGATGACAGTCAGGTCTGGGCAGCGGTTGAAGCCATGATCAGGGCGGCGCTGCCCGGCGTCGACGGATCGCTGGACTTTGCCCCGGTAAGTGGCGAGTGGGAACTGGGCACGGCGGCGTTACGGGTGCTGGGCATGACCTACCTGATCAGCGCACAGCGGCCGCAGTATTTCTATCAGGATGCAACGGGCGCGCAGCAGCCGGGCGGCACGCTGGCCCTGTATTCCGATGTCACAGTGGAGCAGTCGGCCCGTGTGAGTGGAGACACGGCCGAGGCAACAGCCCGCGCAAATGCGGATGCAGTTCTTGTTTCCGGTATCTGGGCAAAAGGAACGACCGCCTATCAGGTCACCGGCCTGACCTACCTGATCAGTGCAGCCCGCCCGCAGTTCTTCTATCAGGACGATAGCGGCAACCAGTATTCCGGCGGCACGCTGCCCCTGTATTCCGACGTGACGGCGGAGCAGTCGGCACGTGCCAGTGGCGATAGCGCCGAAGCGACGGCACGTGCGAACGCCGATGCCCAGCTTGTATCCGGCGTATGGGCCAACGGTACAGGCGCCGGACAGGTTCTGGGCATGACCTACAACCTGACTTTCGGCGGCGGTGCGCGCCCGCAGGTCTTCTACAACGATGCCAGCAACAGCCAGCAGGTCATCGGGCTGGCCACCTATAACGATCTCTCCGGTTATGTCCCGAAGGGTGGGGTGCAGTATGGCCAGACGTGGGATGTGTGGACGCCTTCCGCCAGCACCACCACGGACCTTACCCTGACGTTCACCTGCGCATCCGGCGGCCTGCTGATGATGTCGGCTGGCGTCTACCCGTTCAGCGCGCAGCCCAGCAACGGCAGTTCCACAAATACGGGATCGGATGTCAACCTGATCCTGGACGGCACCAGCGTGTATGACGACAACGTGCGCAGCGCCACGCATGAGGACGTCCCCCAGCTGGTCGGGGCTGGCACGCATACCATCACCCTTCGATACACGGCCAACACGGCCACGACGGGCTGGGTGAGCCAGCGCGCCAAACTGTCCTACTTCTTCATCCCGACCGAATGAGGCTAAGACATGTCCACATCTGACACCATCCAGAATTACATCCTGTACCGGACGGCCGCATCCGGGTGGCAGGCGGTCGGCTATGTAATCGCCGCCATGCAGCTGACGGCGGAACAGGCGACCGGGGCTGCAACGGGCTTTGCCTATGCGCTGGATACGGCGGGGAAATACCCTGCGGGCAGCATCTATACGCCGACCGTGAGCGCGACCACGACAGATACGGCCGCAGCGGTATCGTGAGTGGCTTTGTCATCAAGCAGGGCAACACGTTTCGACTGGCTGCCCTGATCCGTACGTTTGACGGCAGGCCGCTGGACCTGACCGGCTGCACATTCACCAGCCAGCTGCGCGACGTGCTGGGCAACAGTCTGGCTGATCTTTCTGTCCAGGCCGTTCCCGGCCGGACGGGAATCATCCAGGTCACCTATGACGGCAATACCGGCGCATGGCCGGTCGGGCGCTACCGGGGCGATCTGCGCACCGTCTGGCCCGATGGCACCGTCCAGTCCAGCAATACGTTTGCCGTTACCGTCGTCGCGGGCGTGACGCTGCCTGCCACGGAGAATGCCGCATGACCACCCTCATGCCCCTGACCAACCAGCCGCAGGTGGTCGAGATCGCGCCCGGCAATGCCGCGACCAGACCGCTGTCGATCACGTCCGTGGCGTTTGATGGCGTGGGCAACCTGACCGTCACCCTGTCCGATGGCACGGTCCTGGAGCCGGTGCCGTGTGCCCAGCAGATCGCGGCGGCCTTCGGTGGTGTTGCCCTGGTCGTGGTGGATGCCAACGGCAACCTGCTGGCCAATGGCAGGCAGGTCGGCACGGTTTCCGCTCCATGATCGGGCATGTGTTCGAGGTGGCGAATGCCTGGTCCGGCCTGATCGAGCCTGCGCTGGGTCTGGTCGGTGGCTGGTATGGCAACGTGGCCAAGAACAGGCTGGCCCAGAAGCAGGAACAGCTATCAGCCGGACAGCAGGCGCTGGCGCTGGTGGCACAGACCCGCGAGATGCTTGCAGACTACATCCGGCGCATCGACGTGCTGACGCGCCAGCTATGGGCGCGTGATGACGTGATACAGGAAGTCTATGCCCAGGCTATCGCGGCCCGACTGCTGGTGCATGAACTGGATGCCAGCGAAGGACGGCCGCCACGGCAGTTTGAACCGCTCCCATCCTATCCTGCCCCGCCAGTCGAACCTGTGGCCCCTATGCCTGACCCACAGGGCATAAAAAAAGAGGTCTGATCGACCTCTTATACCCCTCTAAGAGCATTCTGTGGGGTTCCAAATCATGTGTCCCGCAGTTCCAAACCTGTTGGCGCGCTACATCGTGAAAATCCGCACAAATCTTTAATGAAAGTAGAAGATTTTCTTGGAATTTATAATTTCAATTACGAACCGGACATGCTGACTTCCGTCGTCAACCAGGGGCCGGTGATCAATATTCCGCAAAACCTTGTTGAAGCGGCCCGGCCCTTCGTCGAAGATGAACTGAATGCCCTTGACCGTCTTGGCATTCCCATCCCCCAATCATACTGGCAGCCCCTGGAACAAACCAGAACGGAACAAACCAGAAAAAGAAAATTCAAGCTGTTCTGGCAAAAAACGCCGATCTGATGACCAGACACGATATGCTTTATTCTCTGCCCTGTCCTGTCAGCAGGGCGGGATAAAGCATTCCGGTCACCCTGGCACCAGGAATGACCTGCTCATGCCATGGGCAGGATTGCGGGACGTGTGGCGCGTCCATCGATCCCGCAGCGTCGCGCAGAACAACCACTGCGGCGGGAGTCATCCACCCCCCTCCCGACTGACGGAATCAAGAAACTGTCCGCCGGCCAGACCGGTGGATGCCTGACCGGCCGGCTATCCCGGCCGCCCTGCTGCGGGCGGGAAGACGGGTGGCAACGCCACAGGGAATCAGGGCGGTTTCCATCCCTGTCCGGATGACACGCTGCCGTATCCAACCGTGTTCTTCCGGCCCGCTCCCCGCTTCCGCTGCGCAACCGGTCTTGTGCAGATACGTTATGTCCCTGCAATCGGGAATGCCAGGGGACTGTCATGAAGACAGGAAAATGGAAAGTTCCTGTTCGTGATTTCTTCATGAACAGATGTATCATCCATATAATCCATAATTTTTATGAATTATATTTCTGCTTCCTGTCGTTAATGAATATTAAAACACCCTACCCTTACAATATATCCATGCATTCCGTCCGTTATTCAATACAGCAACGTGACATTGATCACATGACAGGAAGACCATGAAGAAGATGATCCTGTGCCTGGGTATGCTGGGCATGGCGGGTTGTGCCGCGCACCCTTCGGAAACAAATGCGCGATATGTGAGAGCCCGATCCGAAAGTTTTTCAACCCTGACAATGCCTTGCTGTCCGTCGTGTGAGCATTCGGATTGAGGCGATCAATGTCCATGCGGTTGAGGAAGCAATGGATTGTTCCCAATCTTTGGCGAGCCGCCTGCATCGTCCCAGCCATGCGAATGTCCGTTCCACCACCCAGCGACGCGGCAGGATCTGAAAACCCTTCACCGTATCGGACCGCCTGATGATTTCGAGGGTCCATTTTCCCATGGAGGCGAGCGCGGATCGCAATTTGTCGCCAGCATAGCCGCCATCAGCGAAGATGTGGCGCAGCCAGGGAAAGCGCCTGCGTATCGCTGCCAGAACATCAACGGCCCCATCACGGTCCTGGATATCAGCGGCATGAACGAGGAGAAAGATCAGGAAGCCGCAGGTATCCGTCACGATATGGCGCTTGCGGCCCTTGACCTTCTTCCCCGCGTCATAGCCCGAAATCCCGCCGCTTTCCGTGGTTTTCACCGACTGGCTGTCAATCACGCCCGCGCTCGGAGAGGCGTCACGTCCCTCGATCTCGCGCAGGCTCATGACCAGCACCGTATTCATGACCTCGAACACTCCGGCATCACGCCAGGCGTAAAAATAGCGCCTGATGGTCGAGACCGGCGGAAAGCATTTCGGCAGCAGACGCCACGCACACCCGGCCGAGGCTATGTAGAGCATCGCATTGACCACCTCGCGCATATCCGTCGTGCGCGGACGACCGCCCCGTTTCGCCGGGGGCACAAATGGCATGATCAAAGTCCACTCCCCGTCCGTCATGTCCGATGGATATCGCAATCTTTCCCGGCTATACTCGCGCCGGGCAATACCAGTCCATGTCACCATTCACTCCATCTCTCTGCAAAGACGGATGAATCACAACAGGCTGGTATTGTTCAAAAACTTTCGGATCGGGCTCTGAACCCCGAACCCCTCATGCGCCAGACCTGCGCCGAACTGGCCCAGATGGACGAGACGGACACACGCGCCCTTTCCACGGATGGAACCCGATATGCGGCAGGCAGGTCACCCGGCCTGATGAAAGGTGAGCTGGAAGCGGTCCATACGGCCCAGCGCGGCAAGAACTGCGTGGGCCGCTATAACGCATCGGATTATGACAGCAGTGGCGTGGTATATCCGGACCGGGTCCAGGGCGCGAGCCCCGCCCCGGTGGCGGGAACCATGCCAGATTCGGGCAGCATCCGGCCCGCCATCACGACCAGAACCGGCATTACTGGCCTAACTGGCACTGGCACTGGCACTGGCACTGGCACTGGCACTGGCACTGGCACTGGCACTGGCGGCATTACGGCCCATTCCTCCGTAGCACAGCAGAAACTGTCCATGCCCGGTTACACGGCACCGGCCAGCCGTCCTGCCGCCTATCCCGCACCCAGCATGCCGGTACCGGCGGCGGGCTATACAACATCACCTTCCTATTCCGCCAGCCCGTTCCAGTAACCACCCGTGCAGGGTGGCAGGCCACATGGCGGGTCCGGCACTGCGGAAGAACATATCCATGCCGCGCGCCATCAGGCATATAACCCTGATGAGCGGCGCTGTTGAAAACCATACCATCTACCAGATTCCCCATGACCAGCGGCATGGACGCATACGTGACCTGTTTGCCGTATGGTTCAGCACGAACCTGACGCTGCTGACCGTTGTGACCGGGGCGCTGGGTACCGGCCTGTTCGGGCTGTCCTTTTTGCTGTCGGTCATTGCAATCGTGCTGGGCAATGTGGTGGGGGCCGTTGTCATGGCGCTGCATGCGGCACAGGGGCCGATGCTGGGCGTGCCGCAGATGGTGCAGAGCCGGGGGCAGTTCGGAACCTTCGGGGCGATGCCCATCATCTGCCTGGTCGTGCTGATGTATATCGGCTTTGTGGCATCCAACTTCGTGGTCGGCGGTGATGCGCTGCATGCGGCCCTGCCCGCCATGGGGCGAACCGGCGCAATCGGGCTGATCGTACTGCTGACCCTTGTCCCGTGCTGCATGGGCTACCGGACCATTCACGCATTGTCCCGGCTGATCAGCTGGGTGGCAGGTGGTGTGATCGTATATTGCCTGTGGCTGGGCTACCGGGCCTTTCCGCCGGGTACGATGGCGGACACACATGGCACGCCTGCCGGGTTCTGCAGCATGTTTACCGCCGCTGCGCTGTGGCAGATTGCCTATGCACCCTATGTTTCGGATTCGTCACGCTATCTTCCGGCCAATGCGGCGGGAAGCCACGCGGCTTTCCTGACCACCTATATCGGTACGGTCACCGGCACCGTGCTGCCCATGATCCTGGGCAGCATGATTGCCCTGCAGACTTCCGCCGCATCGGTCGCAACCGTACTGGCCCATCTGGCAGGCGCGTGGGCGACACCCGTACTGGTCGTGCTGACACTTTCCATCGCGCTGGGCAATGCCATAAGCCTGTATGGTGGCGCGCTGTCCGCCATGACCGTGGTCCAGACCTTTGTGCCGGACTGGCGGGCGGCATTGCGCGATCGCATGCTGGCCACATTGCTGCTGGTCGGGGTGGCACTGGTCATGGCGCTGGGCATGGCGGGCAGTTTCATGCAATCCTATGCCGCCTTCCTGGATCTGCTCATGGCGGTCATGGTGCCATGGACCGCCATCAATCTGGCGGATTACTACCTGCTGCGCCGGGGCATATATGATGTGCCGTCCTTCTTCCGCCGGGATGGGGGCGTGTACGGATATTGCAATATCCCTGCCCTTGGCGCTTATGCCATCGGGGCAGCGGCTGAATTGCCCTTCATGCACAACGGGTTCCATACCGGCATGTTCGCGCACATGCTGCATGGGGTGGACGTGTCATGGATCGTGGGGCTGGTCGTGACCACGATGGTCTATCTCCTGACCGCCCGGCAGCGCGGACAGACGTGAGGGGCCGCGACATGCGCATGCCTCGTCAGCCCGACGGCACGGAACCGGCCAAACGGGCTTCCACCCGCCCCGGTCAGCAGCCTGCCAGCACTCGCATCGCTGAATGGAGACAGGCGGCATCCGGGCACCGGCACCTGACCTGCATGCCACGCTGCGTGTCGCCTCCGGCCGCAGGACGGGGCCGACAGCAACCATTTCCGACAGCCGGGCATTACGCCTGATCCTGATGGCGGAAAGCAGCCCCCGCACCGGATATGACGGGGCAGGCGCAGGCAGGGATCAAAGTCGTATGTGGTGGTGGACAGGCCGGACTACCTGCCGCCCCTGCCTGCCTGAACCAGCGCAACAATACCGGGTGTGATATCCTGCAGCAGGTCACCTGCGGGCTGGGGCGTGCTCCTGACCGCCAGAATGGAACGGCTGGCCGCAAACTGGTTCTGTGCCGTAGCAAGCGCCGCCGGTCCCCCCGCAGGCCATGCGGTTCGTGTGCCATCCAGCGTATCCAGCCCCGCCTGTGCCAGTTGCGCCAGCAGGGCGGATGCGGGCAATGCATCATTCACACCCGCATCGACCTGCGCCACCTGCCGCAGGCGGGCGTCATTATCGCGCCAGTCTTCCAGCCGGGCGCGCAGGCCTGCGGCCAGATCATGCCGGCCCGCCAGATAGGCCCGCACATCGCGCACGAAGGCCGCCGCCACGAAACTGTCGGGCGTTGCAATATCCGCCACCCGGTCCAAGGGGGGCGGGTTCTCGGTCGGGGTTACGCGGCCGGGGCCGAACACGTGGTTAAGGGCGTAATTGCGCACGGGACTGGTCACGGACAGCAGCGTGGCAAGCGGGGCCTTACCATGGGGGGCAAGCCGCTCCATCATGTGCTGGCGGTCGGCCGTGGCGCGGTTCCCCAGTTTCTCCAGTTCCGACTGGATCATGGGCAGGCGGGCGGCAAGACTGTTTTCATCCCGCACGGAAGCAGGCGACCAGAACCGTTCCGCCAGGGCCGCCGCACGTGGCCACAGGCGGCCATCGAGCATCTCCTCCGTCACGATTTCCGTCCACAACGCGGCTTCCGCGCCCATGACAAGCCGGTCCTGCGCCGGAGTCATACGGGCTGTGGGATCAAGGGCAAAGGCTTCCAGGAAGGGCGCATGCGCCTGGGCCACCTGTTCTGGCGGCAGGCCGTTGCCCTGCGGGTCCAGCGGGTCAACACGGTAATGTTCCACCGCGGGCAGCAGCAGGTCGAGATAGTACCCGGCCGAAACCACGACCGGATGCCCCGCCGCCGTGGCCTGCGCCGTATAGCGCGACCCCCGCCAGGGTTCGATCACGATGGAAGCCGGCACCGGGGCCTGGATCAGTTCATCCCACCCCATCATGGTCTTGCCTTCATGCGCCAGGATGGCCTGTACCCGCTGCGTGAAAGCCGCCTGCAGGGCAGGTGCATCAGCATAGCCATGCTGCTTCATGAAGGCGCTTATCTTCGGGTTCGTCGTCCATTCATCCGGCCGGACCTCGTCCCCGCCAACATGGAAGCAGGCATCAGGGAACAGTCCGGCCATTTCATGATAGAGTTGCGCCAGAAACACATAGACCTGCGGGTTGGACGGATCGAGCGCGGCCCGCACCACCCGCTTCGGGTCCATGGGCGTGGTCACGGGCCGGGCGGCATATTGCGGATAGGCACGCAGCATGGCGTAGCTGTGACCCGGTGCATCAAACTCCGGCACGATGCGGATTCCCCGGTCCGATGCATAGTCCACAAGGGCACGCACCTGCTGCCGGGTATAGTAGCGCCCCGGCCCGGCAACCTGCTGAAGACGCGGGAACAGCCTGCTTTCCACCCGGAATCCCTGCCCGTCCGACAGATGCAGGTGCAGGACATTGAGCCGGGTCAGTTCCATCATGTCGAGTTGCCGCTCCAGCGCCGTAACCGACATGAAATGGCGGCTGACATCGACCAGCAGGCCCCGCCATGCAAAACGGGGGCCGTCATCGATAATGGCGCCGTCCAGAACCGGCCCCGTGTCAGGCTGTTCCACCAGTTGCAGCAGCGTGCTCAGGCCACGCAGCACGCCAGCCGGGCCGTCCGCCACCAGCGTTGCCCCCTCCGGCCCGGTCCGCAGGCGGTAATGCTCGCGCATATGGACCGACAGCAGGCCCGGATCAGGACTGGCGCAATCAATCCGCAGGATCAGACCGCCCTGCCCGCCCGGCGCCGCATCCCGGCCGGACAGGATTGCCAGCCGCGACGCAAAACGCACCACCGCCCTGTCCAGCATGGCCGAACGCATGCCCTGCCATTCCACCCTTACGCCGCCATCCAGCGCAAGCGCGTCACCCTGCGGCTGATAGGTCAGGGGTTGCGGCATGAGGGCTGGTGCCGCGGCCCCATGGGCCATGGGTCCAAACACCCCCAGCGTAAATAGCAGTGACAGGCAAAAGCGGGCGCGGCGGACAGGAAACATGGGCATGGGTTTTCCATGACTGGGGACAGGAAGCCATGCTGCCCCATTATGCCGCCCGCCCCAAGCCCGTATCCGGACCGGCCCGATCATCTACCGCCCGAGCAGGACCAGGCCCCATTCGTACCCCACGGATCGGCCGCCGGCAGCGCCAGATCCGTGGGGTACGACCCGGGAACCATGCGCACGATCCATATATAAAATACAAAACGTGCGATAATGACAGACCGTTCGGATGCAGGGATCATGGCCGCAATGCGCCGCACCCTGTTGCATCACCCCACATTCCACCCCGGCCCCCGACCTGCTATGGCTTGCCGCATCCCTCAACAGGACAGGCTGGCCCGATGCGCCTGCATTCCCCATGGCATCCCCATCTGCCCGCGGGCGATACCTCCCCTGCCGAACGTCTGGCCGATGCGCTGGCAGGCGACATACTGGGCGAAAAACTGAACGCGGGCGACCGCCTGCCCGCCCATCGTGACCTGGCATGGCGGCTGGATATCGGCATTGGCAGCGTCACACGTGCCTATGGCATGCTTGAACGCCGCGGGCTGGTACGCAGCGTGCGTGGCCGCGGCACCTTCGTGGCCTCGCACCCCGGTGGCAGGGGCTGCGTCATCGACCTGTCCGCCAACATGCCGCCACCCATGTTCAGTGACCGCGCGCTGGCCCGCACGCTTTCCCGCCTGGCACGCACGGTCGACCCGACGCTGTTCAATGTCTATCCCCCCATTGCCGGGCATATCGAACACCGCCGGATCATGGGCCATTGGCTGGCGGAACTGGGTGTGGACATCGCGCCCGAGGGACTGCTGCTGGCCAGTGGCGCACAGCAGGCGCTGGGCGTGGCGCTGGCCGCCAGTACGCGCGAAGCCCGTGTCATCCTGACCGAGGAACTGACCTATCCCGGCATGCTGACCCTGCTGCGCCAGGCGGGACTGGCCCCACGCGGGCTGGAGATGGATGAGTCCGGCCTGATGCCCACGGCCCTGGAAGGCGCGCTGCGCGACAACGCGCCGGGACAGTGCGTGCTGTACGTCACGCCCACCATGCACAACCCCACCACCGCCACCATGGACCGTGCCCGCAGGCAGGACATCGTACGCCTGTGCCGCGCCCATGATGCCCTAATCATAGAGGATGACGTGTATGACTGCGCAGCCGATGACAGGCTACCCCCGCTGGTCACGCTGGCGCCGGAGCGGACTTTTTATGTCAGCAGCCTGTCCAAGACATTAAGCCCCGGTCTCCGCATCGGCGCGCTGGCGCCCCCGCAGCGCTTCATGGCGGCGGCGCGGGAGGCGCTGCTCAATTCATCACTCATGATCGCGCCGCTGTCCTACGCCATGATGGCGCAATGGATGCTGGATGGCACCGCGGCTTCCGTGCGGCAGGCCCTGCGTGCGGAAGCCCGGCGGCGCAGGGAACTGGCCATGCAGCGCCTTGGCCCGCATCTTGTCCCGCCATCGTATGACGCCTTCCATGCCTGGATGCCCATGCCGGTGGAACAGGCCATGCGCTTCGAGGCCGAAGCCGCGCTGCACGACGTAAAAGTGACACCGCTGCGTCCCTTCATGGCCAGCCCGCACTCCCCGGGCAGGGCGGGCATACGCCTGTGCCTTGGCCCCGCCAGCCTGCCGGACCTGACGGAAGCCCTGCACCGCCTGCATGCATTGTGCGCGGGAAAGGGCAAAAGTGTCACGTGACACTTTCCCCATGGCAGAAAAGTGTCACAGCCGCCTATCATGCCCGCACAGTCACAGCATCCGGTAGATACGCCCATGACAGAACAGCCCATTACGGTCATCGCCACCATCCGCATCCGCCCCGGTCATGAACGGGCGGCGCTGGACGCCATCCGCCACTGCGTTGCGCAATCACGGCTGGAAAAGACCAATATTTCCTATCAGTGCCACCGCGACATCGGTGATGGGGACATATTCGTGTTTGTCGAACGCTGGGCCAGTCCCGCCGCACTGGCGGAACATGAAACCACGCCACATTTCCGCGCCATGGCGGAAGTATTCCGCACCGCGCTGGCCGAACCGCTGCATGTACGGATCACGCGTGAAATCTGATCCGGCCCCCCGGCTGGTGGCAAGACTGGCCATTGCCCTGTTCCTGTCCTACATGGCGGTGGCGCTGCCGCTGGCGGCCCTGCCGGTCGCGGTCCTGCACTGGCCGGGCTATGGCAACGGGCTGGCGGGGCTGGCGGTGGGCATTGCGTTTTTCTCCACCATCCTCAGCCGCAACCACTCCGGCGCCTATGCCGACATACGGGGCGGGCGGCCATGCATGCGCGCGGGCCTGGCGCTGTATGCCGCGGCAAGCCTGATCTGTGCGCTGGCCGGCCTGTCCATGCTCCCCCCTGCCGCCCGTTACACCATACTGATCGCGGGCAGGCTCCTGCTGGGCGTAGGCGAGAGCCTGACCATTGTCGGCATGCTCGGCTGGGGTATCGGGCTTATGGGGCATGAACGCGCGGGCCGCGTGCTGGCCTGGACGGGGGCGGCCATGTACGGCGCCTTTGCCGCAGGTGGCCCGATCGGGCTGAGCCTGTATGAACATGGCGGGATCGCGACAGTCATGCTGGTATCGGCCCTGCTGCCACTGATGGGGCTGGCGCTGGTGCAGGGCGTACCCGCTTCCACCCCGCATGCCGGTGCCAGACCGCCGTTCTGGCGCATTCTGGGCACCATCCGCTGGCAGGGCATGGGGGTAACGCTGCAGGGCGTGGGCTTTGGCGCACTGGGCGCGTTCCTGCCGCTGCGTTTCATCCATGCGCATTGGTCCCATGCCGGGCTGGGGCTGACATGCTTCGGGGTGGCGTTCGTTGCCGGGCGTCTGACATGCGGGCACCTGCCCGACCGCATCGGCGGGCTGAAGGTTGCGCTGTTCTCGCTCATGATCGAGGCGGCGGGGCAGTACCTGCTGTGGTGTGCGTCCTCCCCGCTGCTGGCCTTTGCGGGGGCGGTGCTGACGGGGGCCGGGTGCTCCATGGTCTATCCCTCCCTCGGGGTGGAGGTGGTGCGCCTGGTCCCGCCCAACATGCGCGGCACGGCGCTGGGCGGGTTCGCCGCCTTTCAGGATCTGGCCTATGGCGCGACCGGCCCGGTGGCCGGACTGCTGGCGGACCGTTTTGGCTATGACATCGTGTTCCTGCTGGGCGGCCTGTGCGCCACGGGTGGCGTGGGCATCGTCCTTGGACTGCTGAACGCGCGCAAAAGGGAGGCACGGGCGGGATGACGGCGGGTTACGTCCATATTGTCGGCACATGCGACACCAAGCTGGCCGAACTGGCCTATATCCGCCAGATCCTGCACGAAGGCGGGATCGACGCGCGGATCGTGGATGTCAGCACGCGTGACCACGCGGGGCAGGCCGATGTCAGCGCCCGTACGGTGGCCGGTTTCCATCCACGCGGTGAAGCCCATGTCTTCAGTGGCGACAGGGGGCGCTCCATTGCCGCCATGGCGGAGGCGCTGCGTCATTACCTGTCCACGCGCAGGAACATGCTGGGCGTGCTGGCCATTGGCGGTTCGGGGGGGACGGCACTGGTGGCCCCGGCATTGCAGGCCCTGCCGCTTGGCCTGCCCAAGCTGGTTGTCTCCACTGTGGCATCGGGCAATACCGCGCCCTATGTCGGTGGATCGGACATCGCGATGCTGTATTCCGTGACCGACATGGAAGGGCTGAACCGCCTGTCACGCCTTATCCTGTGCAATGCCGCCCATGCCATGGCGGGCATGGTGCGCACGCCCTGCCTGCCCGCGCCCGACCCGCGTCCTGCCATCGGGCTGACCATGTTTGGCGTGACCACGCCATGCGTGGACCATATCGTGCGGCAGATGGACACGCGGTTCGACTGCCTTGTCTTCCACGCCACCGGCACGGGTGGCCGCGCCATGGAACGGCTGGCGGATGAAGGCATGCTGCGCGGCTTCATCGACGTGACCCTGACCGAGTTCTGTGACCGGGTGGCAGGGGGCATATTCCCGTGCGACAGCGACCGGCTTGGTGCTGTCATCCGCAGCGGGCTGCCCTATGTCGGCAGTTGCGGCGGCCTGGACATGGTCAATTTCGGCGCGCGCGCCAGCGTGCCCGAACGCTATGCCGGCCGCACCTTTGTCGAGCATAATCCGCAGATCACCCTCATGCGTACCAGCGCGGCGGAATGCCGGGCCATGGGCCACATGATCGGCCACCAGTTGAACCGGTGCACGGGAGAAGTGCGTTTTCTCTATCCCGAGGGCGGTTTTTCCCTGCTCGACCAGCCGGGGGCCCCTTTTTACGACCCCGACGCGGATGAAGCCTTCCTGGCGGCCCTGTCCGAAACACTGGACCAGACACCGCGCCGCAGGCTGATCCGCCTGCCGCATGCGCTGAACGACCCGGCCTTCGCCGATGCGCTGGCGCATGAATTTTCAAGCATATTCAAGGAGAATACAGATAATGCCCAGCATCCCCCGCAGTGATATCCTTGCCCGGTTCCGCAGCATGATCGCAGCACGCACGCCCATTGTGGGTGGTGGCGCGGGCACCGGCCTGTCCGCCAAGTGCGAGGCGGCGGGCGGGATCGACCTGATCGTGATCTACAATTCCGGCCGTTACCGCATGGCGGGGCGTGGTTCGCTGGCCGGACTGCTGGCCTATGGCAACGCCAACCAGATCGTGATGGAAATGGCGCGTGAAGTCCTGCCCGTGGTGCCACATACCCCGGTGCTGGCGGGGGTGAACGGCACGGACCCGTTCGTGGATTTTGACGTGTTTCTGGATGATGTGAAGCGGGTCGGCTTTTCAGGTATCCAGAACTTTCCGACCGTAGGGCTGATTGACGGCACCTTCCGCAAGAACCTTGAGGAAACCGGCATGAGCTACAGCATGGAGGTCGATGTCGTGGCCCGCGCGCGCCACAAGGACCTGCTGACCACGCCCTATGTGTTCAACGCGGCCGAGGCGGTGGACATGGCCAAGGCGGGAGCGGACGTGCTGGTGGCGCATATGGGGCTGACCACCGGCGGGGCCATCGGCGCGGAAACCGCCTTCACGCTGGAGGACTCGATTGAACGCATCAACGAGATTACACAGGCGGCGCGCGCTGTCCGGTCCGATATCATCATCCTGTGCCATGGCGGCCCGATCGCCATGCCCGCGGATGCGCAGAAAGTACTCTCGGCCTGCCCGGACTGCCATGGCTTCTATGGCGCATCCAGCATGGAGCGCCTGCCTGTCGAAGGGGCACTGACCGAACAGACCCGCAGTTTCAAGGCCCTGACACGCTGACGGCAGGATTCTGGCGCACGGGGCACAGACAGGACACGGCGTGCCCTGTCCGGGGCACGAACCCGTAAGCCACGGTGCGTGCCGCATGTTACAGGCACGGACCGCCCGCGCCATGGCGGAAAGCGCAGCCATCCATGCACGGGCACGTGGCCCGGCGCGGTCTCCCGTCAGTAGCCGCGCGCCGGTTCATAAAGCAGGGCGGGGCGCTCATTGTGTTCCATCTGGTCGATCACCTCCACCACGTAACGCGCCTGTGCCTCCTGCGAGGCCCAGGACGCCACATGCGGGGTCAGCGTTACCCGTTCATGCCGCCATAGCGGGTGATCGGGTGGCAGGGGTTCGGGCGTCGTGACATCCAGCACCGCCCCACCCAGCATTCCGTCATCCAGCGCGCGCAGCAGGTCATCCTGCACGACATGATCTCCGCGCCCGACATTGACCAGCCCTGCCCCGCGCGGCAGCCGCGCCAGCAGGGCATGATCGATCATGCCACGTGTCTGTGGCGTACTGGGCAGCAGATTGACCAGAATATCCACGTTGGCCAGGAATTCAGGCAGCGCCTCCCTTCCTGCGAAAACCCTGATGCCCGGCACATCCTGCGTCGAACGCCGCCAGCCCGATACCATGAAACCGGCATGCCGCAGGTGTCCCGCCACATGCGCACCCAGATGCCCCATGCCCATGACACCCACCCGCGTTTCCGCGCTGGTACGTGAGACATGGTTTTCACGCCATATCCGGGCATCCTGCTGGATGGCCCATGTCCGTGCATCGCGCAGCAGACCCAGCACCGCCCACAGCACGTAATCCGCCATCAGCGCCGCCGTCTGCGCGCCACCCATGCGCACCAGTGGCACGTGGTGGGGGAATGCCGGGTCGCCCAGCAACTGATTGACCCCTGCACCCGTGCATATGATGCCCCGCAATCCCCCCATGCGCGCCAGATCAGCCGAGGACGGATGCCATACCAGCGCATAATCATCCGGCCCCGGCCGGTATGCCGGGTCGTACCATGAACAGGTCTGCAGATGCGGAGCAACCGCACGGAACGCAGCGCGCCAGCCCCCCACGGCGGCGGGACCATCCGAACTGATGACAAGCCTTACCATCAAACCTTCTCCCTGCTTCACCCCGCGCACCGGCGCGGACATCCCGGGTCCATGCTACCGGCTGACCCCGTCCCTGCCCAGCCAGAGCCCCCGCCACCGGCGGCCTATCCCGGCAGGAGCGAGCGGCGGCGCAGGGGCATGGTCATGCAGTGGATGCTGCCACCGCCCTGCGAGAACTGGTCGAGTTCGGGGTCCAGCACGTCCAGCCCCTCCGCGCGCAGCATCTGGTTGATGCGCGTGCAGTGCCGCGGGCTGATCACGCGCCCGCGCCCCAGCGCCAGCACGTTGCAGCCCATGTCGCGCATGGCCTCGCGGTAGCTGACCGGCAGCAGGCGGATGCCCTGCGTGCGGAACCAGTCCAGATCCGCATCGGACAGCACGTCCACCGCCGCGATGGCAAGGTTCTCCGCCACCATGGTGAAGATCACGTCGAGATGCAGGAAATGTTCGGGAAAACGGATCATCCGGCATGTCCAGCCCGCATCCTCGAACCAGCCCATGAACTCGGCCGCACCCGCGGCGTCCGTGCGGCCACCGCTTACACCCACCGCCAGCAGGCCGGGGCGGATGATGTGGATGTCACCGCCTTCGATATGCCCCTTCGTGCAGGTCTTCCAGATCGCGTCGCGGCCATAGAAATCATGCACCGGCCCGATCTCCGCCCGGCGTTCGGGGCGTGACAGGCGGGTGACGACGGTGCCGAACGGCGTGGTCTGGGAACTGTCGCGGGTATAGACCTCGTAGGGCATGCCTTCATGCGGGGTCAGGAAATGGCAGCTGACCCCGGCTTCACGCAGGGTGGCGACCAGCCCGTCAAACTGCGCCCGCAGCGCCGCGCGGTCGATGGTCGCACCCGATGCCATGCTCTGGATGGCGATGTCGTTGCTGGGAATCCAGGCATAATGGTCCGGCGGGCACAGCAGCACGTCCGCCAGTTCCCCGGTTTCACTGTCCACAAACCAGCGGTTCGTTCCCATGGTCCCGTCATGTCCCTGCCCGGTTGGAAACGTTACGATAGCGGATATATGGGATGAGGCAAGGGACCGCCCGCCCGCACAGGGCATGACCATGCACGCCCCGCCATATGCGGCGCAGGCTTATGCGCGACGGGCCGCAGGCGGGGCGGATATTTCCGCAGCCCATGCGGCCGGACCCTGCGGACACGGATGCCCTGCGCATGGCCCGGATATGAAAAAAGGGCGGGTTGCCGCCCTTTTACCCCTGCGGAGGGAATGCTGGTTCAGTTATTACTGCCAAAGGCCGGACGGGTGGCTTCGAACAGGAACCATGTGCGCCGCTCGGTCTCGTCAATCCAGGTTTCCAGCAGGCTTGCGGTGGCGACATCATTGCCTTCATCACATACGGCATGGACCGCGCGCATGCGGGCGGTCAGGGCAAGGTTGTCCTCACGCAGCTCGGCCAGCATGTCCTCGGGCGTGACATAGTCGGCATCATTGTCAGCCACACCGGTCAGCCGTGCGATCTCGCCCACGGAATGCAGCGTATTGCCACCAATCTTGCGCGCCCGTTCCGCCATGGGGTCGGTCATGGCAAAGATCTGGTCACCCTGTTCATCCAGCAGCAGGTGATAGTCACGAAAATGGCGGCCACTCATATGCCAGTGGAAGTTCTTGGTCTTGATATAGAGCGCAAACACATCTGCCAGCACCGTCTTCAGCCCGGCTGCGATTTCATGCACCGCGTCGTGCTCCAGGTCCGTCGGAGTGCCGAGATAGGTCCGGACATGAGCCTTGCCGGCTTCAGCTGCCTTGGTTGTCATCATCATCTCCACTTTCTGCGATCTACCTGCAAAGCACGCAGGCGCCGGTCACCCGGCTGCGCCCCCTTAAGCGCCCGCCTGCCCACAAGTTCCCTGAATGGTTCCCATACGGCACCCAGTGCCCCGCCCGTCACGATACGGGCATGCGGGACATGTCATTTTTTTATTTGCAATTGATATTCGTTTGCAATATCAGAAAAACACTCACGGCATTCCAGGACAGTTTTCCCAACCGTCGATTTCCCAGCACCAGGCCGTGAAACCTTATGCGGCATCGCCGTCATGCGGTGATGCCGCACTTCTTTTTTTCATGCAGGGATCATGTCAATCATGAGTGAAAGCACAGGATGCACGGCCGACTGGCACCTTGAACATTCCGCCCCCGACCGGTTTCTCGGCTATCTTGACCCCAATCGCCCCTTTGCCCGGCAGATCAACACATTGGCCGGACGGTTCCGTGATGTACAGGCCCTGTGCGAAGCGGGTACCCACCCGCCGGAACTGACCCGGCTGCGTAACGCACTGGCGTTCCATCTGGTCAAGATGTCACGCTGGTGGCGGTTTGATTTCTGCCCCCGTGGCGTGACCGGCGTGCACAATCCGCTCTTCCTGACCTATGTAAAGGCCCATACCGGACGATCGGCTGATGACGAGACCCTGTTCGACCTGTTCACCCTGCAGCGCCACATGCATGCAGGTGACGGGGGGCATATCCTTGTACTGGGTCGTGATACCACCACGACACAGGGTATCTGCATCCTGTATGGTGTGGATGGGCAGCGTAATTTCCGCTTTGCCACCAGTTCCGGCAATGCGGAGCCATTATGGAACGGGCAGGCCTATCCGGATTTTGCATCCGCATGGCTGGCGGCGCACGCGGTGCATGCCCTGATCTGCGATGACAATGCCGACATGCATGAATACGAGACCGCCCACCGCGAACACATATGGGCACGGGCGTGGCACCAGCGGCATTTCCATCGCAGCGGACATCTGCCCCAGATCAGGCTTTACGCGCAGGCACATACACAACTGCTGAACTGCCACTCCGCCTTTGGCAAGGCGGAGATGAAGACGGTGGTGGACCACCTGGCCTTTGATATCACGCGCACGGCCTTCCACCGCCACATGACAGTGGCCGACCTGGTTGCGGAAAGTGACATGCTGGCCATAAATCTGCGCTCCGCCAACATGATCAAGCAGCGCGCCCGCGCCTACGTCGCCACCTGCCTGGACCCCGTGACACGGCCCGAAATGAACACGCTGCTTGACCGCGTGGTGTCCTACGTGCCGCGCCGCTGCCCCTGATGGCCATCGGGTACATACGGGTCTGTCCGCCCGGGCATGCCGGGGGACAGGTCCGTTTCATGTCATGTCGCGGCTTTATTGTGCGGTATACCCGCCGTCGATCACCAGCTCGCTTCCGGTCATGAAGCGGGATTCATCGGATGCCAGGAACAGGATGCCGTAAGCAATGTCATCCGGCTCGCCCAGATGACCAAGTGGGTGCAGGTCAATCAGTTTCTGCCGCGCCGCCACCTGGTCGGGTGTTTCGGCTGTCAGCCCCTGCACCATGGGGGTCCAGATATAGCCGGGATGGACCGAGTTGACCCGGATCTTGTAGCCCGAACGCGCGCAGTGCAGGGCAGCGGACTTGGTGAACAGCCGCACGCCGCCCTTGCTTGCATTATAGGCAGCCAGCGTGGGATCGCCCACCAGCCCCTCGATGGAGGAAAGATTGACGATTGATCCCCCGCCATGTGGCTTCATGGCCTCCACGGCATGACGGGTACCCAGGAAGACGCCGTCAAGGTTGACCGCCTGCACCCGCCGCCAGTCCGCCAGGCTGGTTGATTCCACCGTGCCGGTATAGGCGATGCCTGCATTGTTGACCGCGATATCCAGCCGCCCGAACTGCTTTTCGATCGCGGCCATTGCCTGGCTCCAGTCTTCCTCCACCGTCACGTTGAGGGACACGAACAGGGCCTCTCCGCCCGCCGCCTCGATTTCCGCCACGACGGCGTGACCTTCCTGCTCCTTCATGTCGGCCACGACAACCCTGGCCCCTTCACGCGCCAGCAGCAGGGCCGTCGCCTTGCCAATGCCCAGCGCGGCCCCGGTCACCAGCGCCACTTTCCCCGATACCCGTCCCATAACAGTCTCCTGACTATATCAGTCTTGCAAAAACAACCGGATGAACCTGCACCACCATGGACTTGGCGGCACTGATCCATTCCCGGCCACACGGCTTTTTGATGGTACCGCAATCCTTGCACAGCGACCGGGTCTGGCGGCAGCCAGGCAGGCAGGGAACTGGCCTGCCCCCCCCCCGTCTGCCGCCATGCTCCGTCATGACATGACAGGCAACAGGCGCAACGGCAGCCTGCCTGCCCGCAGCGCCATCAAGGACTGCGGGACGGGCTGACGGTTCAGGATTCGCCCTGGGCTATTTCCATGAGGATCCGCCCCAGTTCGGTCTTGATCATGCGCTGGGCATAGGCCTTCAGCTGGTCCGCATCTATGAAGCCCATGCGGAAGGCGATCTCGTGCGGGGAACCGACCAGAAGTCCCTGCCGGGACTGGATCGTATGCACGAACTGGCCTGCCTCCATCAGGCTGTCAGGCATGCCGGCATCCAGCCATGCGCAGCCACGCCCCAGGCGCTGGACATGCAGTTGGCCCTTTTGCAGGTAGATCCGGTTAAGGTCGGTAATTTCCAGTTCCCCGCGTGCCGATGGCTTGAGGTTGCGCGCATATTCACGCACGTTGCCATCATAGAAATACAGGCCCGTTACGGCCCAGTTCGATTCCGGCTCCTGGGGTTTTTCAACAATGTCGTGTGCGTGGCCGTCTTCACCAAAACTGACCACGCCATAACGTTCGGGATCACGCACCTGATAGGCAAAGACCGTGGCCCCGACCGGGCGCGTGGCCGCCGCACGCATCTGCTTGCCCAGATGGTCGGCAAAAATCAGGTTATCCCCCAGCACCAGCCCGCAGGGCGCATCATCCAGCCAGTCATCGGCTATGACAAAGGCCTGGGCAATGCCATCGGGTGACGGCTGTTCACGGTAGGTGAAGGTAACACCCATATCCGACCCGTCACCCAGCAGGCGCTTGAACTGCGGCAGGTCCGCCGGGGTGGAAATGATCATGATATCGCGTATGCCCGCCAGCATAAGGGTGGAGAGCGGATAGAAGATCATCGGCTTGTCATAAACCGGCAGCAGCTGCTTGCTGACCGCCAGTGTCATCGGGTGCAGGCGGGTTCCCGACCCGCCCGCAAGCAGTATACCCTTGGTCGGCTTCTGGTGTGCGTCTTTACTCATGCTGCTGTTCCCATCGTCTTTCCTGCCTGCCCAAGGCGCTGCCCGCCATAGCGTGCGGCGCGGATGGCTTCCCACCATTCGCGGTTATCAAGATACCACTGCACCGTGCGACGGATGCCATGTTCGAAATCATGCTTCGCGTGCCAGTCCAGCGCACGCTCGGCATGGGACGGATCGATTTCGTAACGGAAATCGTGCCCCGGCCGGTCCGTCACATGGCGGATCAGGCGTGCATGCGGGCCAGCCGGGTCGGGCCGCAATTCATCAAGAATGGAACAGATCGCCTGAACCACTTCCATGTTGGTACGGGGCTGGCGTGCACCGATGGCGTAGGTCTCGCCCGGCTGGCCGCGCTCCACCGCGCGCACCAGCGCTTCGGCGTGATCTTCCACGAACAGCCAGTCGCGCACATTTTGCCCCGCGCCATAGACGGGCAGTTCCTGCCCTTCAATCGCGTTGATGGTGACAAGAGGGATCAGCTTTTCCGGGAAGTGCCACGGACCATAATTGTTTGTGGTATTGGTGACGAAGGTGGGCAGTCCATAGGTATGGTACCATGCCCGCACCAGATGATCGGATGATGCCTTGCTGGCCGAATAGGGACTGCGCGGGTCATAGGGTGTCTGTTCGGTAAAGGGCGGATCACCCGGCTGCAGTGCGCCAAATACTTCATCGGTGGAAATGTGATGGAAACGGAAGGCCTTCTGCCGCGCTGTATCCAGTCCGGACCACCAGCGCCGCGCAGCTTCGAGCAATGTATAGGTACCGACGATGTTTGTACTGACAAAAGTACCAGGGCCATCAATCGACCGGTCAACATGACTTTCCGCAGCCAGATGCATGACGGCATCGGGCTGGAATTCGGCAAAGACCCGGTCCATGGCACCGGCATCGATGATGTTGGCGACTTCCAGCCGGTAGCGGCCACTCTCTGCCGCGGCCTGCGTGGCCTGCTCGCTGGCCGCATAGGTCAGGGCATCCACGTTCAGGACTTCATGCGTGGTCTGGCTGATCAGATGCCGCACGACCGCCGAGCCGATGAATCCACACCCGCCCGTTATCAGTATACGCATTCCTTGCTTCCTTCCTCCCCTGTGTCGTTACACGTTGCCCCACCCGACCATGACAGAAGGCGGGAGCATTACTGATCAGGATCCAACCGGATAACGACAGACAGAACTGTAATATAAGAGCATCGTGTGACTGTAATATGTCGTGTGTGTCAGAAATGTGTGCCTCATACCCCCGATCATTGAAAATGGTAACGCATGAAGGTGGTAACGGGATTTTATCAATAAAATGTTCATGCAATCCGTTGCACACCCGCGCGGGCATCACGCGCCTCGACCCATTGCATGACACGGCGGCCCAGCCGCTGTGATGGCCGTTCAATCAGATGGTAACACACCACGCCAACCAGCAGGCACAGGGCGAATATTGCAACTGTTGCCGTCATGCTTCCGACAGAACCAAGATTACGCAGCCATTGGCCCATGGCCCACGACAGGATGCCGATAATCAGGTAATGCGCCAGATAGAACGAAAACGATATCCGCCCCAGCCACATGACCGGCGCAGATGACAGGAACGTATTGATCACCCCGCGCTGATAGGCCAGACCAAATATAAGGGCCGTAAAACCAAATACATCACATACCGGAACAACCGGAAAGAACAGGGTAAGGGCAATGAATGCAACCGCCCCCATTGTAATCGCCGCCCCGTGCCGCTCCGTACCCGCAGGGGCCAAATTATAGACACGGTACAGTACAATCCCCGCAGTAAAGCAGAAGAACATGCGGATGGCGCCAAACGTACCGGTCGGATTGTTATTGGCATGGTGGCAGACAAACAGGATGGCCACCAGTGTGACCAGGCTTGCCGCGCATACCGCCACGGCACTGCGCAGGCTGGCAATGCGCATGGCCGCCATGGCCAGCAGCGGGAACAGGATGTAGCCCAGCACTTCAGCACTCAGTGTCCATGATACGATGTTCCACTCCCCCAGTTTCAGCACTGTCCAGGTCTGTACCAGCAGCAGGGTCTGGACAAAACCGGCAACGGACAGGTTATGCGCGCGGTAGGCAAAGGCCGGATCGGTATAATGACGCTGCATGGCAACGTAACCGGGGGCGAACAGTACAAGCGGAACCAGCGCAAGCAGGATAAAGGTATTGAGCGGATAGACACGGAAGAAACGGATAATGAAAAAGTCACGGATGACATGCCAGCGCAACTGCACGAACTGCCCTTCATGCACATGCATGAGGATGAAGCCCGACAGCACGAAAAACAGGTCAACGCCGCGAAAACCGTTGAACAGAAACAGTGAATTCAGCATCCATGGCTGATGAAGCATGTCGGCAGCCAGACCGTAGAAGTGGGTCATGAAGACCCACAACGCCGCAACACCGCGCACACCGGTCAGGCTGGGGATGGAACGGGCCCTTGGCATGTTATCCCCTTATTGCATGTTGGTTCAGGCTTTAGAAAAATCTTTCATCTATCGTTACGACGTCACCGGGCAGCAGTTCGGTCGCACGTGTAATGCGGCCTTCATGCGCAGGTGTGGTCAGGTTTTCGTGGCGCACATCGGTCGCATGCGTGGTTATGGCGCGATAGGTAAACCCGCCCGCCAGTGCCACGGCCGTAAGCATGGTCATGCCCGGCTGGTAGGGATACTGCCCGGGATGATTGACCTCACCCAGTATGTAGATGGGCCGGTACTGCGCTATTTCCACCGAAACACTGGGCTGGAACAGGATGCCCTTGCTTTCCAGACTGGAGGAAATGCGCTGCGCCAGATCCCGTGGCGCAGCCCCTGCCGCAGGCACCACGCCCAGCAGCGGAAAGTCGATATTTCCGTTGTCACTTACGGTAAAGGTATTGCTCAACTGCGGGTCGTTATAGGTAATGACACGCACCTGGTCACCCGGACCAAGATGATAGGTACTGGTATCAACCGCTTCAAAAGACTGTTCCCGCGCCGACGCACATGAACCCAGTGTCAGCAGGGCTGTAGCGGCGACTGCCTGCATCACTCCAGGCCGACACGTACTCCGTATCATTGCAAACATGGCCACTCCCAAATCATTATAAATGCGACTTTCCCCATTCTGATGGCCCAAAGGGCCTCTCGCTAACCGGAGAAGGAAAAGCCCAATAGTACGGTATTGCTTGTAAACGTCGAAAGGCGTCCCGGGATGTTCAGATAATTCACGTTTCCGCCCGATGTGGCGTTATTGACATAGTTGTAGGTAAGGGACGCGCGGACATGGCGGTCGATATTCCAGAAAACAGACCCCCCGAAATGGATCTGCTTCTGCAACCGGTTGCCCCCAAGCGTGGCGGTCGCGCCCGTAACCTGCATCCCGGACTGGGAATCACTCTCCCCGAACTCGCCATAGGCGCGCAGGAACACGTTGTGGCGGAGTTCATGATCCCATTGCAGCCGCACGTCGGTAATGACCTGATTGCGGGCAAAGGGGGTTTCGGGGTCGCTCAGGTGGCGGCCTGCCGTCAGGTTGACCGTGTCGATCCTGCGCGGCATCCACGATACGTTGACCTCGAACGTGGGCGTGCTGACCGACGGGCTGTAACCGTTGGCAAAGCTGCGCGTCTCACCGCCCACCAGCAGGCGGTACTGCCACACCTGCCCGCTGCGGAAGTCCACCCCGACAAACCCGGCCCCGTCGGCATAATTGTTGGTTGATGCCTGAATGGCGGCATCGTACTGCGCCGCCGAACCACGCAGGACGGCAACCGCCGAATTACCCGGCGAGAACGCAAAGCGCGAAGTCAGCGACCCCGTTTCCACCTTGTGGCTGATGGTGCCGTAATCGATGGAAATCGGCCCCGGTGCCGTCCCGAAGGAGAAGTCCTGATAATCAAAGGCCGGGATCAGACTGAAGCGCCCGAACGTCTTGGTATAGGTCAGCCGCCCGTCATTGACCTGGTAGGGTACGGGGTAGACCACCCCGTACACGCCCAGATTGGTCGCGGAAAGGTGATACTGATAATGCGAGAAAGCGGCGCTGAGCGTGTCATGGCCCAGGTTGAGCGAACCACCGATGCTGCCATGCCAGTTGGTATAGCTGGCAATGGACTGCGTGGGGTAACGGTGATCATCCATCCCGACCGACGCCCCCAGCGCATGCCGGCGCCAGCGTGAATTGGCGCTGACATTGGCCGATGTCTGCACCGCCGGGCTGCCCGAACCGGGAATACCCAGCGTGTTGGTGTTGTAGCCCACGTTTTCAGATGCCGTGGGCCGCAACAGCCAGCTGCCCAGCCCGATCCCGTCGCTCTGCTGGCCCATCATCTGGCGCGTCACGACCGAACCGGTCATATCGGTGGCGTACCCTGGTACATCCGATGGAAAAAGCTGCTGAATCAGCTGCGCATGCGCCTTGCTGGCATGCAGCCCCATTCCCAGCACCATGATACTGACCGGCCCCCACGACAGGCACCGCCCCATTGTGCCCCCGCGCCGCAACCGCCTGACCTTCATACCGCATCCTAACCTGTGATCGTAACACGGGAGTTACCTCCCGCACGCTGGACAAACCGGTGCACGACATCACGCAAGCCCGGGTCCAACCGGTATGCAGCAAAAGCCATGGCAAGTCCCGCTACCGTGGCCGCACAGGCAGAAACCACAAGGTTCATGGGTACCAGCAGACTCAGGATAAGTGCCCCTGTCATGATTACCATTCCCGGCACAAGCCGCCAAGTCTGCCTGGAGCGGCAATCCGCCAGAAGATAGAGGGCAATCAGGTTAATCGTGACCCGCAGGGTCCAGGCGGCCGCGGCACCGGGCAGCCCCCACCATTTTATGAACAGCCACAGCACGCAGAAGAAGGGCAGGATCTCCACCATCGACACCTTGGCCGTGATGTGCGGCCGCCCCTGCCCCTGAATCAGTCCGTAAGGCAGGAAGGCGATCCCGTTGGTCCACGCGCCAAACATCAGGATCTCGGCCACGGGGCGGGAGACATCAGCAAAATTGCCCCCTACCCACAGATGCAGGAACGCACCCGAAAACAGGATGCCCGGCGCGCAGATCATGCCGAACCCATAGGTAAGCGAGGCCGTGGCTCGGCGGGTCAGGTCAACCGCCTCTGCCCGGTCCGCGCGCGACAGGCGGGGGAACAGCGTGCGCGCAAGCGCCGTGGCCACCACCTGCGAGCGCATGGCCAGGTTCATGGGCACCGTATACTGCCCCACCGATGTCACCCCCAGCGTGGCACCGATGATCAGCTGGTTGGAGGTATCAAGCAGCGGGTTGATCAGGCTGGAAATGCTGACCCATGACCCGTAGCCCAGCAGGCGCTTGAGCCATACCACGTCGTAATCCAGCGGGCGGATCGGCCATTCCAGCGCAATGACCACGCAGTAGGACAGCATGATCATCCCCAGCCGTGACAGCACGATGGCGGGCAGGACAACCGTAAGTTGTGGCCCCCACAGATAGATGCAGATCAGCGGGATGATCTGTCCTGCCATGGTGGTACTGGAATTGAGCATGTTGGAAAGCAGGAAACGTTCCCGGGATTCCAGCGCACCAGTGGCCACGCCATTGATCATGCCCAGCGGCAGCATGACCGCCATCCATGGATAGGCATGGCGTGTTTCCGTCAGCAGGTCTGGCGGTATGCGGACGAAATGCATCAGCACCACGTCGCCAATGGGGTACAGGATCAGCCCACCCAGCGCACCCAGGCCCAGATTGCTGTAAAAGGCCGTCATCAGCACGGGCGAGCGCTCGCGCGACGTGGCATGGCCAAGCTGCGCCAGCGCATTGGCCGAAGCACGGGACAGACCAAAGTCGAGAAACCCGAGATACCCCAGCAATATCCATGATATCGCGACAATGCCGTACCGGTCCGTGCCGATCATCCGCAGATAGAACGGAACCGTGCCCAGCGAGACGATAATGGGAAAGATGGAACCGAATACGTTGAAAAGGAAATTGGTGGAGAACTTGCTTTGTGCCATTACTCCGCCCCTGCTGTCACCATGGCGGACCGGGAACCGGAACCGCCAAGAACCTGCTGGTATACAGTTGCATATTCCCGCGCCACGCTGTTCCAGTCGTACCGGCTGGCCACGTCCATGTTGCGTGCGCGCAGGGCATCCGCCGTCTCCGGCAGGGTGGTGGCGAGCGATTCGACATCCCGTGCGCCGGCGGCCATATCGGCAGGGTCGACCATCACGCCCGCGGCACCCTGCTGCATGAGCCGGACAAAGGGCGTGATATTGCTAAGGATCGGCACAAGACCGGCGGACATGGCTTCCACCGCGGCAAGGCCAAAGCCTTCATGCGCGGACAGGCAGCCAAAGAAGCTGGCCTCCCCCATCAGGTCGCGCAGCGCCGCATCGCTTGGGCCGGGCACGATGCGCATGCTGTCCCCGATCCCGCAGGCACGGGCCTGCTGGCGCAGGTCATCGGCGGTCAGGTTGGAATCCTGCCCCGCCACGATCAGCTTCCATTGCGGGTTGTCACGGCGCAGGCGGGCGACAAGTTCAAACAGCAGGTTCAATCGTTTGTGAACCGCGAACCGCCCGAAGGCAAGGATGGTGTGATTGGGCGTGCGGGCAGCCGCATCACGGAAGCGGGTCTGGTTGATGCCGTTCTCGATTGTCTGCAGGCGTCCCTTCGCCACGGTGCGGAACATGTCGGCATCACTGTAGCTGCACGCCACGATGCGCGCATAGGCACGGACGGAAACGGGGGTGATGGTGCGGAACCAGATTTCCTTCAGGCGCCGCAGCGCCCCGGTATGAAAAAAGCCCCCATGGGTGGAGGCGATCATGACCTTGCGATGCAGCGGCCATGTCCATGCAAGGAAATCGAAGAAGAAGTCGATTGCATGGACATGCAGCAGGTCGAACGAGCGGATATGGCGCAGCACGCCGGGCGCAAGCGGGTACCGTGTGGAACCGCGCCATGCGATGCGGGTGACGGGCACGCCGTCCACCACATCGCTATGCGGCAGCTTCCCGGGGCGGCCGAACACGCTGTCGAGCGTCAGTACCTGGGCATCCAGTCCAAGCTTCTGGCGCTGGCTGCGTGCAAGGTTGAGCAGCGAATCTTCCAATCCACCAACAGAGGGACTGAACTGACGGCAAATATGCAGGATTTTCAATGTTTCGTCCCCTCGTTCATTTATCATCGAACCGGCTCAGGATCTTGATGTCCCGGTTGCCGTAGCTGTAGCCCATCACGTCCATGGCATTGTCCTCCACCATGGTCGCGACCACCCCGGCCAGCGGCGCGCCACTGGCTTCCAGTCGTTCCAGGCAGGCCATGACGGCACGCTGCGCCGTGCTCTTCCACCGGCACACGAAAATCACCTGATCGGACATGTTCGCATGCACCAGCGCATCACTCAGCCCCAGCAGCGGCGGGCAGTCGATGATGATCAGTTCATACGACCGCTTCAGTTCCGCCAGTATGGCGCGCAGGCGGCGGATCTCGACGGGACTGAAGGCATGCTCCATCGTGCGGCCGGCGGGAATGTAGTCAAAGCCGGTATCGGGGTCGGTGCGGATGACATCTTCCACCCGCGCGCCGGTGGTCACAAGATCGCTCATGCCCAGCGAGGGACGGCCCGACGTGACATCGGTCAGATACTGGTCAAGCATCCCGCGCCGGTGGTCGGCATCGATCACCAGCACCTTCTGCCCACCCCGGCGGGCAATGGTTGCCATCCACAGTGCCAGCGTGCTCTTGCCTTCCTCCGGCCCGGCCGAGGTAATGGCAAGGCAGAGCGGCTGGCCCCCGTCATGCACCCGCATGGACAACTGCATGACCAGGCTGCGCACCGCTTCCGTGGCGCGGGAATAGGGATGGTCGATCACGTGGCGGCGCACACCCTGTTCGGTGCGTGCGCGCACCCGGGGCACCACGGCCATAAGCGGCAGCGGCACGGCGGCGCGCAGGCGCTCGATTTCGGTAAAGCCCGCGGTAAAGTAATCACGCAGCAGCACGATACCCGCCCCCGCGGCAAGGGCCACCGCAACCAGGCCCATGCCGATCTTCTTGCGGTTGGGGAAGCTGGGGACCTCCGGCGCGGAAGCGTGCGACACCAGGGCGATGGGCGGCTGCAACAGGGCCGCGCGGTCCACCACTTCCTTTGCATGCTCCAGGAAGGTTTCATACACCGTGCGCGCGCTCTGCGCTTCCTGGTCCAGCGTGCGGTATTCGGCTTGGGGCGCGCTCTGGCCGCCTGCCTTCTGGCGCAGGATATCGAGGTTCTCGCTCAGACGGTCCACCTCCGCCTTGGCGGAAATCTGGTCTTCGCGGATGGAGTTCAGCGCGGCCTGCGTCTCGGCCGACAGGCTGGCGCGCGTGGTTGCGATCTGCTGGTCCAGCGCGCGCAGGCGCGGATGCTGCGGGCCGTAGGTTGCAGCCTCCTCCTGCCGGGTGCTCTGCAACTGCATGAGCGCATTGGCGGTGGCGACAAGGATCGGCTCCTGTGACAGGGCGACCGCCGCCCGTGCATCCCCGCGTGATGCTGCGTCACGCAGCGCATCGGCACGCGCCTGGGCCGCGGCCAGCCTGCCCTGCGCCTGGCTGAGATTGGCGGACGTATCGGCAATCTGGCGTTCGATCAGGGGGCTGGCGGTGCCGCCCTCGCCCGTATTGGTCAGCCCGTGGGCGTTGTCAAAGGCATTGGCCTTTTCCACCGCATCCATCCAGCGCTGGCGCAGTTCCGCCGTGCGGCTGTCCAGCCAGGCGGCCACGCGGTTGATATCCGCCGTCTGCCGCGCAAGGGCCAGGCGCTGGTAGTTCGTGACCACCGCATCCGCCAGGGCGGCGGCGCGGGCGGCATCGCCATCCACCACGTTGATGTCGAGTATCTGGGTATGCGCCTCGGGCGTTACGGTCAGGTTGTTGAGGAAGGCATCCTCATCACGCACGCGCTGGGCCACCGGATCAACCGCCTGCGCCGCGTGGCACAGGAAGCCAATACCCATGTGGCACAGCCGGTCGCGCAGGCCGACATGCGGGGCTGCCGCCGGTGGCGGCAGCTGGGCCAGGACGGCGGCGGCCACGTCACGCGAATGGATCATCGCCGCCTCGGTCTGGACCAGCGAGTCATCCGGCGGGGCCTGGTTCTGCTGCTGGCCATTGGGGGCCAGCGGGTCCTGCTGCGCACGCCCCGACACCACGACCGTGGCCGTGGCGGTATAGCGTGGCTTGAGCGTCAGCATGACCGCGCTACCCGCGACCAGCACGCCAAGCACCGTCAGCACAAAGAGGAGCCGGTGCCTCAGAAAGGCCCGGACCGTCTGGCGAATGACAAGGCCCACATCCTGCGCTGTCCATGACATTGAAGTGGCCCGTCCCTGTATGGAAACATAATTCATGCTGATTACCCGGCGAGTTTCCGCGAGATGGATGATACGGGTCTGCCACGCGCCCTGCGCTGCAGGTAAAGCAGCACGTAAAAGCCGAACACCGGCAGCCCCAACAGATAACGCCGCCACAGCCTGCGCGGTTCGCGCACAAGCCGCACCAGCCACTCCATTCCCATGTCCGCCACCCATCGGGGCGGGCGGTGCACATGCCCCGCCGCATGATCGACCAGCGCCCCCGCCGTCAGCATCACGCCCGTGGGGATCTGGTCCATATTGTCACGCAGCCAGCTTTCCTGGCGCGGCATGCCCATGGTCAGCAGGATGATGTCGGGCCGGGTTTTCAGCACGCGCTCAAGCAGTTGTGTAGATTCACGCGATCCGGGGGTCTGGTCAAAAAAGCCGTGCTGGGTGCCCGCCGTGCGCACGCCATAACGCGCGGAAAACGCCTGGGCGGCCTTTTCCACCACGCCGGGCTTGCCGCCAATCCAGAAAACCGATGCCTCCGGCCCCAGCCGCGACAGCACGGGGCCGATCCATTCCGGCGGGGTGGTACGCGGCAGGTGGCGGCCCGTCAGCACCATGCCGGCAAGCTGCACCCCCGCCCCGTCACAGAACGCGATATCGGCCCGGCGGAAAAGGGAACGCAGCCAGGTCTGCCGTTGCGACACCACCGCCATATGGGCATTGGCGTTGACGATGACCATTTTCCTGCGCGCCCGCACGGCGTCGATCACGCGCTCGACTATTTCTTCCCTTGATATGTCGTTGAGAGGAAGCCCCATGACATCGACAACCGTGTCATCCACCACGATTTCAGTATTTGCGTTCATTTGAATACACCGTTCATCATCAGGAGAAATTGAAATTCAGAATGCGTTCCGACTGAAAATCTCGCGCTTGATGGTCAGGAAAATGATCTTGATATCCAGCCAGATCGACCAGGCGCGGATGTATTCAAGATCCAGCACGACACGGCGGCGCAGGTCGTCGCGCGTGACCAGTTCGCCGCGTGAGCCGTTGATCTGCGCCCAGCCGGTAATGCCTGGCTGCACCCGGTGGCGGGCGACATATTCTTCCATCGCCTCATGCAGCAGCTGGCCGCCGGCGCGTGTCTGCGGTGCATGGGGGCGTGGCCCGACAAGCGACATCTCGCCACGCAGCACGTTGAGAAGCTGGGGCAGTTCATCAATGCTCAGCCGGCGGATCCACCGCCCCACGCGCGTGACCCGCGGGTCGGTGCGCGATGTCTGCCGCGCCGCGTCACGGTCCGACATGTCGGTATACATGGAGCGGAACTTGAATACATTGAAGTAAAGGTTATTGAACCCCTGCCGCGGCTGGCAGAACAGGACCGGCCCGCGGGAGTCCAGCTTGATCGCCAGCGCCACCAGCAGCAGGACCGGAGAGAGCGCAAACAGCAGCAGCGCGCCGACCGTAAGGTCAAAGGCACGCTTCTGCATCATGTCCCACTCGTTCAGGGGGCGGCGCTGCAGCACGGTCAGCGAGAACGGCCCGAAGCGTTCGACCGGCCAGCCGTGGCAGTCCTCGGTCATCAGGGTCGGCACGACATAGACATCCGCCAGCATGCCGCGCAGCCGCCACAGTTCATCCATGACATGCTGCTGCCCCCCTTCTTCGGGGGAAAAGCTCATGATGACGGCATCAATCCCGTCTTCACGCGCACGCTGGACCAGGTCTTCTATCGTGCCGTCAACATTGCTGCCCTTATCATCAAAGATACCGGCAAGACGGAACACGCGTGTCATGCGCGTATTGATGCGCGTGGCCATCTGCGTGGCTTCCATGCCGGAACCGATAATGGCGACCCGGCGCACCAGCCGGTGGGCCATGGCATCCGTGTTCAGGACATATGTGCCGATGGTACGCTCCACCACAAGCATGATCGCCACGAACACCAGCCAGTCCGCCCCCATGCGCAACGTGGCCGCGACGGGCCAGGACAGCATGAGAAGGACAATACAGAAAACTGCCGCCCCGAAGATGACGGGCGGCAGCAGGTAGCGCAGCTGTGCGGAAAGCCGCGTGACATCGGGGATGTCAAGGAGCGGGACATTCCTGGGAAACAGGATGAACGCCCCCGCCGCCATGATATTGGCAAGCAGGAGCGCACCGGACAGTCCATAGGACATGTCATGGACACCCTGCCAGGCAATGCAGGCCACGACCGCAAGGCAGACACAGAGCGCATCCGACAGGACCACCACCTGTGGCAACACGGGATGACGGTAGGAAAAGCCGCCATCATCCACCGGGCGGTTCCTGTAAGGGCGGTGGACCTTGCTTTCGCCTATCGCGGATAGCGACAGGTCGGGTTCGCCATTTTTCAACTGCCTGAGTGCCTCGCTCATTTTGAAACATCTCCTGTCGACGCGGAATACGACCTGACGCCGGGTTAAGGCTCTGCCCGTCATTTTCCGCACTGCACAATCATGTGCGAAAAAAAACTCCCACTTTATTGTTGTTATTCCGGACTCGGAATCACCCGGACCGGTTTGTCTATACTCTGTGTATTTTAGGGCAAAAATATGTCACGCAGTAAATACCAAAATATAAACCATCCCTTCACATCTTATTCATAAAAAATTAACCAACTTTTCAAGCCGTTATTATATAGCAACGAATTACGCTGCCATTTCCATTACCGTCGTCCCGAAGTCAACGGTGCCATTCCCCGCCATAAAACCCGTTACGGTCCATGACGGGGGCGCATTTCCACCTACTGCCGGCCGTATGTATCCTCGAAACGGACGATATCGTCCTCTCCCAGATAAGGCCCGGACTGGACCTCGATCAGGGTCAGGGGAATACGACCGGGGTTTTCCAGCCGGTGCATACAACCTAACGGCAGATAGACACTTTCGTTTTCCTGCAGCAGAAGATTTTCATCATCGCGTGTCACGCTGGCCGTGCCGCTGACAACCACCCAGTGTTCCGCGCGATGGAAATGCTTCTGCAACGACAGCTTCTGCCCAGGGTACACCACGATCCGCTTGACCTGGAACCGCTCCCCCTGGATCAGTCCTTCATAAAAGCCCCAAGGCCGGTAACAGCGGTTGTGGATTTCGGCCTCCGGCCTGCTTGTGGCCTTGAGCTGCGCCACCAGGGCCGAGACATCCTGCGCATAATCACGGTGAATGGCGAGTACGGCATCGGATGTGACAACCAGCACCACATCCGTCAGTCCCGCCACCGCGGCCAGCATCCCCTCGCTGCGCACGTAGCAGTTATGGGACTGTTCCAGTACCACATCCCCCGTCACCACGTTCCCGCAGGCGTCCTTGTCACCCAGTTCCCACAATGAATTCCAGTTGCCGACATCCGCCCAGCCCAGATCCGCCGGAATGACAACCGCACGTTCGGTACGCTCCATGACCGCATAATCAATGCTGACACTGGGGCTGCGCATGAATGAGTCACGCTCCAGCCTGAGGAAGGTCAGGTCGCTCTGGCTATGGGCCATGGCCGTGCGCACGGCATCCAGCACGGCAGGTTCATGGCGTTCAAGTTCCTCCAGCATGACCGATGCCGGGGCCATGAACATGCCGGAATTCCACAGATATCCGCCTTCATTCAGCATTTCGGTCGCGCGCAGGCGGTCGGGCTTTTCAACAAAGCGCGCCACGCGGTGCGCGTCATCCCTGCCGCCATCGGGGTGCAGGGGGGCACCGGCGCGGATGTAGCCATATCCGGTTTCAGGCGCGGTGGGCTTCATGCCGAATGTCACGATATACCCTTCGCGCGCCACCTGCGCCCCTTTTTCCAGCACCTCCGCCAGACGTTCGGGATGCTGGAAGGACGCATCCGCCGCCATGATCCACAAAAGGGTTCCGGGGTCATCCTGCGCAGCCAGCAGGGCGGCAGCGGCAATGGCGGCAGCGGTGTTTCGCCCGGCGGGCTCCAGCACGATGCGTCCGTCCTCGCACCCGTTTTCGCGTAGCTGTTCGGCAACAAGGAAACGATGATCCTGGTTGCATACGACAATCGGGGGAGCAAATGCCTCCCCCGCCGCGCGCTGCAGCGTCTCGCCAATCATGGTGCGCCGTGACGCCAGCGCCCAGAACTGCTTGGGGTGACTTGCGCGTGAAACAGGCCATAACCGTGTTCCTGTCCCGCCGGACAGGATGACGGGCGTTATGGTGTGGCTCCGGGCCTGGCCTGGGGGTATGGGTACATCCGTTGCTGTCATAAACGTCATGGATCGCAACTCCGTGCTGCATGTTTCATGGTGTGCGCATCCGCGGCTCCGGCCTCGAAGCGGCAGCGGTCATGTCGGCCATCCGTGTCAGAAGCGGAACTTAAGCCGATTTTTTTTGTCAAGAATGTGGTGTGCAAACATATTTCGGTCGTTATCGTGCCCCTGTGTGGCATCTGCATGACACAGTCCGCATTGCGGAACGCGCTCCCATCATTACTGCGGGTTCCATTCAAACGCCTCTGGCAGCTTTCGGTTCGGGCCGGTTCCGGACAACAGGTCGCGAGATATGACCGGGAAAAACCGCATTCACGCTGCCCGACCGGATCGTTGACGGCCAGCCGGGAACCGGGATACCGGCCACGATGTGCGCACCTGACGCACTGAACCCGGGTCATGCAGGGCATGCCCGGGTTCAGTGGCGCAGAATAAATTTTTCAGATTGACAATAAAAACCGCCAGATTCCGCCTTCTGGCCCAAATGCCGGCATGTATCGATGCAGCCAGCGTAAAGAACACGGCGGGGGGGGGATGCCCGTGCTCAGGAATGGCAGAACCTGCGCCTGAGCGCCATTGCTATCTGGCGGATCATGGCGGGCAGGAAAGCAGGCCGTCTCATGATCCGCTGCATGATCGCCCCTACCGCGCCCGAACGCAGTGCCACGGATACGAAATGGGAGTCATCCAGCCGCTGCAGTCCCGCCGCACGCTGGTGCAGCAGGTCGACCAGTTCCGGATTGTCACGGATGCGCGCATCACGCGCCAGTTCCAGCGCCGTGTCACGCATGTCCCGATAGGCAATGGTCGTGCGCGACATGCCGGATGCCCGTCCACTCACGCTCCCCTGCCGCTGGGTATAGAGATAGGTCGCATGGTCCGTCAGGTAAAACCGCCCCCCCGCCATGAGGAAGGTGATCATGAGCAGGAAATCCTCCCCATGGCGCACCACGGGGTCATAACGTATGGCATGGGCCTGCATGAATTCCCGCCGGAAGACCGGCTTGAGCAGCCCCCAGTCAAAACCGTTCCCGCCTGACAGGTTGTGGCCGATATAGTCACGCAGGCTGACAGGCGTGGCGGGCACCCTGCCCGCACCCATCGCCCGGCCCGTTACCTGTCCCGCCACGGCGTCATAGTAGGCCAGGTCATCGGCCACGCAATCACAGTCACCCTGTGCCGCGCGCGCCATGATCACCTCCAGCCTTTCGGGGGCAAAGGCGTCATCGGCATCAAGGAAGGCCACCCAGTCGCCCCGCGCTTCGGCCAGCCCCACATTGCGCGCAAGCGACGGACCGCCATTATACGGCGTGGAGAGGACGCGGATACTGTCATGCCCGCGCTCCAGCCGGTGGAGAAGTTCGGGCGTACCATCCGTGGAGCAGTCATCAACCACGATGATTTCCAGCGGTGGCCGTGTCTGTTCCAATGCGGAACTGATGGCCCGCATGATGAAAGCCTGCGCATTATACGTGGTAATGATGAGGCTGACGGACATGGGAGCGTTCATGGCATGCGTCCTGTCATACTGTCGTAGATATCTTCAAGTGTGGTGGCCCAGCGCGACAGGTCATGCCGCGCGGCCACGAAGGCCGGCCCCGCTTCGGACATGCGTGCGGCCAGGGCATCATCGCGCAGGATGGCGAGCAGGTGGGCGCTGAGCGCCGCGACATCCCCCTCCGCAAAGGCGAAACCGGTTTCCCCGTCGATGATGCCCTCGGTCGCACCCCCGCGCGCCGAGGTGACAACCGGCACCCCGCAGGCCTGGGCTTCCAGCAGTACCAGTCCCATGCCTTCCGCATCACCATTGCGTGCCGTGACACTGGGCAGGCAGAACACGCGGGCTTCCTCCAGCAGCGGCTGCATCTGTGCGGCGGCATACCGGCCGTGGAACGTGATGCCCCCGATATCCGCCGCCATGGAGGTCAGCATCCCGCGCTCGGGGCCATCGCCCGCAATGACCAGCCGCGCATCGGGCATCTGTGCGCGTACGGTGCGGAAGGCCTCGATCAGGTAGCGGCAACCCTTCTTTTCCACCAGTCGCCCCGCGAACAGGATGACCGGGTCACGTGCCGCCACCGGCCGGCCTGTATGCCGGAAGCGCTGCACGTCAATGCCGATGGGACAGACATGGATGCGCTGCGGGGGCAGGCCAGCGCGGATCGCGGCCTCGCGGATACTGTGGGAAACAGCGATAAAACCGACCTGCGGTTCTGCAGCCAGACGTTCAAGCCGGCGCGGATAGGCACGCCACCGCCGCCCCCCGCCACCAGATGCGAACCAGTGCATGTGCGTCGTGATATCGGACCCGTGCAGCGTAACCAGCAGGGGCACGCCCAGAGCGCGCGCCACCGGCCATGCCTCCACCCCGTCAAAGCCGAAATGGGCATGCACCAGTGCCGGCGCCACACTGCGCGCCAGCCGGAGCATGCCGGGCACGGGGCGCTCCAGATAACGCGACCCCATGCCGACCAGGCGCTGGAACAGGGTGGGTGGTCCGTCATGCAGCGCCCGGACCATCATGCCATCAAGCGGAAGCTGTCCGATCGTACGCTCACCGATCAGAACAGGCCGCCAGCGCCGCAGCGCACGGGCCTGGTCGCGGACGAATGTTTCCGAAATGGGCAGGATCTGGGTACGGTAGACAGCAACACAGGGGCTGGATGCGCCGGACCGGGATGTACCCGCCCCCGTCGGTACCGGGGTGTTCATGCTGCCAGGGCCCGCGGGCTGGCCACGGCAGAGGCATTGCCCCGGTGGCAGGCCCGGTCCGTGCGCGATGATTCATGGCCGAACCGCCGCACCAGCGGGGCAAGCAGGACACCCAGCACGGCATCCTTTTTCATTGCCCGGCCACCAAACGTCCAGAATGAACGCTCGCTGTAACCTCCGGCGCGTACCAGCCGGACAAAGGCCGCGATCCGCCGTGGCAGGCTGGCGGAACAGACCTCCGCGCGGGCGCTGTACAGCGGCTCCAGCGAACTCCATGCCGCGGCAGCCGCGCGCGCGCGGGTCCGCAGCGCCTCGGGCAGCGCCGGGTCGCGCGCCAGATCGGCAAAAAGGGCACTGTCCTGCACGGTCATGCGGGCAAGGTAGCGATACGTATCGGCCCGGTCTTCCAGCCGGTAGCGCCAGCGGTCGATGAACGTGGGCTTGGTACGCTTGCCCGAACCGACCGTGTTGCCACCATGGATACGGTATTCGGCCAGTTCGTCATCAAGGTAGACAATGCTGCCAACGCCGGATGCGACAAGGAAGAAATACAGGTCATGCCCCATTTCCTTGCCCGGATTGTAATGATCGCGCATGCGCGGCCAGTATACCGATGCGGGCCTGAGCACCGCGCGGAATGTCTGCATGAACCCGTAAGAAAAGCTCCATGGCTGCAATGTCAGCGGACGGGAGACGGCGGGTGTGGGCGGCGTGGCGTAGAAGGTGGAGATGGGCCTGCGCCGTTCATCCACCAGACGTGCGTTGTGAAAGACCATCATCACGTCGGGATCATTGGCAAAGGCATCGCGCACCTTTGCCAGATTGTCGGGCTTCCAGAAATCATCCTGATCACAGAAGGAAATCAGATCCCCTGATGCCAGGCTGACGGCATGCATGAAATTGCCCTTGTAGCCCAGCCGTACCGGATTGCGGTGAATCCGGACCGGAAAGGGAGCGGTACGCGCGAAATCCGCCGCGATGTCCAGTGTCGCGTCGGTTGATCCGTCATCCGTTATGATCAGCTCAACGGGCAGGCAGGTCTGCGCGGCCAGGCTGTCAAGCTGTTCACGGATATGGGTCGCGCCATTGTATGTTGCCATGACAACCGAAATGCCGGGCCCGTCTGTTCTGTTACCTTCCTCGCTCATGGGTCTTGCTCTTTCCTCTCCCCGGCGCAGGCATGGCCTGCGGAGGGTCATACACGTGTGTCGGGATAATCTTGTGGCGTCAGGATGCGCTGCACGATTTCGGGCCAGCTATGGGCATCGAGTTCGATTGTCTCGGTGGAATGCAGGGCCGCTTCGATCGCCTGGCCAATGGACTGCGCATTGCCGGGGCGGTAACCGTACCGGCCGGGCGTGTCATTGAGCGCAAAGTCCGGACAGACGGCGGGAATGCCAAACAGCGCGAACTGCCGCAGCTTGAGCGATGTATCAAGCAGGTAGCGTGGCGTATTGGCGTCACGATAGGGCGCCACGCCAAAACTGGCATGCTGGAGATAGGCCAGCGTGCGCTCGAATGCCATTTCGGGATGGATGATGATGTTGGGCGCGTCCAACCCGTCGGTGGCATGGCCCGCGCCAATGATATGAAAATCGATGTCGGGGCGCAGCCTGGCGGCAAGCTCGAAAAATGTCCTGTCGAACAGCATCGAACCGATCGAGACACAGCTTGTGCGCCCTTCCCGATAGGGATTGGGGTACGTCCTGTCGGCAATGCTGCGGTCGATGCCATGCGGCGCGAAAACGGCGGAGCGTGCATGGGGCAGACGCTCAAGCAGATAACGCGATGGCATCCGGACCGTATCGATCATGTCAAAGTTACGTACGAAATCATTCTTGATGGTATCCGCACAGCCCACCACTTCCAGGTCATCGGACATCAGATAAATAATGCGCGCCGTCGGATTAAGTTTCCGCACATCGGAAATAAATATTGGCGCCATGCCGGATTCAATAAAAACCGTGTCCGCGCTTCGGATCCATCTGCGGGCGATGGTGGGCAGCATCTTCCTGTAAAGCCAGAACAATCCACGCTCCACCGGCGCAAGTGCGGCACGGCGCATGTTGAACGGATGCCAGGGCATGCGCCAGAGGTAGCATTCCACCCCATCGACCATCTCGACCCGGTTGGCGCGTTCGACCAGGCTTGCGCGCGTGTCACCCCGCCGTAACGAGAGCGTACTGAGCCCGATGGAAAGGAATGCGACAGGCCCCCTGCGTGCCATCTCTGTCGCAATGAAATGAATACTTGCCTTGCGTAAACTGCGGAAATCATGAACGGAAATGAACAGGGACCGCGTCATGGAAAAAGTTGCTCCTGTTTTGCGCCCCCACCTGCGCCATATGCATGCGAAGGCGGGCGGCGCTCGGTTCTGCCGCATGTGCGTGGTCGTGGCAGGGCCACAGCACCCTGATCTTGTGGAACGCCTGAATCCACGCCGGGATTAAGGCAGGATGATGACAAGTTCGTGCCCTGACAGAGGCGATGGGACAAAGAATTGTGTTGGCATATTTTACGTGTTTTATACATTTATATTCTGTTACGCTCTGCCCGCCATTGCATAGACATGCCATCACCACAAACACGTCATTCATACACCGGGGGAACTGAATAATGTCATCCGTGACGGAAAATTCGGGAACGGAACGAAATTATCTGCACCAGTTGACCTCCCTGCGCGGTGTTGCCTGCCTGGTCGTGCTGTTCGGTCATGCCATACAGGTCTTTCGCTACAGCCAGCCCACGCGGCCCCCGGGTCTGGCGGTCGTGCATGATCTGGTGACCTATGCCTTCAACGCGGAAGCGGCGGTCGTGCTGTTTTTTGTACTGAGCGGCTGCGTACTTTCACTGTCTCTGCGCAAATACACGCACATGACCGGGCGTATTGTCGGCAGCTTTTATGTAAAGCGCCTGTTCCGGATCTATCCGCTGCTGTGGTTTTCCATAGCGCTTGCCATTGCCAGCATGGTCATTGCACGTGGCTGGGTGGCGGACGGGGTGTTCGTGGGCTGGCTGTCACGCAACCTGCAGACGCCGGTTTCCATCCGCAATACCCTTGCATCGGTATCCGGCCTGTTCACCCGCTATAACGGGCCGATGTGGTCGCTGCGTGTCGAACTCATGTATTCCGTGGTGTTCCCGCTGCTGTTCGTGCTGGTCCGTGCGCCCCGGCTGCGGGTACTGACACTGGCCGCACTGGCCGCCATCGCCCTGCTGCCCCTGCCGCATGAGACGGGCACGGTCTTTGCCCTGTGCTTCGGGCTGGGCGCGCTGATTCCGCTGCTGCCCACGACCCTGCCGCGCCACCACGGGCTGTATGCGCTGCTGGCGGTGGCCGTACTTTTATATGACCGCTACGCCCTTGCCCCGCTCAACCTGCCCGAACGCATCCCCGACATGATCGAAACGGCAGCCGCCTTTGTCGTCATCCGCGACCTGTATGCGTCGGGGCGGCAGTACCGTTTCCTGCTCAGCAAACCGGTCATTGCGGTGGGCGAACTGTCCTATGGCATCTACCTTCTGCACCTGCCGGTCATGCTGATCGTGTTCAGCCTGGCGGGACGCATGATGGGCGCACCCACCCTGCTCTCCCACCCCTCGCTTACACAGTTCGGGCTGGGAATGGTGACAGTCGTGCTCACAACCACACTGGCGGCGCTGACCTATACGGTGCTGGAACTGCCGCTGCACAACATGGGGCGCAGGCTGGGGCGCGCCATACTCAGCCCGGCGGCCGCCAGCATCCGCCCGATTACCGCAGGAGAGGGAACGGACACGCATGTCTCTCGCGTCTGACACCACACCTTTCGTGTACGCGCCGCGTCCCGCACGCGCCGCCATCCAGCCCGCCACCCGCGCGCCCGCCCTGTCACGCGCCGATGGCATTTCGTGGCTGGTGGTGGCAGGAGCCGTGTTCAATCTTGTCCTGTGCTTCATCAACACGCGGCATGTCATCACGGTGCACAGTTCCGAAATCGCCCTGTGTGAACTGGGCATCATCTTCCTGGCCTTTCTGGAAGTGCGCAACACCATCTCCCCCGCCGTGGTCCGGATCACGGCGGTCATGCTGTGTTTCGAGATCGGGGCCAAGTTCATCAATCCCCGCCTTGATCTGAAGATCCTGCACGATCTTGCCATCGCCTACCTGTTCTACCAGCTTGGCACGCGGTCCACCCTGCGCTCGGGTGAGCGGACCATGTGGACGCTCATGGCGATGATCCTGTTCATCGGGTTTTTCGAACTGCTGTTCACCAACCTGTTCGGCACGGTGTTCGATGTCTGGACCTATTATGTCAACAAGGGCGTGATCAGCAGCGGCACGGTCAATTACAGCAATACCAACCTGTTCATCAGCGGCAACCGCGGTGCCGCGGCGTCACGCACCTTTTTCCAGTCGATATTCGGTTCGCACCGCGTGTCCTCCCTGTTTCTGGAACCGGACTCACTGGGCAACTTCTCCGCCATCGGCTTTGCGTGGTGCCTGAGCACCCGTGTCGGCTCCCGCCTGCGCCATGCGTTCCTGTTCTTCCTGTCGGCGCTGTGCTTCGTGCTGGCGGATTCCCGTTTTGCTTCCGGCTGCGCCATGGCCATGATCCTGTTGCGCATGACCCCCCTCTACCGCTCGCGCTTCGTGGTCTTCGCCATGCCGGTCACGGTCATGATGGGGCTCATGCTGCAGGGGGCCAACCATGAAATGCCGGGCATCCTGCCTTCCATCATTGGTGACGATTTTTCGGGGCGGCTGCTGTTTTCCGGGCGGCTGCTGGATTACTGGAACCTGCCGCAATGGTTCGCCATGGCGCCATCACAGGTCTATACGGCCGATACCGGTTACGCCTACATCATCAACAACCTTGGACTGCCGCTGACATTATTCCTGGTGGCGCTGTTCACCATGCATCCCGCCCGCACGGAAGCCGCCGTGTCCATGAAGGCGATGATCTCGCTGTATTTCGCGACCTCGCTGTGCATCGGCGCCTCGGTCTTCACCATCAAGACGTCGGCCCTGCTGTGGTTCCTGTATGGCACGACCAACAGTGTCATCACGCCATCGGATGCGCTTGCGGCCACGACGGGCATGGCCGAACGCGTGAAGTCGCTGCGCTTCAGCAGGCTTTCCCCCTCACCGGAGCACACTGCATGAAACGACCCTTTTCCCGCCGTGTCCGCAACTGGCTCACAGGCTGTGTTGCGGGGGCGGCCCTTGTGCTGCCCGCCCTTCATCCCGCTACCGCGCAGACCTGGCGGGGTGTAAACCTGGCGGGGGCCGGCTATTCATCATCCAAGCTGCCAGGGCGTTACGGGTATGACTATCTTTACCCCAAACCTGCCGAGGTGGATTACTTTACCCAGGCTGGCATGAACACATTCCGCCTGTCCGTGCTGTGGGAGCGCCTGCAACCCACCCTGAACGGCCCGCTGGACGACAGGGAACTGCAGCGCGTGCAGCAGTTTGTCAGTTACGCACAGGGCAAGGGTGCGAGCACGGTACTCGACATTCACAACTACGGCCGCTACCGCGGGCAGGAAGTCGGATCCGACGCGGTTCCCGATGCGGCCTTTGCCGATCTGTGGTCACGGCTGGCACAGGTGTTCGGCCGGAATGACCATGTGCTGTTCGGGCTGATGAACGAACCCCAGCAGCACTCCGCCGAAGCCTGGAAAAACAGCGTGCAGGCCGCCATTGACGCCATCCGCAAGACGGGCAGCCATAATGTCATACTGGTTCCCGGCATCGGGTGGGACGGGGCGCAGTCTTTCGCCTCCCTCAACGGGCCGGCCCTTGGCACACTCGTGGATCCCGCCCACAGGCTGGTCTACGAGGTGCATGAATATTTCGACACCGATGCCTCGGGCACCAAGCCGGCCTGCGTGCCACAGGACCAGGCGCTGGCCCGGATCAAATCCTTTACCGACTGGCTGCATGCACACAGGGCCCACGGCTTCCTTGGGGAATTCGGGGTCAGCCGCCAGCCCGAATGCGTGGCGCTTCTCGCCCCCCTTCTTACCCATATGCACGACAATGCCGATGTCTGGTCTGGCTGGACGTACTGGGCGGCGGGTCCACTATGGGGCAATTACATGTTCACGCTTGAACCGGACCACGGCGCCGACCGCCCGCAGATGCAGGCCATCCGGCCCTTCCTTGGCAGGCAGCACTGAATTTCAGATCACGCCATCAACAACCGCGATACGGGAATCCAATCATGGACATAAAGACTTTCAACATCAAAGGCATGATGCTGCTGACGCCACCCCGGTTTGAAGATGACCGTGGCTATTTCACGGAAACCTATAACGCCGCACGCCTGAAAAAAATCGGCATTACCGAACCCTTCGTACAGGACAACCACAGCCTTTCACGCCAGCGCGGCGTGGTGCGCGGACTGCATTGCCAGTTGCCGCCGCATGCGCAGGGCAAGCTGGTCCGCTGCACCCGGGGCAGCATATGGGACGTGGGTGTGGACATACGCGCGGGTTCCCCCACATTCGGGCAATGGGTGGGAGAAACGCTTTCCGCTGAAAACGGTGCGCAGCTCTGGATCCCCGCGGGCTTCCTGCACGGGTTCTGCACCCTGAGCGACAATGCGGAGGTGCAGTACAAATGCACCGACTTCTGGAACCGTGAATGCGAACGCTCCGTGCGCTGGGATGATCCGCTGCTGGCAATCAACTGGCCTGTTACCGCCGGGGAGGCGATCGTATCCGCCAAGGATGCCGAGGGACTGGCTTTTTCCAGCGTGGATGACTGGTTCACGCACACGGTGGATGCATGACGGCACCCATTCCGTATTTTAACTGAAATTGAGAAAGAAAACAGATCAAGATGCATTCATCAATACTTGTAACCGGTGGAACTGGCCAGCTTGCATCCGCGCTTGCGCCGTATGCGGATGTAATACGGGTCGGCCGTCCGGATTTTGACTTTGACCACCCGGACACGATTGACACCGTCCTGCGGGTGAACCGGCCCGCCATCGTGGTCAATGCCGCCGCCTGGACCGCCGTGGATGCAGCGGAAACCAATGTGGATGGTGCCGAGCGGGCCAATCACACCGGCCCCGCCCGCATGGCCGCCGTGTGCCGTGAACTGGGTATTCCGTTCATCCATATCTCGACGGATTATGTCTTCAGCGGCGACAAGGGCAGCCCCTATGTGGAGACCGACCCGGTTGACCCGCGCTCGGTCTACGGCCGCACGAAAGCCGAGGGCGAGCAGGCCGTGCTGGCCGCGCATCCCGACAGCATCATCCTGCGCACGGCATGGGTGTATTCGCCCTATAATCGTAATTTCGTCCGCACGATGGTCGAGGCCGCCGCAAGGCGTCCGGAACTGCGCGTGGTCGGTGACCAGATCGGCAACCCGACCAGTGCGGATGCGCTGGCCGATGTGATCATGAAGATCATCGCCCGCATCCGCGATACGGGATGGAAAGCGGACTATGCCGGGATCTACCATGCCGCAGGGGAAGGACAGGCGAGCTGGTACGAACTGGCCTGCGCTGCAATCGAGATGGCAGCGCGACACGGCAACCCCCGGCCAGCCATTGAAGCCATTACCACGGCGGACTGGCCCACACCCGCGCACCGCCCGCATGATGCGCGGCTTGACTGCACGCGGCTGAAGCAGGTGTTCGGCTGTGCGCCGGGCCCCTGGCGGCCGGAAGTCAGGCGGGTTGTGGGTGAACTGATGGCGCACCGCGCACCCCAGCCGCAATCCTGACGCGACACAGGGGCCTGCCCTATATGCCACCGCAGGCCAGCCGCAGGCGTTCCCGTGCACGGCTGGCCGCGGCCCGATACAGCCGGGCGCGCGAGACTTCACCGGGGAAACGTGCAAGTTCCCGGCGCAATGCGCTACCGCGCATGAAGTAATGCCGGACGAAATGGGTATGGCGCAGCAGGCTGGCAATATACCGCTTGCGATCGAGCACCGGGTGGATGAAGGCACACCCGGCCTGTGGCAGTACCAGGTCCGTTTCCAGCACCGGTGGAAACCAGCGATAACGCGATACATCCCCATATCGCGCCAGCGGCATGAATGACATGCCGGCCGCCGCAATTTCGGATGCAACAAACGCCTCACCCAGCGGCCAGAACGGGATGTGTGGCCCATCGGGTGCTGACATGACACGCCGCCTGTGCGCCAGATGCTTCAGCGCCCGGGCCGAAAAGAACGAAATGCAGTTAAGCGATGCACGCAGCTGCGTATCGGGATAGCTGGCCGCGTGGAAACGTGCCCAGTACCACCCCGGTCCCGCATCAATGGGCTGGGCCACGAAATCGGCATCATCCGCCATCATGTCCGCCAGCAGGCGGTTGCCATCCCCCCCGATGCACGCGTCATATTCCACGAACAGATAATAATCATAATCCGGGATGCGGTCATGCACCTGATAGTGGGTGTAATCGGCGTTCCACCATATCAGGCTGCCTTTTTCAAAACGGTTGGCAAACCCCAGGGCCAGCATGTCGGCATTGCAGGTGCGCAGGACGCGATCATGCGCAATGGTGCCCACAAAGCCGTTTGTCTCATCCATGGATACGAAGATATCCGTACCGGGAAAAACGGACTGAAGGCGTCTGAGCTGACGATGGACAAAACTGTCCCATGCATATGTCTTCATCACAACCGCGCATTTTTTCGCTGCGATCACGTTCGGCACTCCACATGGCTGGATTGATTTATGTGTAAAACGGAATCTTATTATTTATTATATTACTATGCTTTACATATATTCCGCCAGCACGAAAATTTCATTGATTTACATCTTTCATGAATTGGACTGGCTTTTCCCGAAATTTGTATATTTCGACATAACTGGCCAGTAACATGAACGTGTGGTAAATAATATATTTATATTCGGATTGAACCTGTACCCGATATCCGTGTTTAGTGTTGGTTGCGCGGGGCATGGTGTTTTCCCCGAGGCTTCAGGTAGATGTCCGGGCACGGCCATCGGATTTCAGGAAGCGGAATATAGAAATGACAGAAATGTCGTATCCGGAAATATCATTCATTCGTTCCAATATTCCGAAAATAAGCCAGTTATCCGATGGCATTATCGCGATGGAACAGTCCGGTATCTATACAAACTATGGTCCGATCAACCAGAAGTTCGAAAAACGCCTGATCGAGCAGATGTTCGGTGGTGTCGGTCAGTGCGTAACGGTATGCAACGCCACGATCGGACTGATGATGGCGCTTAAATACGTCACCCGCCACACCACCGCATCCAGAACGCCTTATATCATCATGCCGTCCTTTACTTTTGCCGCGGCCGCCCATGCTGTATTATGGGCAGGCTTTACACCACTGTTCTGTGATATTGATCCGGCGGACTGGATGGCTTCACACCAGGCGGAAGACCAGCTGCTGAAAGATTACGAAGGCCAGGTTGCCGCCATCTTCCCGTACGCAACCTTCGGCAACGCCACCAATATCGCGCATTATACCGAACTTGAGAAGAAAACCGGCATTCCTGTCGTCATAGATGCCGCAGCCTCCCTGGGCGCACAGGATGCACGCGGGCAGGGATTTGGATGTGGCTCGCCACATGCCATCGTATGTTCCCTGCATGCAACAAAAACAATGGGAATTGGGGAAGGCGGTTTCATATACGCCAACAACCCCGACATGATCGAGGCCCTGCGCGCCATGGGGAATTTCGGGTTCGGGCAGGTCCGCCACGCCACCATGCCGGGCCTCAATTCCAAACTGCCGGAAATCGGGGCGCTGCTTGCCCTGTCGGGGCTTGAGCATCTGGATGCCGTGGTCCGGAAAAAATGTGCGATAGAACAGCTTTATTATGATCATCTGCCCGGTTTTGAATTCCAGCACCAGCGCGGCACGCGTACATCCTACCAGTTCCTGCCGGTACGCCTGCCCCAACACCTTGTCCCCCACCGTGGCGCCATACTCGAGCGCATGAAACAGAAGCGGATCGGGACATCCACCTATTTTTCACCCCACCTGCATGAACAGAGCTATTTCGCCACCCATTGCAGGGCTGGTGACCTGAGTGCAACGCGCGCCCTGTCATCTTCCATCGTGTCACTGCCGCTATGGCACGAAATGACACCCGATATGGTGCATTACGTATGCCAGCAGTTCCTGAACGCCTGCGCGGCCCACGATATGTAAGCCCCCCCGCTCCCTCAACCCTGCGGAAAACGGACCCATACGCCATGCCATCCTATCCCACGACACCCGTCCTGATCGCCGGTGGCGGCCCGGCGGGGATTGCCCTGCTGCTTGCAGCAGCACGCATCGGGGAACTCCCCCGCCTGCTTGATGAAGGCATCACCCTGGTTGAGCAGGCGCCCCATATCGGTTCAGGCATGCTGGGGCGCTATGTCATCAACTCGGACAGCGCATCGGAAACCTTTGTCGACACCCTTGTCGACAACCCGGTACCGGAACTGGCCCGGCTGCAGCACCACCCCCTGGTGGAAATGATCCGCAGCCATGGCAAGCGCCCGCTCCCCCTGCGGGTCGTGGCGGATTTCCAGGACCTGGTGGGGCATGTGCTGACCGATCTGATCAGGAAGCATCCCGCGTCACGACTGCTGACCGGGTGGCGGCTGGCAAGCCTGCGCCAGAGCGGCAGGGAAAGCTGGGCTGCCCATCTTGTTTCCACCTGCGGTGAACAGACGCAGCATGTCATTGCGCGGCGGGTCATCCTGGCACTGGGTGCCCATCAGCCGGAACAGCGGCTCCGTGATGAACGGGTTGGCGGCCAGCCCCTGCTGCCGCATTACCATGACAGGCTCATGCAATCCGATGATCTGCTGGCCCCCGACGGCATAGGCCGGCTCCGCGCCATGGTCGCCGGGGGCAGGAAACCGAAGATCGCCATAGTCGGCGGCGCAAGCAGTGCGCTGTCCGTGGCGCGTGTCATCCTGCGCGATATGGAAGACCTGATTGCGCCGGGCAACCTGACACTGCTGCACAAATCCCCCCTGAAACTGTTCTACCGTACGGCAGAGGAAGCCATTGCCGATGGCTACAACGATTTCGGGCCAGCCGATATCTGCCCGATCAGCCAGTTCGTGTACCGCTTTGGCGGCCTGCGTTATGATTCGCGCGATCTTGCGATGCAGTTGATGGGCATAGCCAATGCCCCGCCCGAACCCCGGCTGCGCACGATGCAGATTACCGGTGAGAATGATGCAGCCGTACGCGCGGTTCTGGACGGGGCCGACGCCATCATCGCCTGCTTCGGCTACCGCCCCCGGCGTGTCATGATCATGGACCGGCATGCCCACCCCATGGCGCTGGCCATGGACCACCCCGACGGCAGCCTGACCGGGGGGAACTGCGGCATTCTGGACGGGTCGGGCCGTGAAATTCCGGGTCTGTTCGGGCTGGGCCTGGCTTCGGGCTACAGTCCTTCCGGCGCGATGGGGGGGGAAAGCAGCTTCCATGGGCAGGTCAACAGCCTGTGGCTATGGCAGAACGCCATCGGGGAGAAGATCCTCTCCCAGCTCATGCCAGAGGAAGCCCCCCTGCCCCCGCTTGCCCATGCAACTCCGTCCGCCCTCAATGCCAGGCAGGGCATCCATCACTGATCCCCTGCCGTAGCACTGTTTTTTCACACAGGCTGCATCGCGCGCGCCCCGCGCATGCAGCCTGTCGTGCTTCTACATGCTTCAGGTCAATCTGTTGAAGGTGCCATTTTTCAGCGCGGCCTCGATATCCTCCAGCGAGCGCCCGCGCGTTTCGGGCACGTAGCGCCACACGAACACAACCGCCACCAGATTGATGGCCGCGTACATCCAGAACGTACCCGCCGCCCCCAGCGCCTGCACCAGCGACAGTGTGGTCAGCGAAATCAGCAGGTCAGCCGTCCAGTGTGTCGCGGCGACCAGGCTCATGCCCTTGCTGCGGCATGACAGGGGATAGACCTCCGCCCCCACCAGCCATATGGCAACCGACAGGCTGCCCACGTTGAATATGGCGTAACACACCACGGCCGCCGCCGTGATCCATGTATTGATGCCCTGTGTCGAACCGATGCCAAACATGGTGGCCAGCACCATAAGCGATATGACCGCACCGGGCATGAGCCGCAGCAACAGCCGCCGCCGCCCCCATGCATCCACCGCCCAGCTGCCAAAGGCGGTGGACAGCACCATGGCCACCCCTATGGCGATGGAGGTCAGCAATGCCGAACTCTGCCCGAACCCTACGCCCGCAAAGATGGTGGGCGCATAATACAGCACCGCATTGATACCCGTGATCTGGCAGAACAGCGCGACCCCGACCGACGCCACGACCGCAGGCCGCACCCATGGCTGCAGCAGCGCCGACCACGGCGCCTGCACATCATGCATGGCGATGATGGAATCCAGTTCCATGCGGGCGGCCTGCGGGTCATGCCGCAGGCGTTGCAGCACCTCGAACGCGCCTTCAAGGTTGCCCTTCATGGCCAGCCAGCGCGGGCTGCGCGGCAGTACCGACATGCCACCGAACAGGATGACCGCCGGTATGATCCCCAGCCCGAACATAAGCCGCCATGACTGGTTGCGGCACAGATATCCCGCAATGAACGAAATCAGGATACCGGACACCACCGCCAGCTGGAACAGCACGACCATCTGGCCGCGTTTTTCACGCGGGGCAATTTCGGCAATATAGACCGGCACGATCTGCGAGCACATGCCAACCGCAAGCCCCAGTATGAAACGTGCACATACCAGCAGCCCCACCCCCGGCGCCAGCGATGCCACCAGGGTGCCCACAATAAAGACCAGGGCCGCGAACATGATCATGTAGCGCCGCCCCAGCCGGTCCGACAGCGGGGCGGCAATCAGGCAGCCCCCCAGCGCACCGGCGACAATGGCCGATGTCACGATCTGCTGCCCCAGCGTACCCAGTGCGAAATCCGGGGTGATCTGCAGCAGGGCCGCCGATATGATCCCGGTATCATATCCGAACAGTAGCCCGCCCGTTGCCGCCACCCCCGCGATCAGGTTGATAATACCGGAACCGGGGGAAGCCATATGCCTGTCATGCGCCATTATTATGCGTTCTTTCAGCTTGCCGGTCCGTATGTGTGCCGGCTGGTTTTACTTCAGCGGAATACGCACCACGATCCACGGGCGCTCTTCCATGTCGTGGCCGTCGTGGAATATGGGCAGCCGCCCCCACTGGCCCACGGTCAGCCACAGCGCGCCATCCTTCAGCGCCAGCCCGTCGGGCGCGATCAGGCGCGGGTCATGGGCGACAACATCCAGATGTCCGTCCGCCGTGCGGCGCAGTACGGCATGGCGCTCGATATCGGTCAGGTACAGGGTGTCGTCCGGCCCGGTGGCCATGCCATCCACCACTGCGTCCTCGCCTTCATCACGCACGGAACGCTGCAGCTGGGCCGGGGTGGTGGCCGGGTTGGCCAGCAGGGCGGTCGGTGCGCTGTACAGCCTGCGGCTGGACAGGGGCTGCCAGTAAAGCCTGCTGGAATCCGTGCTCAGCGTCACGCCGTCAATCCCCCCCTGCCCCATGGCCGGATGCGCCATGTCATAGCGCAGCATCCGGCCATCCAGTTCCATGGCGAAGCCCGGCTCGGCACGGGTGGAGGGCGCGTTTTCCAGCACGCGGCGGGCATGGCCGGTGGCAATATCCACCACAATGATGGCAGGGTGATCCATAAGCGAGGTATCACTGACATATGCCGTGCCCTGCGCGCCATGCGTCATGTCCACGCGCACGTCATTGACATGGCTGTCCGCCAGCGTCGCCCCGTTGCCCAGCGCGATATCCGCAACAATCTGGCCCGTATGCCCATCCATGCCGATCAGTGCCGGGGTGGGCGGGGTTTTCTGTCCGGCAACCGTTCCCTCATCCACGATCCACAGCCTTCCCGAGGCGTCCACCGTCATGCCAAGGGGAGAGATCAGGCGGGCCTGCGTCGCCTCATCGGGGAAAGGCGTAACCTTGCCATCGCGCAGCAGGCCAAGGCGTGGCCCCTTGTGGTCGGCCGCACTGCGCGGAAAGGCCAGTACGATCCGCCCGTCGGGCAGCGCGGCAATGCCGGAGGGCTGCATGTCGGCAAAGCGCGCGACAACGCTGACATTGCCCGTGGCCGCCGCCCCATGGTCAACGCTGTCAGCGGCCCGCACGGCAGCCGGGCCAAGACATGACAGCAGTGCGAACGTCCATGCGCCGCGATGGAAAATTGTGGAAAGGAGGCCTGTTTTCATGCTGGTTGATCCGTCTTCCTGTTCTTGCCCAACGGGGCGATATGACCACTCCATGCTATATCAGCCTTTCGCCCGGGTCGGGATAGGGGCCGGCGGCCGTGCCGGCAGCCCACGCGCGGGGTGTCGCACTGGCATGGGAAACCCGCGGCCCGCCACGCTGCCGCGCACCATTATCGTGGCGATGTCTCCATCGCGGCGCGCATGGCGGGATAGAGCGCGCGATAACGCGCCAGGGGGGCGGCATAGGCGGAAGCAAGCCCCGGGTCGGGTGCCAGTGTCTCCTCACGCGCCTGTGGCAGGCATACACTTTCCACCGGCTCGCCCGTTACCGCCAGCCGGGCCAGCCGGGCCGCGCCAAATGCGCCCCCCTGCTCGCCATGCGCCAGGCGGTGCAGCGACAGCCCGGTTATACTGGCCAGGATGGAAACCCATGTACGGCTGTTCGAGCCGCCGCCGATCACATCCGCTTTCTTCACCACCGAACCCGCCACCGCCAGCGCATCCACCACATCACGAAAGGAGAAGGCCACGCCTTCCAGCACCGCCTGCGTCATCTGCGCGCGCGTCGTGTTATGCGACAGCCCGGCAAAGGCACCCCGGATGCGTCCATCATTATGCGGCGTGCGTTCACCCGACAGGTACGGCAGGAAAATAGCCGGGGAAGGCTGCATGATCCGATCAGGCAGTTCGGCCAGCAGCGCCGCCTCCGTCATGCCGGTCGTGCGCGCCCACCATGCCAGCGAAGACGCGGCCGACAGGGTGACCCCCATCTGGTGCCACATGTCCGGCACGGCGTGGCAGAAGGCATGGATGCCGCCCTGCGGGTGTGGCCGGAAGCATTCCGTCGTAATCCACAATACGCCCGATGTACCCAGCGAGAGGAAGGATGAGCCCGGGGTGACCGCCCCCAGCCCCACCGCGCCCGCCGCGTTGTCTCCCGCGCCCCCCGCCAGCACCGGGCGCACCTTCATGCCCCAGCGCCGTGCCAGATCGGCATGCAGCGCCCCCGCCTGCGCCGTGCCTTCGACCAGTGATGGCATGGCATTGCGCTCCAGCCCCGTTGCCGCCAGCGCCCCATCCGACCAGCAGCGCCTGCCCACATCCAGCCACAGGGAACCCGATGCGTCCGACATGTCCTCGATCATGTCCCCGGTCATGCGGTAGCGCAGCCAGGCCTTGGGCAACAGGACATGCCGGGTGGCGCGGAACACGCCGGGTTCATGCTCCGCCACCCATATCAGCTTGGGCGCGGTAAAGCCCGGCATGGCCATATTGCCGCAGACCTGCCGGAATTCCGGGAAACGGCGCTCGAACTGCGTACATTGCGCCACCGCGCGCATATCGTTCCACAGGATGCACGGACGCAGCACCCGCCCCCCTTCGCCCAGCAGCACCGCCCCGTGCTGCTGCCCCGACAGGCCGATGCCCCGGACCACCGCCATTTCACGCGGATGACTGGCGGCCAGCGCGTCCATGGCGGCCAGCAGTGCTGTCCACCAGTCCTGTGGCGCCTGTTCGTTCCATCCCGCATGGGGGGAACTGACATGCAGGGGGTATGTGTGGCTGGCAATGACACGCTGCATTTCATCAACCAGAACGGCCTTCAGGCCTGACGTGCCCAGATCAATCCCGACAAACATTATTATTATTCCCGTGCCGGGTCTGGGGTAAACAGCCCGGCTATTCTTGCTTTGCCGCGTTCGTATCATTCAAGTGAACGCATAATGACCGCAACAGCGCAAGTACGGGCTGCACACCTTCTGGTGACCGCATCTGCCGGGCATGACGTGCCGGTGCGTGCCGCATGGGGCGGGAACGGTTTTTATATTACACTACCGCAACAGTTCCCCCGTTCATGAAAAAAGAAAAGGCCGGACCGGCCTTTCCCCAGACGGAACAAAGGATCTTTTTACTTATGGATTATTCATTCCCCGCCATTCCTCAAGTCGTGGCGACCCTGGTTTTGATGAATTCCTCCACAATCGTGTTGACGGCCGTGGCACTCTCAAGCTGGGGCATGTGCCCGATGCCGGGCAGCATGTGGCGCGTGATGGCGGCGGGCAGGCCATCGGCCTGCGCGGCGGGAATCACTTCATCCATCTGCCCCCATACCAGGGTGACCGGCATGTCGGCGGCCTGGATGTCGGGGCGCAGGTCATCACCCTGCTGGCCCGAGGGGAAACAGGCGGCGGCAATCGTGCGCAAAGCCGCCTCTGCCCCGTCCAGACGCTTGTAGCGCAGTACGTCATCGGCCATGCGCCGGCCGATCAATGACTTGTCATGCACCAGGTATTTCAGCACGTCCTGCAGGGCACGCACCCGGTCGGCTTCGATAAAGCCGTTGATGAAGTCCATGTTGATCTGCCGCCCCATGCCGGCGGGCGCGATCAGCACGAGGGATGCCACACGCTGCGGGGCCATGCGCGCAAGCGTGAGCGCGATCCCTCCCCCCAGCGAATGACCCATGACATGCACGCGCGGCAGGTCAAGATGCTCAAGTAACTGCATGGTTACCTGTGCGAAGAATTCCAGCGTGCCCGGTCCCACGTCCTTTGATGAACCACCATGGCCCGGCAGGTCGAAGGCAATGACGCGCCGCCCCTGCGCCAGGGCGGCATGGTTGAACATCCAGTTTTTCAGGTCACCGCCAAAGCCATGGATGAGCACGAGTGGTGTCTCGTCCCCCTGCCCGCGTTCATGCAGGCGCAGGGTATGGTCCCCTACCGTGACAGTCACCGGTTCGTCCGCTGTCTCCCCGCCTTCCGCCGTTCCGTTACTTTCGGCGAATTCGGCCTGGAAACGGGTAACGAACGCATCGATATCCGCATCCGCCACCGCCGCATCGGCCACGACGCCGATCAGCGCGCCCACGGGCAGCATCTCGCCATTGGCCGCGACCTGGCGGCGGAAGGTGCCCGCGAGCGGACTTTCAAACGTGTTGGTGATCTTGCTGGTCTCGATATCGACCAGTTCCTCGCCCGCCGTGATGGTGGCGCCAGGTTCGACCAGCCAGCCGGCAATCTTGCCCTCCGTCATGGCAAGGCCGAATTTGGGCATGGTGATGGGGGTGATGTCGTGTGCCATGTCAGACTTTCTCCGCAACGCGATGGTTCATGGTGGCGGTGACGGCGGCCTCGATCTTCTCCACATTGGGCATGTACAGGCTCTCGAGCACCGTGGCGAAGGGGACGGGCGTGTGCGGCGGCACCACACGGCGGATGGGCGCGCGCAGGGTATCGAACGCTTCCTCCGCCACCAGTGCCGCGATGTCGGTCGCCATGTTGCAGCGCGGGCTGGATTCATCAACAATCACCAGCCGCCCGGTATCGGCCACACATTCCAGAATCGTGTCGCGGTCCAGGGGCGATGTGGTGCGCGGGTCGATGACCGTGCAGCTGATCCCCTTTTTTTCCAGCCGGTCGGCGGCCTGGTTGGCCATCCCCACCATGCGGCCGAAGGCGACAATGGTCACGTCATCGCCTTCACGCGTCAGGTTCGCTTCGCCAAAGGGGATGGTATAGGCCTCGTCGGGCACTTCCTCCTCCTCGTCATACATCACCTTGTTTTCAAGGAAGATGACCGGGTCATCATCACGTATGGCCGAGATCAGCAGGCCCTTTGCCTCATAGGGGGAGGACGGGATGACGACCTTCAGCCCCGGTATGTGGGTAAACAGCGGGTACAGCGCCTGGCTGTGCTGGGCGGCGGCATTGAAGCCCGCGCCGTACATGGCGCGGATCACCAGCGGCGTGCGCGCCTTGCCGCCAAACATGTAGCGGAACTTGGCCGCCTGGTTCATGATCTGGTCAAGGCAGCAGCCCACGAAGTCCACGAACATCAGTTCCGCCACGGGGCGCAGGCCGGTTACGGCGGCCCCTGCCGCGGCCCCGATATAGGAGGCTTCGGTAATGGGGGTGTCGAGCACGCGGGTTGCGCCAAACTCCTCATACAGCCCCTTGGTCACGCCCAGCACACCGCCCCAGGCATCGGTAACGCCGGCGGAACCGCCACGGCCACCGGCCACGTCCTCCCCCATCAGGATGACGGTCGGGTCACGCCGCATTTCCTGCCGCAGGGCTTCATTGATTGCCTGCCGAAAGCTTTTCTTGCTCATTATACGTTTCCTTCCTGCTGCGGGGCCGGCTCAGTACCGGACATAGACATCGGCCATGAGGTCGGGCGCCTGGGGCAGCGGGTCATCCTTGGCGCGCATCACGGCGGCCTCGATTTCATCCGCCACGGCGGCATCCACCTCATCCAGTGCGCTGCCCTCGAACAGGCCCGCCTGGGTCACGCGGTCACGGAACAGCATGAGACAGTCATGGTCGCGCCGGGCCTCGGCCACCTCATTGGGGGCGCGATAGGTCATGGCATCGCCTTCAAAATGGCCGTACCAGCGCTGCAGGTGCACATGCAGCATGGCCGGGCCGTTGCCGCCGCGTGCGTGGGCAATCGCCTCGCCTGCCGCCTGATGCACGGCAAAGTAGTCCGAGCCGTCACACTCGATATAGGGCATGCCAAATGCCGCCGCGCGTGCCTGCTGGGTGCCGGCACAGGCATAGGATGCGGCCGTGGCCTCGCCATAGCCATTATCCTCCACCACGAACACGGCGGGCAGCTGCCAGACGCTGGCAAGGTTCAGGCTTTCCAGCGTGGTGCCTTCGTTGGAAGCACCATCACCATAGAAGGCCACGGCCACCGCGCCATCGCCCAGCGTCTTGTGCGACAGGGCGGCCCCACAGATCAGCGGTGGCCCACCGCCCACAATGCCGTTGGCCCCCAGCATGCCGCAGGTCAGGTCGGCAATATGCATCGACCCGCCCTTGCCCCGGCATACGCCGGTGCTGCGGCCATAGATCTCGGCCATCATGCCGGCCACGCCCACGCCCTTGGCAATGCAGTGGCCATGACCACGATGGGTGCTGGCGATGGTGTCGCTGTCGGTCAGGTTGGCGCACACGCCCACGGCCGAGGCTTCCTCGCCGCAGTACAGGTGCACGAAGCCCGGTATCTCGCCGGTTGCGAATTCAACATGCAGCCGCTCTTCGAACATGCGGATGGTGCGCATCGCCCGGTATGAGCGCAGCAGCGTTTCACGCGCTATTTGCATGGGTGTTTCCCCTGTTCTTTTCTGCCTCCGCCCCTCATGCATACGGGCATGCGGCGGGCCGGGGACAGCACACACGCTTTGCCACCCTGCCAGCAACACGCCGGCAGACAGGTTTCACGTCCATGTGAAAGGGATGGTACGAAGTGTCGCGAAACTGCGACAGGTGGGCGCCCTTTACCTGCCATCATCCCCATTATTGCGGATCTGAAGAAACAGCATGCTGCATGGCTCCCGTTTCCTGTTCCCTGTCCCGCCCATTGCGGCCATCCCCTCGGCCGGAACCGGGCTGGAGGCTTCGTGGCGGCGCTGCCAGCGTGAGTACGGGCTGGACCCGGCAGCCCCCGTGCTGCCCAGCGTGCTGTCCGGTGCCGAACTGCGCCAGTGCTGCCAGCGTGCGGGGCGGGTACTGCATTTTGCCGCACCGGAAATGGACCTGCTGCACGCGGCGCTGGAGCCCGTGGGCTATACGGTCATGCTGGCCGATACCGAAGGCGTGGTGCTGGACCACCGTACCGCACACCCCATACGGCGCGGCTGTCGTCGGTGGCATCTATGGCCCGGCGCCATATGGCATGAACGCCACGCGGGCACCAACGGCATTGGCACCTGCCTGGCCGAACAGCGCAGCGTGAGCGTGCACCGCAACCAGCACTGGCGCAGCGGCCTGCACGGGCTGGCCGGTGTCGCCACCCCGGTTTACGATGCATCGGGCGTGATGGCGGCATCGCTCAATGCCAGTTCGTTCCGCCCCACGCCAGAGGGGACCATGGGCGCACTGCTTGCCTCCGCCCTGCTCCAGGCCGCCCGCCAGATCGAACGGACCTGCTTCATGGACCGCTACCGCGGCCATGCGATCATGCTGCTGGGGGCGGCCATCGGGTCTTCCGTACCCATGGTGGCGCTGGACCGGGGGCGCCATGTGGTGGGCGCCACCTTTGCCGCACGCATGCAGATGGGCATTGCCCCGGCGCAGGACGTCAATCTCTGCCTGCTCAATGACACGACAGCCCCCGATTCCGCCACTCCCCTGCGGGAAGCCCAGGCCATGGCCATCCAGACCGCGCTGGCCAGCGCGCGGGGCAAGGTGGCGGTAGCTGCCCGCATGCTGGGCGTCAGCCGTTCGACCCTGCATCGCAAAATCCGCGACCTGGCCGCCACGCAAGGCTCCGTTTCCTGATCCCGCAACGGCCCTGTGGCCTCACCCGCCGGACTTCAGGATACCACTTTCCCGGGCCGGGGCCTGCGCCATGCCGCCCGGACACGCCACGCCACCATGGCGCACAGCAGTCCGGCATAGGTGACGCTGGTGGCATTATAGGTCTTGAACGCCATGAGGAAATGCACGGCCACAAGCAGCGCCACACCATAGACCAGCCGGTGCAGCCTGCCCCATCGCCTGCCCAGCCGGCGCATGGCCGCGTTGGTGGACGTGGCGGCCAGCGGTACCAGCAGCATGAAGGCCGCGAAACCGATCATGAGAAACGGGCGCGTTGTCACATCCCGCACCAGCACACCGATATCACCGCGCTGGTCCAGTCCCACATACACGCCCACATGCAGGCAGGCATACCAGAAGGCCAGCAGCCCGAGCATGCGCCGGTAGCGCATCAGGCCCAGCCCGGTCAGGGCCCGCAGCGGTGTGACCGCCAGCGCGGCCAGCAGGAAACGCACCGCCCATAATCCCAGCCACCGCTCGAATACATTGACCGGGTCCGGCCCCAGCGCGTCATGCGCGCCGTACCAGAAATAGATGATGGCCGGGAGCAGGCCCACCAGCGTCAGCACCCATGTCTCGCCCCGCCACGGCACAAGCTGGCGGTTGCGCCCCGCGCCTGCAAGCCGGGGCATGTTCAGTAATTGCTCCGCAGGTTCATGGTGCCGTACAGTGCCGCCACCTGTTCGCCATATCCGTTGAACATCTGGGTTTTCCTGCGCGCCCCGCCAAAGAAGCCACCCGCGCCAATGACCCGTTCCGATGCCTGGCTCCAGCGCGGATGGTCCACTTCGGGATTGACGTTGGCGAAGAAGCCGTATTCATCCGCGTTCATCCGGTTCCATGTGGTGGGCGGCCGTTTTTCCACCAGCCGGATGCGGGTGATCGACTTGATGCCCTTGAACCCGTATTTCCACGGTACCACCAGCCGCACCGGTGCGCCATTCTGGTTGGGCAGGATCTCCCCATACAGTCCCACGGCCAGCAGGGTCAGCGGGTGCATCGCCTCATCCAGCCGCAGGCCCTCAACATAGGGCCATTCCAGCGAATCAAGCCCCGCGCGCTGGCCGGGCATCTGCGCGGGCCGTACAATGGATTCAAAGGCCACGTAACGCGCGCTGCTCAGCGGTTCGGCCTGCGCCAGCAGGCTGGCAAGCGGAAAGCCATCCCACGGGATGACCATGGACCATGCCTCGACACAGCGCATGCGGTAGAGACGTTCCTCAATCGGCATGGCGGCGATAAGCTGGTCGATGTCCCATACACGTGGATGGGCCACCAGTCCCTCGACCGAAAGCGTCCATGGCCGCGCGGCAAAACCGGCGGAAAGGGCTGCGGGATCCCCCTTGTCCAGGCCAAATTCATAGAAATTGTTGTAATGGGTGACATCCGACAGCGGGGTCGGCTTTTCCGTGGCCTGAAAGGGGCCGGGACGGGTCTGCAATGTTGTGGCGCCAGCAGGCGCGACAAGGCTGCCCGCCACCCCCATGGCGGCGCCAGCCAGCAGCCGGCGGCGCGAAAGCCACGCCGAACGTGGCGTGATCTCGCCTGCCGGGGGCCGGGGATAGGACCACTGCGCCATGATATGCCTCCTGCTCGGGACCGGGTAAAAGGATACTAACGCACGCCATCGCGACCTGTCGCCCCACGGACAGAGGGATATCCGCCCGCGCGTGTCCGTCCCGGATCATGTCATGGCTTTGCACGATGTTCCCGCCCCGGCCGGACTGATGCCCGGCGGGGCACAGCCAGGGCGCTTTTATCGGGCATTCCGGGTCTCCGTGCCCCGCCACCGGCAACGTTTCAGTCAGGCGGCACGGCATTGCCATTGCGATCCTGCATGGTCGCGGCATGCGGGCGGGAAACCTTACGCATATGTTTTCATGCAATGCACTTTCCCGACGGTACCGGGTCCGTGCGGTCAGGCATGCCTTATGACATTACTGTCCATCAAAAGTATAATGCGCCATCCACATGCCACTGGTCTCCGACCAGTTACCCGCCCGGCTGTAGCCCCCTTCCATGCCCACACGCAGGCGATGGGTGAACTGGTAGACAATACGGCCACGCACATTGCCCGCCAGGCCGCTTTCACCCTCATCACCATAATAATCGGGCGGTGACGATGCCGAGAGTGCCTGAAGGCGGGAATCTGTCGGGTAATAGGGCGCGCCATTACTGTGATAATGCTGGAAACCGGCCTCACCGCGCAGGAACCACGTCCACCGCCTGTCATGCCCCGACCACTCGACCGGCACCATGGCGCCGAAATACTGCTGGGGCGAGAAGTAACCCCCCTGCCCCCATGTAAAGGAATACGTATTTCGCTTGTATCCGAAATACATCAGATCCAGCCCGACCCGCAGCCATTGCCGGTCGTTCATCTGCCAGACCGTGGCACTCCCGCCCGCGCTGGCTTCCGCTTCCGTATTGTCAATGACATGCGTACCGCTGAGATAGGCAAAGCCGCCACCTGCATACAGGTTCCATGTAGGCGCACCCCATTCAAGCGCGCCATGGCCGAACATGCGCGTGACCCCGCCCCATACGCGGCCCGTGCCGGGGTCGCGCATACCCGCATAGGACAGTTCGCTATCCGTCACCATGCGTCGGCCACCACTGATCCGCAGGCCAAGGTTGCGGGTCAGGCGTGGCGCGAATTCAACCCCACCCACCACATTGGTGATGGGGAAGCCAAGCGGTGACGACCCCACATCGGCCGAGAACCAGTGATTGACGTAATTCAGGCTCAGCCCTACGCCCTGCGTATAATAATGATGGGAAGAACCCGGTAGCGCGCCATTGATGGCATAGGTACCGAATTCATGCGCGGAATAGGGATTGGCCAGCGGATTGCCCGTAAACAGCAGCGTGGGCACGATCGAGAAGGACAGCCTGTGTTCCCATGATTCAAACGGCAGCGTGCCGGTTATGGGAATGGCGAATTCGGTCAGCTGGCCCAGCCCCGCGGTACCCGTTCGGCTGCGGACATAGGAATTCGCATCGATCTGGGGTGATACGGAATCACGCAGATAGACGATCTGGCGGTCCATTGCCTCCGGCCCGTCATCTTCGGGAATGTAATGATAGCTTGCAGGCAGGGTCGCGCCATGCAGGTTGATGTAGTTGCTGTCGATCTCCGGCCAGCGGTAATCGGGCAGGAAGCTTTCATGCCCGCCGCAGGTTCCTTCGCCATCAAGCGCGCACTGAGCGTGGCGCGCATGTTCGACATCGGCAAGCTGGCCGCGCGTGTTTCCCTCCAGGCGCTCGATATCGGACCGGACTTCCCAGCTCATCGGGCCATCGGGGTCTTCCTGCGCCAGGCGGGTGGAATAGTCCCTGGCCGCCCCCATCTGGTGCAGCCCGCCCGCATCACGCGCGGCGGCGGCAAGGGCGTAGATGTCGTGCGGCTTGAGACGCAGGGCAATCTGGTCCTCCTCCAGCGCGCGGCGGGCCATGTTGCGGGTCTGGTATATGCGCCCCATGGCCAGATGGGCCTCGGCGGAATCGGGATGCGCCTGCAGTACCGGCGCCAGTACCTGATAGGCCTGCGCGGTCTGGCCATAACGGTTGAACCCGTCTGCCGTCAGCACGGCAAGACCGATCGCAATCTGGCTGCGCAGGGCGTACTGATCGACCGTCATCTCATTGGGTCTGGCCCTGGCCAGGGCATCAAAGGCGTTGAGACAGCGGGCCGTATCGAGCGTGGACTGCAACCGCAGGTATACACCCGCATAGGCCAGCAGCTGGGATGGCTGGGCGGGCTGGGTCAGACGTTCTTCCGCTTCCAGCACCTGCTGTGCCTCCTCGGGGGCATGGCGGTCCAGCAATGCATTTGCGATACGCATGCCCCGCTCACCCGTGGGGTCAGGCCGGTCGGCCAGCGCGACAAGCAGCGCATTGGGCGCACGCGGCGGACGATTGAGTTCCTGTATGCGGCGGATCAGCTCGATCTGCTCGGCAACCCGCTCCATGCCGGGGCCGCGACCGCTTGCGGGCAGGCGCGCCATGAACTGTTCGGCCTTGGCAATGTCGTGCCGACCCATGGCATAGATGATCGCGGCCTGCAGGTTATCGGCCGGAACGGTGCGCCCACTGGTCACATCATCCATGATCGCCTGAGCCTGCGCGTGGTTGCCCATATCGTCAAGGGTGCGCGCCAGCTTGAGCCGGACCCACGGGTCATTCGGTGCCAGCGCCAGCGCACGGTTCAGCAAGGCAAGGCGTTCGTCATTATTTCGCGCCCGGTCCGACTGGGCCGAAAGCACGGCAACCTCCAGTTGCTGCGCCAGGACGGGCCGCACATGCCTGAGGTGCTCGATAATCTCCTGCGCTTCTGTTGCACGGCCGGTTTCGATCAGTATGCCGCCCAGATTGAACAGCGCATCGACATTGCCGGGCGCGCGATGCAGGATGTCACGGTAAAGGCGCTCGGCTTCCGCCAGATGGCCCTGCCTGCGCTCCAGCATGCCCTGCAGCGACAGCAGCGTAAGCGTGTTGCCCCGGCGGCCCAGCACTGCCAGGTCCGTCCGTGCCGCGTCATAACGCCCGGAATTGATGGCCTGTATGATACGCGCGACCAGCGGGTCCATGCCGCCGCCCGATTCCATCGCCTTCATGACCGCGCGCCAGTGCGGGCCGGATTCCGGGTCCACCTGTATGGCCTGCAGGAAATACTGCCTGGCCAGGGCCATCTGCTGACGCGCTCCCGCCACCAGCCCCATGCCCCCCAGCGCATCGGCATCATGGGCATCAATGGCGAGCGCACGGTGGAAGAACTGGGCCGCGCCCTCAAGGTTGTGGCGCGCGAGCAGCGCATAGCCCTGCAGACGGTAATTGCCGGCATCAATGGCGCCCTGCGCCTGGTTTGCCTGGTGGCGGCGTTCAATGATTTCCGCATCGCCCGGATGCAGATCCAGCCATTCATCATATAGTGGAATGCTGGTACCCACGACCGGCTCCCACAAAAGCGCATCACGCCATGCGTTCATGGCGCTGTCCCGGATCGCGGCCGTGGCCTGGGAGCGGGCAAGCCTGCGCAGGCCGTCCAGCCCCTCATCACGTGAGGTATCGCGATAGGTCAGGACCCGGTCCAGCGCGAGTTTCGCATCCAGGTCATGCGGGTTGCGCGCCACCCATGCGGCAAGCCTGGTGCATGCTTCCTGGTAACCAAGGGTCGTGCCGCCCAGCACGCTGTAATATTCCAGTGCCAGGTCGGGTGGTGGCTCGCCATCCTTGAACAGGGACCTGTATTTGAGCATGGCAGGCATCATCTTGCCCGACGCGGCAAGGCCGCGGGCTTGCTCCAGCACCGCCAGATCGATCTGGCCAACCGCAATCTGGGCTTTCAGGTCATCGACCAGCCCGGGCGACCCGCCATTGCTGATCAGCCTGTTGAGCGTCTCGGAAGCAAGATGCGCATGCCCTTCCGCCAGTTGCAGCCGACCCTGCAGGAAAAGACCTTCATCATTATTCGGATCAATGGAAAGAACACGCTGTATCGTCTCGCGCGCCTTGGGCAGGTTATGATGACCCAGCCAGTAATACCCCTGGTTCAGCAGCAGCTCCCGCACGGCCGCAGCATGCGCCAGATGCGCGTTGAGCATCGCGGCATTGGCCGCCGTTTCCGGGGTGACGGTCATCTGCGTGCCGTTACTGGCGGGCGTGGCGCCCGTATCCGTTGCCGGTTCCGCCTGTGCGGCATCAACCGACAGGATCATCCCGGCCATCATGCCACAGATGACCTTCAGCCCGGTCGCCCGCCGCAGGGCAGGCTGTGCATCCGATGATGCATGCACGGACATCATGACCCATGCCGCAGGCGCGTTCCGCCATGCCCGGGCATCAGGCGGCCCGCTGGCGGGACAGTACTCTTGTGTCATGTATTTCCTAATGAACACGGGATACATACGAAATATAGAACAGGATTGCAGCAAGCATCATGCCTGCCCCCACCAGCATGACCGCGCCACGATTGCGTACCACAACGGGGACCGCCTCCTCATAATCCAGGCCGGTACGCTCAATGCACAGGTAACTTAACAGGCTGATCACAAGCACGATGCCCATCACCGCCGCAATGGTCAGCCCATAGACCTGCGCGGGCAGGAGATAGTTCGCAATGACAAGGCCCGGCCAGTGCCAGAGATAGACCGAATAGGACATGACCCCCAGTGGCGAGAGCGGTACCAGGCACAGCCTGCCAAGCCATGTTTCGGGCAGCATGAGGATGGCGGCCACCGCCCCGCAGGGGAAAACCATCATGCCGGAAGGACAGGCGAAGGCCAGCGTATAAAACAGGCCCGCCCCGACAAGCACCATAAGGGCCATGGCATGGATGAGACCGGCAGCCCGCACGGACAGGTTCGGACGCGGAAATATCCAGATCAGCGTACCCAGTGAAAACTGCCATATACGATCAGATATATTGTAATAAGCCTGCGTCTCTCCCTTGAAATGACTGAACAGACAGTAACCAAGCGATAGCGCGAAGATGGCGGACAGCACGAACTTGCGGTGCCTTGTCAGCGGCAGCAGCAGCGCCATGATGAAGACCAGCGCGTAGAACTGCATCTCGAGCGAAAGCGACCATGTATGCAGGAACGGATAGGCAATGCTCTGCCCCTCGAAATAACCGACATGCCCGGATGCCCATATGTTGGACAGGTAGGTCAGGGCATAGGCGCCATTGAGCGCGATATCGGCCCGGTCCCCCGGCAGCACCCACCACAGCATGCTGGCCGAGACCACCGCGATCATGACCGTCAGCGCTGGCAGCAGGCGGTAAAGCCTGCGGCAGACGAAGCGTACCGGCTGGAACGGATGCTGCATGAGCGCCGAACGCCCCATCAGGTAACCAGAGATCACCACGAAGATATCAACGCCGATAAAGCCGCCTTGCAGCCACCCCGCATGGAACAGAACCACAAAGGTGATGGCAAGACCGCGCAGGCCGTCGATATCGCGCCGGCGATTGCGCGGGAAGAACTCTTCCCTGATCCTGTCCCGCCACGAACTGGCGCGCGGGACGGTCTGCTCTGTCTGCGGCATCAACACATTTCCACACATGGCACCCGTATCCGGCACAAAGGGCTATTGCCCCGCTACGGGGGCGGCAGCCTTCAGCTTTTCCAGTTCAGGCAGCGAAGCCTGCACGATTGCATTGCCCCAGTCCCGGTAACTCTGCGCGGTGGCGTGAATGCCATCCGTCGTCGTGACACTGCCCTGCCGGAGCAGCGCCGTGCCGTCGATATACGTGCATGGCGTCACCTCATTTTTCAGGAACTGCGCCATTTCCGCCGCCCGCTGGTCGGTCTTGCCATAACGTGGGCTGAACTGCCCCCAGGTCGGCCCGACCCAGATGCACGCGGTCTTGCCGATCGTGTAGGTAAGGCTCTGGACCTGCTCCTCCACCCAATTCGGAGACATCGCCTTCTGACCGTAGGCCGCCATGGTATCGCCCAGCACGACCATGACGGCATCGGGATGCCACTTCTCGATCAGGTCCTTGATGGGCGGGGGCGCGGCAGGCTTCATGTCGGGTGCGCCGATTGGCGCATCGTCAATGCGTTGCGCGGCACCGCACCCGTTATTGGGATTGGGAACAACCCAGTCCGCCGCGGTGGAGGAACAGACACCGTAAGCCACGACCTTTGCCCCCTGCCGGGTAAATTCATCTGGCAGAACAGAAAGAAGGGAGTCTTTGAAAGTTACATGACTATCACCGATAATCAGTAATGTAAGTGTCTGACCGAAAATGAGTTGAGTGATTTCAGTAGGTTATGATTCATGGGTTTGTGACAACCTGATGAGATCAAAATGGCCTGGACTGAAATCACCCGTGCGCAGTATCGCCGGGACGACCTGGAGTATGCAAGCGACCTGCGGGACAGGGAATGGGCGTTGATAGCGCCGCTGATGCCCGAGAGAAAGCGACTGGGCAGGCCACGGCGCACCGATTTGCGTCGTGTCATGGAGGCGATCCTGTACATTGTTACGACCGGCTGCCAATGGCGCCAATTGCCCCGGCACTTCCCTCCCTTCACGACCGTGCAGGGCTATTTCTACCGTTGGATCCGCGAGGGACGATGGGAAGCCATGAACCATATTCTCGTGATCCTGTCGCGAGAGCAGGACGGGCGTGATGCCACGCCTTCGGTGGGCATTATCGACAGCCAATCGGTTAAAACGGCTGAAAATGGCGGCCCTCGCGGTTATGACGCGGGCAAGAAAATCAAGGGACGCAAGCGGCATATCGCCACCGACACGCTGGGTCATATCATGACTGCCGTCGTACATCCCGCCGACATCCAGGATCGTGACGGGGCATTGATGGTTGCAGCCCGGATCCGTTCGCTGTTCCCCTGGTTGCGGCACCTGATCGCCGACGGCGGCTATGCCGGTGAGAAGCTACGAAACGGGTTGGCGCAAATCGGACAGTGGACGATCGAGATCATCAAGCGCTCCGATCAGGTCAAGGGCTTCGTCGTCCTGCCAAAGCGCTGGATCGTCGAGCGCAGCTTCGCCTGGCTGGGACGTTGCCGCCGCCTCACCAGGGACGTCGAAGCCACAATCTCCTCATCTGAAGCTTGGCTTATGATCGCTCATATCCGCAGAGTGCTGCGGAAAATCAATCAGGTCGCTTTTTGATTCAGACAGTAAGACCTGCAAGAAGAGCGTTCATGAATTACCTATCCATAATGTAAATCATTTATTCTACAAATGGAAATCAGACATAAACCGCTTATCCTGACTATTTTGATTTCCATCAATACGTGGGTTTTTTCAATTTCTTCCCTTTATCATAATTCACCAGTCAGGTCGTCATTTTCGATACGCTTGCGCGACCACCCACGCAACCATCCCCATACACCCAGTGATGCCAGACCCGCACCAAGCAGGCCGGTCAGGTAAAGGGCGAAGGGGTGATGGGTCAGGTACCAGTCGATACGCACCCATATCGGCAGGGAACCGACCGTATAGGTGGGCGACGTGCGGTAGCTGGTAAAATGGCTGCCATTCTTGATAACCAGATCACCCTGCAGCGAAGGCAGGTCGGTCCTGTTGCGCAGGCTGAGGACCAGATCATGGATCTGCTCCGGCGTATCGCCCGTAAAGGCGACGACCGAGCGCGCGCTGTCATAGGGCGACTGGGCTGCCAGCATCAGCCCCGCTTCCACGATCGGGGCATTGAGCCTGGCCGTCACGCCGTTCTTGAGACCCGCATGGTCGCGGTCCTGAAACAGGTACCAGATGCCCTGCAGCCCCATATGCTCACCCACCTGGATATGCCCGTCCCTGATGACGTAGGAGGAGCGGGACAGGAGGGCGGAAGCTTCCCCCATCTGCGCCGTCGTGCCCAGCACGACGATATCCCCCCGGGGCTGCGCCGAGCCGACCTGATCTGCCGTCATGATCTGCACACCGGTGGCAGGATACCATGTCGAGGCGCCAAAAAAGCCCATCAGGTCCAGAAAGGCGCCCGCCGTCCCGGCATCGGGGCGCGCAGGCAGGACCACCGTTGTCTCTGACAGGTCGGCCATGCGGGAGAAGGGAAAGGCCGCCTCGGCGAAATAGGACAGGTTGGGCAGTTCGGCAAAATGGTAACCACGGCGGAAGTCCAGCGTCGAATCCGAATCCACACTCATGCGGATATCCCCGGGGGTGCGGCGGCAGGCCCCACGGTCGATCGGCCGGGCATCAAAATTGAACTGCAACTGGTTCTGGCCGAACAGAAGCCACGTAGGCAGCGCCGTGGTGTGCCCCACCGCCCCGGCATGCAGGTTCACCAGGCGCTGCGACCATCGTTGCCACAGCCCCGGCGGCGACAGCGTATAGCTTTGCAGGTAGTTGTTGTTCAGGCTGACATCGACGCGCGACGTTTCCAGATCGACCACCGGGCCGCCGGGCGCGCGGATCCACATGTCCATGAGATAGGGACGACCCCGCCAGGTATAGAGATCGGGCGGCAGGTGGAACGGCAGCGTCATGCCCGCGGGCGTAAAGCCGCCGCCCTGCAGGTCCGCCGCACCGACAAGCTCGCCAAAGCGCACCACGCGGTCGGTCGGAACAAAAGCAGGCGCGTCATAGGGCTGGCGCGTCTCCAGTGTCACGTCATTCACGACCTTGGAGGTGACACCGCCCAGCGTATCGGACGAGAACACAAGCGAGCGGGCTGCTGCCTGCACTTCCTGCGCGTTCCGTCCGGTTACGACCAGAATGGTGCCCCAGCGGTCATTGGGATTGGCAATTTCCGCCAGCATGGGACCGCTCGGTCGCGTGCCCGTATCGTCAACAGGCAGGTTTTCCCCCACCTCGACCGCATTGCCCGAAGCGGGAATGGCCGTGAAAACGGGAAAGGACAGCTTGCGGAAATCGGCAATCTTGCCGAACCACGAAGCCACCAGCCCCGCGGCCTTGAGACTGCCTTTCGAAGCAACGTCGGGCAGCACGACCGGAACCCGCAGGGTTGAACGCAGGTTGGGATCAAAGAAGGGCGTGGGCAGCTGCGAGAGCTTGCGTTCGGGCGCGATGCGCACGGTCGTGAGCGTGATCTGCGACATGTCGGAGATACGCGCCCACAGGATCTCGTTGAAAAGGTCGTTGCAGTCGCGCCGGTATTCGCCCGCGAAATGGAAATTGAGCTTGTTGTCGCCGGTGAAGTAAAGCGGGTCGATATCAAAGCTGAGCGGCCCGAACTGGGGATGTTCGGGGTCGACCTTGATCGTACCGACATACTGTTCGTTCAGCGTTACCGTAACGGCGCTGGCTTCGGGCAGCAGGGAGGGAGACAGCGCACCGGAAATGGTCAGCTTTGCATGCGTGACCACCCGGTTGGCAGGTACGATCACATCCAGCCCCTGCAGCGGGGAATAACCGCGCAGGGTCAGCGGGCCGGTCGTTGCCCCGAGATTACGGAACGACAGGGTGCGCGTCACTTCCGTATCGCTGATACGGTCCGCTGCTGCCGGGTCGATGGCCACCGCCACATCAGGCACGATGCCGGTATTACTGTCCCCGAACGGGGTTTCGGCGCTGACCCCCGTCTGGTCCGTTATGGAACCTGGTGCGGCGGGAGAGCGCACCTGGGCCATCGCTACCGGGCCAAAGGCTGTCAGGGCTACAAAAAGGGCAGCGGATGCGGCAGCGCCATTGCGGGCACTGCGTCGAACAGGTTTCAGCACGAGGCTTTGTTTCTCCAGTTTTTCTTCCACGGCAGGCGCGGCGGATCCTTCCGTATCCACCACACCGCGCGGGGGCTCGCGCGTCTGCCACTTATACCAAGGGCTATCACCTTTGACCTATATGAGCCCAGTTTCTGAGACCGATGGATCGGATGGTCTGTGGCAGGGCGGTGAGGTTGTTCCATGCGGTGCATGCGGCTTCGATGATGTGTTCGATGCCACTGAACACGGTGTTGGACAGCCAGTTGGCGCGGAGGAACTGCCAGATATTCTCGACCGGGTTCAGTTCGGGCGCGCGGGACGGCAGGAAGACCAGGCTGACGTTGCGCGGCAGTCTGAGTTTGGGTGTCGTATGCCAGCCGGCACGATCGAGCAGGACGACGGCATGGGCGCCGCGTGCGACGCAGCGTGAGATTTCCTCGATATGCAGTTGCATGCTGGCCGTGCCGGTAAACGGCAGCACCAGGCCTGCCGCCTTGCCAAGTGCCGGGCAGATCGCCCCGAACAGCCAGGCATTCTCGTAGCGCTGGTCGGCCGGCTGGCGTGGTCGGGTGCCACGCCGCGCCCATTGTCGGACAAGGCCGTTCTTCTGCCCGATGCGGGCCTCGTCCTGAAACCAGAGTTCAATCCGCCTGCCCTTGGGCAGATGTCCGGTGTGGGCGCTCAGGATCGTGGGGAAGTTTTTTTAAACGCGTCCATGACGGATGGATCCTGTCCGGGGTGACGCGGACGCGCGCTGACGTGGCTGAACCCAAGCCGCTTCAGCAGGGTGGAGACATGGCGTTCGTGATAGGAGACGCCAAAACGCTCTTCGATGACCCGCTGAAGATCGACCCGACGCCAGCGCACCACACCGTCCCGGGCACGGTCAGGCCCTGTCGTGACCAGCGCCGATAATTCTGCCAGTTGGTCCGCTGTCAGGCGGCAGACCGACCCGTTGCGCCATTGGTCCCGCAAACCATCCGGCCCCGTAGCATTGAACCGGTGCACCCAGTCCCGCAGGGTTTGCCGGTCCATGCCGCCGATCCGCGCCGCTTCGCCACGGCTGGCACCATCGCGCACCGCAGCCAGAGACAAAAGGCGCCGTGCAACATTCGCATCCCGCGTACGAGAAGCCAGACGTCGTAACGCAGAAGCCGTATAATCCGTCCGTAAAGCAATCGCACCAGCCATTCCCGATCCTCCCTCTCACAACAGAATCAGAACAGGCCCTTCGCGTCACTTCACAGATGAGTCAGAGACAATAGCCCTTGGTATTAAAGAGGCCGCCAATGCTCCTGAACACCATGGCAATGCTGCGCAGCGGCCGGTCAGGCGGGAAATCGGCCCAGTTCGCCCACGCATCACTCCGGCCGAAAACCATGTCAACGACCTGGCTTTCGTCTTCCAGATTGCGCAACACCCATTGCAGGCGCATGGAGCGTTCGCCCATGGACAGGACCCTTGCAGGTACGGTGGCATGAATTCCGTCCCGCTCGTTTTTGTATTCCACCATTACTTCGTCCGGCTGCGCCACGTCCGCAGGCCAGTGAAGGTCAACCCCCACCCCGCCAAGCGAGATATCGCGCGTATGCGCGGCGAAGCTACGGCCTGCCCCGTCGGTAATCCTGACCGGCAGGGCCACGTCAATGCGGGGCGCGGTACGCGTCTGGCGCGTTTCACGCCCCACCGCGATGGAGGCCAGGACAATGATGAGGCTTATGACCACCCACAGGGTATTGAGCACGAAGGACTGCAGCGCCAGCCTGTCGTGGAACTGCCATATGATGCCAAACAGGCCCCGCACCAGTGCCACGAACAGAACGAGGGCAAGGATGATGTTGGGATAGACGGCATGCAGGTCGAAATAGCTTTTTTCCAGCAGGCCGCCCTTGTCCGTCACGTTGAACGTGCCCTTGTGGGGCTGCAGGAGCGTCACGATGGTGATCCTGATCAGGAACAGCGCAAGTGATGTCTCGTAGATCTCGCTCCAGAACGAGTACCGCCAGCGGCTCTCGATACGCGACAGGGTCAGGATGGAATGGAAGATGTGCGGCAGCGCGTACACACTGATCGCCAGCGGTGAGGCCGCAATGATGTTCTGCCCCAGGAACAGGTATGCCAGCGGCGAGATCAGGAACGTCACGCGCGGGATGGCGAACAGGAAGTGCGACATGGCCGACAGGTAGCAAAGCCGCTGCTCCCACCGCAGTCCGTGCCCCAGCAGGGGATTGTCCAGCCGCATGATCTGCAGCATGCCACGCGCCCAGCGCACGCGCTGGCCGATATGCAGGATCAGCCGCTCGGTTGCCAGCCCCCCTGCCAGCGGTTCACGCAGGTAGGCGGTACGCCAGCCCCTGCGCTGCATCTTGAGCGCGGTATGCGCGTCTTCCGTCACGGTTTCGGTTGCGAAACCACCAATGCCCAGCACGGCAGACCGGCGGATCACCGCGCATGAGCCACAGAAGAAGGTGGCATCCCAGAAATCATTGCCATCCTGCACCAGGCCGTAGAACATGTTCCCCTCGGGAGGAACATGCGCACCCGAGACCAGATTCCGCTGAAAGGGATCGGGCGCGTAGAAATGGTGCGGGGTCTGGAGCAGGGCAAGCTTGGGATCGGCCACCATCCAGCCGATGGTCCTTTTCAGGAAGCCGCGGGTGGGCACATGGTCACAGTCGAAGATGACGGCGAACTTGCCGTCGGTTATCTGCAGCGCGTGATTGAGGTTGCCTGCTTTCGCGTGGTTGTTCTGCGCGCGGATGATATAGCCGGCCCCCGCCTCCAGTGCGAAGTCACGGAAGGCCACCCGTCGTCCGTCATCAAGGATGTAGACATTGAGCTTGTCTTCCGGCCAGTCCAGTTCCAGCGCGCCCAGCACGGTTGAGCGGACAAGGGACAGTTCTTCATTATAGGAAGGGACATAGATATCCACTTCCGGCCAGGTGGAGGTGTCCTCGGGCAGGGGATGCTCCTTGCGCCGGAGTGGCCATGCCATCTGGAAATAACTCAGGCACAGGGTAACAAGGGCATAGACCTCGGCCAGCAGAAGCATGACCGACAGGACGGACTGTATCCACCCGTGGAATTCCAGCGTCGAGGTCAGCCGCCATACGACGTAGCGCATGGAGACCAGCAGCGACAGCATCATGAGGAAAATGGTGATGCCGCGCCCCTTGATGCGGTTGAGCACAAGCAGAAGCGTTACGGTGCCGATTGAAATCAGCCCCTGCACGTCCGGCAGCAGGGCCACCGAAGCCACGAACCCCATCATGGCGACGCCCGTGACGATGGGCACCCATGACGGCACCCGGCCGGCACCGGCTCGTTCCATGAATTCGGCAATCCGCGCCGCCATCAACTTCGCCATACTCACCGTCAGCTACGCCTACACCTCAAAAAAAATTGGACGTCCGTTCGGTGCGGGGTCACAAATCCACGTGACAGAAAGCGCGCACGAAACGACTGAAATCCCCGGACAACGGCATTGCGAATAAGCGGGCGCACAAACCCGCCAGGTCAGCATACAGCCGCTTGCCCGACCTGCTTTCCACATAATTTCAGCGCAATTACGCCACTTTATTGCCTTAATGCTGCGAATGAGCGACGAAGTGTTAATTTTCCCTCAACAGCTTGTCAAGAAAGAAAGTCCGCCCGATTAATGCATTTTTCATGCTGCAATCTGGTTATTGAGATCAGGTTATATGAAATAGATTTATAGTCCTGCATACATATTTCATAAATAATTCATTATTTCAGGTAATATATTTTAGGTAATTTAGTTTATTTATAAATAAATAATTATTATTTTTGCGAAATTATTTTTTTACGTTATTGATGTTTATTTTTATTTAATCTTATTGATTATGTATTTTTTATTTATAATCGTGACCATGATGCTGCTTTCATATACCTGCCTGATGCCTCATCATTTCCAAAAAATAATTTTATGTCTAAATCGTAACAATTTACGGAATATATTCCTGTTTCACTAAAGACTCAGCCTTGATATTGCGACCAGCCCCAGATTGGTATTTTTATTTGGATGTGCTGAATACAATCAGGTCTTCCACCCAGGCATCAGACCGGAAAGCGCGTAGTTTTCAATCATGTCATCCGCTGCCCGCAATCCCTTGCAGACCTGTTCAGGCCACTGGAACAGATCGGGTGCCCGGAAGTGACCATCGCCCGCCGGGACATTGCCCTTACAGACCGCACGGATGGCGCGTTCCCATGCCGGACCATCGGTGGGATCGATATAGGATACGTCACTACCGGCAAATTCGTGAAAAACCGGAATGTCACTGCATATGACCGGCACATCCAGCACCAGCGCCTCGGCCAGCGGCAGGCCGAAGCCTTCGCTGAAGGACGGGAACAGAAGGGCGGCTGCATCCTGCAGCAGTGCGGCCACTTCGGGGTCGGTCAGTCCCTGGCATTCATGCACGCAATCGCGCAGGGCCGGACACCGCTCCAGCATGTCGACCACATTTTCATTTTCCCACCCACGCTTGCCCACAATGACCAGCTGGGGCACATCCGAGCCCATGTCCTCAGCCATTGTGCGCCAGGCATGAAGCAGGAGAAGGTGATTCTTGCGCGGCTCTATGGTGCCCAGACAGACAAAATACGGCCGCCCGCGCTGCATCAGGTCCTTCTGGAAAACACTCCGTTCAGGAACGGTCTCACCCAGATGCACGCCATGGGGCACAACCGCCACATGCGCGCTGGCCGGGCGATGCTGCAGATAGGGCGCAAGGGAGCGGCCAACCGCATGCGAAGGCACAATGACACCGCCACCCAGTCGCGCGACCGTACGCATCCTGAGTAGATGCTTTTCCTTTTCCCCCGGTCGCCCATATTCCGGGAATTCTATGGGGATGAGATCATGCACCATGGAGATGAAAACGACACCATAGCGATGCAGAAAATTCCCGATGGCCCGGGGGCGGGTCAGATGATGGTGCGACACATTCAGGTACATCCCGGGCGAGGACGGGCTTGCCCCGGCATCCGCCGCCTTCAGCGCCTGCCATGTCATGCGCCGCCCCTGCCAGCGCAGGCTGGACGAGAGCCCCCCCGCCCCCTCCCATGCCTGACCTGTACGTGTGATGAAATCCTGCGCCTCTTCAAACGGAATTTCACCGATCCGGCCTGCCGGATGGAAAACAACGAAAGTGGTCCGATGCGCCGCATGCGCCAGAAGATACCGGGCATATTCATACTCGACCCGGTCTATGCCCGTAGGAACAGGTACCCCCGCCCGCGCAACCAGACGTGACAGATCCATGAAGATACGCGGGGACATGCGGCAGACGTTCCTGTTACATTTCAAGGGAGGCGGGGCTGCTTACCGCTTTACGGCCTGCAGGCGTTCCAGCTGCGACGTGACAAAGCTCGCTCCATCCTTCGAACGTGCCGGGGACTGGATACGGTTTAACGTGCCCCGCACCAGCAGGCTCAGCCCTTCTTCCGAGAAAAAGCCGCCTTCAATCAGGCAGCGGTCGATCAGCACCCTGCGGAATGCATTGAAGATCTTTTCATCCGGTGGCGGCGGATTGCACCAGAAATCATTCAGATTCTTCTGATAGGTAATTCCCGGAATGTCGTAAATCGCCTGCCCCAGCGTAATGACCGGCACACCGGATGCAAGGGCAAGGGTACCTGTCGTGCTGTTGATGGTCACGACCCCGCGCGCCTCCCTGACCAGCAGGGCGATATCCCCGCATTCCAGATACCGGACCCGTTCCTGGACCCCATATTTCCGGGCAATGCGCATGACCAGCTTGCGCCAGTCCTTTACGCCATTGTCCAGTGGATGCTCTTTTACCAGCAGGTACAGGTCAGGCGGCGCATGCCGGGCAAAGGACTGGAGTACGTAATCGATCGCCCCCTCGTTGCCCTTGAATTCGGAGTGCAGCCGGATCTGCGCATCCGCATCAAGCTGGAGCGGGAAAAGCATGTAGGGCAGCGCCCTGTCCCTGACCTCGGCCATCGTGGCTCTGGTCCTGTCCTCGGCGGCCTCACGGTTTTTAAGGCGCCTGAGCCAGCCTATCCCCTCTATCCACGGATGCCAGGGACGGTAATCATTCCAGTGGCTGAAATACCACCGTGTCAGGATATCCGCCGCGTTATAGGCAACAGCCTCCAGCGCCCGCCGCCGGAAGGAAGACGGCACGCGCACATGCGGCGCAAGCGGCGGCAGCTGGGCCGCGCGTTCCACATACCATTCCGGATCACGGGGCAGCTGGGAATAGCCATTGACGCCATCCAGTTCCAGCGTGACCCAGTCGGGGCGGATATACCCTTCTTCGAACACATAGACCCGGACCTGCATTTCATGGCAGATGCTGATGGCCACGCGATGCAGCGGCCGGCAGTCACCAAACAGCATGACATCCGTAATGCCGTGGTCACGAATGACCTTGCGCACGAAATCGGGCCACTGTGCACTGGAGCCTGTGAAATTCAACCCGTTGGGCAGGCGCCAGAAAAGCTGGTCCCCCCCGTTGAAGTTGATCTTGTAGACTTCATATCCGGCCTTGCGCAGGGCAATGCCCACCCGGCGGAAAAAAGGCCCCATCAATCCTTGGAACAGAAGGAATTTGCGGGATTCCCGCGCAGGTACCTGCATGTTTTGTACCATGATTATTTACTGCGGCTCCTGCAGGTCCGTTCACCCCGACGGATATGTTGCGATACCATGACCTTCACCCTTCCATACGCCAACTTGGCGCGCATGAGCGGGGTCGGACGCCACAAAGCCGGCTCTTCAAAACGATTAACAAGAACTTCAGCCTCACAGGGCAATCGAGTCAGTGGATCAAGGTATCGTGGGTAAAGAATTAGGGCTCCTGCCACAAGCTCCTCAATATGCAACATGCGTCCGCGTCTGGCCCATGGCACGTCCCCCATGTCCCGGGTCAGGCCCCAGCCGGCATAGAACGGCCCCCCATAGGTGACAACCGTGATCCCACGCAACAGACCTTCGAAACCGGCAAGGGATGTCAGGGTATGGATCTCGTCCACATGTGCCATCAGCGCCGTGATCGCACCGCCATAACTGACATGGTCGGCATAGGCCAGCACGTCCTCGTCACGCAATGTCCCGGAACGGTGACCTGATGTAACATCCGGATGTGGCCTGTAAATGATGAAAGCATCCGGATTATGGCATCTTACCTCCATCAGCAGTTCAAGGTTGCCACGGATCCGGCCGCCACCACGCAGTACGGACTGGTCATCACTCACCTGACCCGGCACGAGGATGGTACGGCGTCCCGCGTTATTCCATTCCGCCATGCCTGACTGGTCGGCCCTGCCATATTTTGTAATTCCCTTGTGGACAAGATAATGCCGTAGGGCACGCGCCCGCTGACGCAGTGCCGGGTCGAAGCGGGCCGTTGCCAGGATATGTTCAAGATCGCTGGGCTGGGTGGGGTCGTAATATATCCCCTTCTTGTCAAGAATAATGGATGCGGGGACCTGCAGGCCGCTTCCCAGGCCAACTGACCGGACAAATCCATCTTCCACGCGCCATAGGGGAATATTTTCCCTGCTTGCCTTTTCTTCCAGTCCGGGCGGTACGCGCGTGGCCCACATTGCGATTGCTGATCCATCCCCCCGGCACAGCTTCAGCGCCCGCCGGCCAGAGCGTGCAAAACGAAGACCGGCTGGAGGGGTTGCAAGAAAATCCGTAATCCTGCGCCGTTTCCACAGGGACATGCCGACACATGCCCCGATCTGCCGGTTTTCATCAATCACCTGCCGCCATAGCGTCAGTATTTCTATTATATTATGAATATCAGTTAAAGTTTTATCAAATGGGTCGACATAGACCCAGTCCGATAGCAGTGCGCGTGCCACGGCCTCTCCCTCCAGCGGAAGCGGCCGGCCATGTCCCTGCGATGAATGGCGCAGGACCTTAAGCCCGCGCAGGGCTGCCAGCGCCCCGAGATCTCCGTTGCCGACTTCATGAACCTGTTCGACGTGGTCAAGCAGGACATGCGGATCCAGCGGGGCGGAGAAATGGCGGATATTGTGTCGCCGCGCAAATGCTGCAACCCGCCCATGCCTGGAAGGATGAAAGAGCACAATATCGGTATTCTTGTACTTTTGCAGCATGTGTTGAAGCAACTGCATCAGGGCACGGGATGTTGTACCCTGCGTACCAGAACCGCACACCAGAACGGGAAATGAGCCATGCAATTGACATGCCGGAGCCCAGAAAGTCCCACCTATCCGCCAGGTCGTGACCGCGTGTTGCAGCCAGGCCGTTCTGTCACCCATGGCGGAGGAAACCGCCCGGAAGCATGGTATGGCAAGGCGGGGCGGCCGTACTTCATGAAATGGCGGGGCACGAAACAGGTTAGGGCAGGCCAATCCGGTTTCCTCTCTATATTCGGAACCGTTCCTAATGCATCTCCATCTTTTTTTCCACCGGTCTGACAGACCTTCGGAATGGGCAGCACCATCGCCCTGCGGAGCATGGGTCAAGTGCAATCCGGCAGAGGCATTTGGCTAGCGTTCCGGATAATCGTGTATTAAGAATGCCGTGCCCACGTCTCAATTCAGGGGCATGCAAACTGTGTGGTAGGTTATGCCAAGGATTCATGATAGAAAATGTGGCATCTTCATAAAAGCTGCCAAATAGTAAAAGGCACAGTGCAATTACCACAATTCAACTTCAAGGACGTCTTACATGCGGCGGGTAGGCAGGAACGAAACCGATAATATGCCGATCCGGTTGTTCAAAAATCCTGTTTTTGAGCGCATGACACTTTTGTCTTTCCCCATGTTTCTGGCCATATGGGGTGTGATCGTGTTTGCCGCGCTTTTCTATGCGCTCCGCCATGCGTCTTCGATAACGGGTTCTGCCGCCTGTTTCCTGATCGGCTGGATTGTCTGGTTTCCGACGGAGTACCTGCTGCACCGCTTCCTCTTTCATCTGAAGGGGACATCGGTATTCGTGAAAGCGATGGTGTTCCTCATTCACGGCAATCACCATGAGCAGCCGAACCATCCACTGCGCAATCTGATGCCCCTGAGCGTATCCCTGCCTTTAGGTGGACTGATATGGGCCGGATGCGTCTGGTTCATGGGAAAAGGGAACGGAAGCGCTGCCGCCACCGGTTTCATATGTGGGTATATTGGCTATGATATCGTGCATTATTCATGCCATCAATTTCCTATGAAATCAAAATGGCTGAAGAAATTAAAAGCCCATCACATCAAACACCATTATAAAGACCATAACGCGAATTATGCCATTACCGGTATATTTATTGATAATATTTTTAAAACAGACGCAAAGACAAAATAAGTTTCACCATGCGGCGCAGTAGTCGTGGATTTCCATCTGACCATTACTACTCTGACAAAATACGGTTTTGCAGGCTGGAACAAAAAGTTTCCACAGTGCCAGCCTTCCCGATGGGTGATCGCAGGATGTAATCAGAAATAGCCTGTCGCATTGCTGGCAGACTGGCCTCTGGAAGGAGGCCAGTGACTTTTTTTCTGCCCTGCTGCCGTAAGGTAGCTGGAAGCGGGACAAGACGTGGGTCATCATGAACATCAGGACGCGCCGGGACAGGTATGTCCATGATCATCCCTCAAAGTGATCGAAACCCGGTTCCTCCTTGCGTTGCTTATGCGCCTGTTCGCAAACCCAGCGGAGTTTGATCGCAGCGGCCAATAGCTTGGGGGATGAGATATATCGGCAGGCAGATTGGGGGGCGTGTTTTCGTTCTCTGGTGGAAACGGTGCGCGCCGATCAGCCAAGCTTTCTACCCGGGCGCATGCCGGACCGTCCGGCCACTGATGGGCTGGCCCCTTCTGCAACGCGGATTCCATATAGCTTCAAAGCAGGCCGTCAGACCGCCGCCGATTACGCGCTGCCAACTGACTGACCTGCGCCATGCTGCAGTTTCCAGTGTTGTATGGGCGGGAACAGGTTGTTGATCCGGTAGCGAACTCATGCGCGATAGGTCGTTATAAAACCGCACATCAATATTTCTTTGCATCCTGCGCGTATATCCCAAACGCAGAAAGCCGCCCTTGAGGACGGCTTAACATGCTGATGATATTGGATAAGTTTTGGTTGCGGGGGCAGGATTTGAACCTGCGGCCTTCAGGTTATGAGCCTGACGAGCTACCGGGCTGCTCCACCCCGCGTTTGTTTGGGGAGACTGGAAGACCTGGCGGCGACCGACTTTCCCGTGCCTTGAGGCACAGTATCATGGGCGCTGGGGCATTTCACGGCCGAGTTCGGGATGGGATCGGGTGGATCATTCCCCGCCATTGCCACCAGGTCATCCAGTCTCCCCGGTATGGGGAGGGGATGTGGATGGGTTGGTGTTTTTTGTCATGTGTTGAGAGTGGATGACTGCTGTGCATGTGTGTTGCCCTTTCAAGGGGGCTATGGAATGAGCCTATTGGGCGATTAGGACCAGTTAGCTGCACGCATTACTGCGCTTCCACACCTGGCCTATTGACGTGATGGTCTATCACGGCCCTTGGGGAGACCTTGTTTTGAGGTGGGTTTCCCGCTTAGATGCTTTCAGCGGTTATCCCGTCCACACTTAGCTACCCGGCTGTGCCGCTGGCGCGACAACCGGTGCACCAGAGGTATGTTCATCCCGGTCCTCTCGTACTAGGGACAAATCCTCTCAAGTCTCCAACACCCACGGCAGATAGGGACCGAACTGTCTCACGACGTTCTAAACCCAGCTCACGTACCACTTTAATCGGCGAACAGCCGAACCCTTGGGACCTGCTCCAGCCCCAGGATGTGATGAGCCGACATCGAGGTGCCAAACCTCCCCGTCGATGTGGACTCTTGGGGGAGATCAGCCTGTTATCCCTAGAGTACCTTTTATCCGTTGAGCGATGGCCCTTCCACGCGGGACCACCGGATCACTATGGCCGACTTTCGTCTCTGATCGAGCTGTCACTCTCACAGTCAGGCGGGCTTATGCCATTGCACTCGACAGCCGGTTTCCGACCGGCCTGAGCCCACCATCGCGCGCCTCCGTTACACTTTGGGAGGCGACCGCCCCAGTCAAACTGCCCACCATGCAGGGTCCCGGACCTGGCTAACAGGCCTCGGTTAGACATCAGAAACAGTCAGGGTGGTATTTCAAGGATGGCTCCACCGGAACTGGCGCCCCGGTTTCAAAGCCTCCCACCTATCCTACACAGAATGTCTCTGATGCCACTGCAAAGCTGCAGTAAAGGTTCATAGGGTCTTTCCGTCTGACCGCGGGTACCCCGCATCTTCACGGGGAATTCAATTTCGCTGAGCCGATGCTGGAGACAGCGGGGAAGTCGTTACGCCATTCGTGCAGGTCGGAACTTACCCGACAAGGAATTTCGCTACCTTAGGACCGTTATAGTTACGGCCGCCGTTTACCGGGGCTTCAATTCAGTGCTTGCACACCTCCTCTTAACCTTCCGGCACCGGGCAGGCGTCAGGCCGTATACGTCGTCTCTCGACTTCGCACAGCCCTGTGTTTTTACTAAACAGTCGCTACCCCCTGGTCTGTGCCACCCGCCGATGGTTGCCCACTGACGGGTCTTGCTTATCCCGAAGTTA